>JBOGIR010000504.1:0-5393 GCA_050742335.1 Vicinamibacterales bacterium | reverse complement strand
CACTAGGACTGAGGAGGGGCGGATGCGAAGGTACGCAGCAGCCATTGCGATGGCGGTGGTCATGGCAGCGCCGGCGACCGACGCGCAGCAGCAGACCACCGACCTGAAGCAGGTCCTGTTCAGGATGGCGGGTGGCGGCGGCGGCTTCCGCAAGCCGATCGGCCTCGGCCTCCTCCGGGGCAACCAGAATGAGGACTCGGTGCTCGCCATCGAGTTCTGGGCCACCGGCACCATGCGCGAGGTCACTCCGAAAGGGATCGGTCCCCAAGTTCAGCTGAAAAGCGTGTACGGACAAATCGGCTACGACTTTCCTGGCATGCGTGTGGACATCACACGTGCGGACGGCCAGCGGGAGATTCAGGTCGTCAGCGGGACGTTTGCCTGGAACGAGATTGACAAGATCGGGGGCGGACTCCAGCCGGGCTGGGGAAGCGCCGTGCCCGCGATGGACACCGTGACCGACCGGCTCCTCCGTCTCTGGACGACGCCGATCGGTCTCTATAAGGCCGCCGCCACAGCGGGCGCAAAAACGCAAGTCACTGTGGAGAACGGGGCCGTCGTGCTGACCTTTCCCTTCACGGCCGGCAAGCCGATGACGACAGCGAACCTGGTCGTCGGCCAGTTGGAGGGGACCCCCGTCAAGGTCACGCTGGACTCGCTCTATCGCCCCGCGCGGGTCGAGGTCCGGTATCGGGACCGGGTCTACGTGACGACTTATGCCGACTATGGCGACCTGAACGAGGCCGACTACAAGTCCGACGTGTACATGCCCGCACGGATCGCCCAGACGGTTGATGGACAGGCCGTACTGGACCTCACGATTCAGAAGACCAACACCTACAATCCGTACGTTCTCATGCCGGTTCCGGAGAGCGTGCAGAAGGCGGCCGGCAGGTGAAGAGGAGCGTTCACGTCATGAAGCAGCGGTGTGTCATCGGCAGTGTTGGTGCGTTGGTGGCTGCGGTCTCACTGGCCTCTGCAGACCTCGCCGCGCAGGGTTTTGGCGGTGGTTTTGGCGGCGGTCAGCCGTCAGCGGCCGCTCTGAAGGAAGCGGCGTCGAAGCCGACGCCGAAGAGGGCCGACGGGGTGCCGGACTTCACCGGATTGTGGGTCGCGACGCGCCCGAGGGGAGCGAATCCGCCGGCCGCGCTCGACCAGGCCAGCGGCAACTTTACCAACGTCCTGCGCAGCCGCACTGGAACCGCGGTGGACTTCGAGCGCGACGCCGGCGTCCGCCTGCGTGTGTTCCCGCGCGAGACGCGTCCCTGGTACAAGCCTTCCCATTGGCAGCAGGTGCAGTTCAATGACATCCACGGGCATTCGCTGCAGGCACCGGACCCAGACTTCCTGTGCATGCCGGCAGGCGTGCCCCGCATAGGGATACCGCAGGAGATCGTGCAGACCGACCGCCACATGATCTTCATCTATCCGCTGCACCTCCGCCGGATTTACATCGACGGTCGTTCGCATCCGCCTGAGGAGCAGTGGCTCGGCACCTGGTTCGGGCACTCGGTGGGACGCTGGGAAGGCGATACGCTGGTGATTTCGTCGGTTGACTTCAACGGCCTCGAGTGGCTCGGATGGCCGGGTTGGTACACGAGTCCTGACAAGAAGGTCACCGAGCGGATGCGCCGCGTCGGCAACACGCTCACGTGGGAGGCAGAGGTCACCGACTCCCTCCTGCTGCAGCCATGGAAGATGGCGCAGCAGACCCGGCTGCTCAATGCCGACCCGATGGGCGAAGTCGAAGAACCGCTGCCGTGCGTCGAGCGCGATCTGCAGCACATGGTCACGCGCGAGCGCGGCTAATCAGCAATATTGAATTGTCCAATTTACGGATTTACGGATTTACGAATTGCAATTCGCGAACGAACGCCCAATTCGTCGATCCGTAAATTCGTCAATTCGTAAATTCTTATCGGTACATTGGGTTTTGGAGGCGTGGATGGCACGGTACGTAGCAGGATGCGGGGTGATGGTCATGGCGCTGATGCTCGCCGCGACGGACGCCCGGGCGCAGGAAACCGACCGCACGAAGACCTTCTACAACATGGCGAACAGCCTCGGCATGCTTCGCACGGTCAACGAGCTCGACTCGGCGATGACGCTGGAAGCGTGGGGCCGCGGCACGCGCCGCGAGGTCACCGCGAAGGGCGTGAGCCCCGAGGTGCAGCTCAAGAGCCTCTATGTGCAGTTCGCGTACGACTTTCCCGGCATGCGCGTCGAGCTCGTGAGCGCCACTGGTGACCGCCAGATCCAGGTCGTGAGCGGCACCTACGCCTGGAATGAGATCGACAAGATCGGCGGCGGTCTCGAACCGGGGTGGGGCAGCGCCGTCGCGGCGATGGACACCGTCACCCAGCGGCTCCTTCGGCTCTGGATGTCGCCGATGGGCGCTGTCAAGGCCGCCCGCGCTGCAGGCGACCAGGCGAAGATCACGGTCGAAAACAGCCGTACCGTCGTCACCTTCCCGCTCGTCAACGGCAAGCCCGAGCAGACGGTCAACATGGTGGTCGGCGAGCTGAATGGCACCCCGATGAAGGTGACGCTCGATGCGATGTATCGCCCCGCGCGCGTGGACGTGACCTTTGCGGGGCGCGCCTACGTCGCCACCTACTCGGAGTATGCCGATCTGAACGAGTCGGACTACAAGGCCGACATCTTCATGCCGCGGCGGGTCGTGCAGACGGTGGATGGCCAGACGGTCCTCGACCTGACGATCGACAAGACGAACACCTACAACCCGTACGTCGTCATGCCGGTGCCGCCGAGCGTTCAGAAGGCGGCCGGCAAGTAAGGCAATTACGGTCGGCACGAAACGCCGCTCTTGTTCTTTGGGAATCCTTGACGGGTCGCGGCGCGGGTCCTAGAATACGTTTCCCTCTCGCCGGTTCATTCTTTCGTCGTCCTCGTTCGTTGTTACCTTTTGCAGGGAATTCGGGACAGAGGAGGCGCTATGAGAAGACCGAGTATCGGCGGCTGGCTGCTCGCGATCGCGTTGATCGCTGCGTGGCCGGCGGTGAGCCAGGCACAGACGGCGGCGTTGGAAGCCATGCTGATGGGCAGCGTCGCGGACACGACGGGCGGTGTGCTGCCCGGCGTCACCGTCACTGCCGTCAACGAGGCCACGGGCAACAGATTTGAGACCGTGACCGATGCGAGCGGCAGTTTTCGCATGCCGGTCCGCGTCGGGAGCTATCAGGTGACGGCGCAGCTGTCGGGGTTTCAGACAGTGACGCGCACGGGCATCCAGCTCTTGCTGGGGCAGCAGCTCCCGATCACTCTCCAGCTGGCGCCCGCGGCGCTGCAGGAGACCGTGACGGTGACGGGCGAGGCGCCGCTCATCGACACCACAGCGTCTTCGGTGGGCACCAACATCGATCCGGCGCAGACGGCCGAGCTGCCGATCAACGGCCGCAACTGGATGGACTTGGCGCTTCTGGCGCCTGGCGCGCGCCGCAACGAGTCGGGCGGCTTGGTGCAGAATCGCCAGGGCTACTCGCAGACCAACGTGGACGGCCAGTCTGTCACGACCGTCTACCACTCCGCCGTCGACGGCGAGCCGCCGCAGTGGAGCCGTGACGCGATCGCGGAGTTCCAGGTGATCCAGAACCGGTTCGACGCGAGTCTCGGGCGCTCGACGGGGATGGTGGTGAACGCCATCACGCGGTCGGGCACGAACGCCTTCGCCGGCACGGTCGGCGGCTACTTCCGCAGCGACCAGTTCAACGCGAAGGACTTCGTAGCCAACCGCGTGCTGCCCTACTCGAACCAGCAGACGAGCGGCACGCTCGGCGGACCCATCATCCGCGATCGGCTGCACTTCTTCGGCAGCTACGGGTACGAGCGCGAGCCGAAGACGTTCGTGTACGAAACCCCCTATCCAACGTTCAACAGGGATATCGCGCTCACCGACCGCGCGCACGTACCGCTTGGACGTGTCGACTATCAGGTGACGCCGTCGACCCGGCTCTCTGGCAGGGTGTCGGGCTACCATCGCTGGTTCCACGTACAAATGGGCGGCAGCGCGGCCGCCCACCCGATCAACATGCGGAAGCACGGGCGGATTGCCAGCCAGTACCAGACCACCTTCACGCAGGTCCTCAGCAACCGGTCGGTCAACGAAATCAAGGGGGGCGCGACCGCCTACGAACGGCGCGACAGCTCCGCCGTCCTGACCTGGAAGGGGCAGAGTCCCGTGCCATATTCCCCGGTGCTCGACGGCGGATCGGTGCTCATCAACCTGCGCGGCTTCAGCATCGGCACTAACCCCCTGCACATCATTCAGAATACGGCCAGCCTCCGCGACGACTTCACGACGTCGTACGACTGGCGTGGCCGCCACGACGTGAAGATGGGCGGTGAGTACTTCCGCTTCTACAACGACTTCCGCTGGTGCCTCCGGTGCATGGGCGAGGTGGACGCCCTGGGCGGGCCCGTGCCGGCCAATCTGGAGGCGCTGTTTCCCGTCTTCAACGACCCGTCCACGTGGAACCTCCAGCCGCTGACGCCGATCACCCGCTGGGTGTTCCACATGAAGTCGAGTACGGAGCATGCCTACGACGTGACGCGGCACCTGTTCGCGGGGTGGGTGCAGGATGACTGGCGGACGAACGACCGCCTCACGCTCAACCTCGGTGTGCGCTACGACTTCGACAGCGACCCGAACTCGGAGAAGCTCGAGTTCCGGCCGTGGCTGCCGGGCGGTCTGCCGCGCGACAAGGCCAACTTTGCGCCGCGGCTGGGCATGAACCTGCGCCTCGACGATCGGACCGTCCTGCGTGGCGGCTATGGGCTCTTCTTCGCCTTTCAGCCCAACGACGGCGTGCAGCAGTCGGTCAGCTACCGGTGCTCGACCGAGACAACGGAATGTCCGCGGTTCGAGGAGCAGATCTTCCCGGACGGCCGGGCGGACTTCGTGCCGAACTGGCACGGCACGGGGCCAAGTCCGGAGGGAGAGTGGGGCGGGCCGAAGCCGACGTGGGAGCAGGCGCTGCGGAACGCCTGCGACGTCAACCGCTCGGCGCCTCGCTGCTCGTACCGGTCGCTTGTGCAGGAGATCAATTACGTGGGCCGTCCGTCGCAGTACAGCCATCAGGCCGGAGCGGGCGTGCAGCGGCAGCTCGGCAACGTTGCGGTCGTCGAGGTGAACTTCAACTACACCGGAGGGCGGCGCGAGGAGAGCTCGACCAACGGGAACCTGTCGTACAACCCCGCGACCGGCGCCAACTACCCGTTCGCCGACGTCCGCCGGCGCCCGTTCCCGGACTGGGGCACGATCAACTTCGAGTGGCTGGCGGGGTGGTCGAACTACTACGGCACCGACTTCACGTTCACGAAGCGGTACAGCGACAACTGGCAGCTCTCCACGAGCTACACGCTCGCCTACTTCA
>JBOGIR010000503.1:0-25428 GCA_050742335.1 Vicinamibacterales bacterium | reverse complement strand
GTTCATGGTTGCGTCGTTGATGGTGCCGGCGCTCGTCAGCGCCGAGGTCTCGCGCGTCGAGATGACGTCACGCCGGGATGTGGCGGGTGGCCACTCTTTTGGATCGGTGGGTCCGTACGAACGTCTCGCCGGAACAATCTACTTCCTGATCGATCCAGCCAACGCGCGCAATCAGGTCATCGCCGATCTCGACAAGGCGCCGAAGAATGGCGCCGGCAAGATCGAGATGTCGGCCGACCTGGCGATTTTCCGGCCGCGCGATCCGGGCCGGGGAAACGGGATCGCGCTGTTCGACATCGTGAATCGCGGCGGCACGGTGGCGCTCAACGTCTTCAGCGGACCGGTGACGAACACGCCCGAAGGGGAAGCCGGCGACGGATTTCTCCTCAGCCGCGGCTACACGATCGTGCAGGTCGGGTGGGAGTTCGACGCGCGGCGCGAGGGCGCCATTCGCGTCAACGTGCCCGCCGCCGCCGGCGTCACCGGCCTGGTCAGCGCCCGGTTCACGCCGAACAATCGAAATGCCACCACCGTCGGCGACCTGGTGGGCTACACGCCGAGCGATCCCGCCTCGCCGCGAAACACGCTCAAAGCGCGCCGCGCGCTCGGCGCCGATTGGGTCACGGTGCCGCGCGAGAAATGGTCGCTCGCCGGGAACACGGTCACGCTGGAGGGTGGCTTCGAGCCCGGTCAGACCTACGAGCTTGCGTACCTGGCCGTGAATCCGCCGGTGGCCGGGCTGGGATTCGCCGCCGTGCGCGATACGGCTGCGTGGGTCCGGTACGCGCCCGACGCCGCGGTCACCGCCAGGCACACCATGGCGTTCGGCTCGTCGCAGACCGGGCGCTGGCTCCGGGACTTTCTCTATGAGGGCTTCAACGCCGACGAGCGCAACCGGCAGGTGTTCGACGCGGTGATGCCGCACATTGGCGGCGCGGCGGGCGTGCTGCTGAATCAACGCTGGTCCACTCCGACATCGCTGCTGATGGAAACAGCCACGCACTTCCCCTTCTCGGACAGGAAGCAGCGCGATCCAGTAACAGGCGTCGAGGATGGCCTACTCGAGAACGCGCGTGCCGGCGAGCACCAGTCCAAGATCTTCTACACGTACTCGGACACCGAGTATTGGGAGCGTGGCGTCGCATTGAGCCACACCACGCCGGACGGCTCGAAGGACGTGGCGCCGCCACCGAACGTGCGCCTGTATCATTTTGCCGGCGCGCCGCACA
This sequence comes from Vicinamibacterales bacterium, assembly GCA_050742335.1. Lineage (GTDB taxonomy): Bacteria > Acidobacteriota > Vicinamibacteria > Vicinamibacterales > UBA2999 > DATCJA01. Next base: position 24,199 of record JBOGIR010000503.1, on the reverse strand, counting down.
ACATCGGACGGTTCCCACCAGCAGCCACCAACGGCCAGCTTGCGGACAATCCGTACGACCTCAAGCTGTCGCTGCGCGCGCTGCTGGTGGCCATGGAGAAATGGGTGCGCGAGGGAACCGCACCGCCTCCGAGCCGGTACCCGCGCCTGCAAGACGGCACGCTCGTGCGCGCGACGGACATTGCGTTTCCGACTCTCTCTGGCGTGGCCTCGCCGCGCACCGCGTTTGCGGGCGTTCGTGGGCCGAACCGCCTGCTGACGCGCGATGGAGGGGCGGGCGCGCCGTTGCCGCTGCTCGTGCCCCAGGTCGATCGCGACGGAAATCCAATGGCCGGTCTTCGGCTTCCCGACATTGCGGTGCCACTGGGCACCTACACCGGCTGGAACTTCCGAAGCAATGCCATCGGCGGCACCGAACAGTTCTTCCCGCTGATCGGCGGATATGTGCCCTTTGCGAGCACGAAGGCCGAGCGGGAGCGGACCGGCGATCCCCGTCTCTCCGTGGAGGAACGCTACCGGTCGCGCGACCAGTACCTAACGCTCGTGCGCGACGCGGCGGCCGCCCTCGTGAAAGACGGATATCTCCTGGGCGACGATGTCCAGGCCATCGTCACTCGAGCGGGAGAACACTGGGATCTGCTGACACGCCGCACGACGACCACCAGCGCGAGCGCGCGCTGAGCCGCGCGCTCGGGACTGTTCTACTTCGCGCGACCGGCAGACGCACGTGTCCGCGCCCGATCCTGGTCCCCGCAAACCAGTTCCTTTTGTCTCGAACTGGACCTTCTCGTCGTCGGCCCAACGATCGCGCTCAGCCGCGAGCCGCGCGCGCCCGTTTCCGCGTTTTACTCGAGGCCTTCTGGCGCGGGTCGTCGGCTGCAACGTGGTGTTGGCCAGCGTCTCCCCTGAGCTCGTCGTACGAACCTGCGAGTGAGCAATCTTGATCAAGGCTCTCAACGCCTGGTTGATCGTCTGGCCATCCGGGAATGCAGCGGCGACATCCCGATCCAGCAGTACCAGCGTCGTGCCAGCTGTCGCGCGCTCGTAGTACTTGCCTCGGACGCCACCGGTCAGCTTTGGACAGGTCGTACTCTGGCCGAAGGTCGTCACTCTCGTGTGGTACTGCGTTCTTGGAGGACCGGCTCACGCAATGCGCATCGGCGCGGGCTGCCATTTGACAGAACCGATCCAGCGCGTGGTCATGCCGCGCCTCGCTTGCCGCGAAGAGCTGTGCTCAGCGGCGGCTGCTCACGCGCAGCCCCTGAATCTGCTTGACGGCATCATCGACCTGCATCTCGAGAATATGCTGGCCGAACAACGCAGTGGCCTTGCCGGGGTTACCGATGTGACCCTGCCCATCTCCAGACATTCCAGGCCGCATCCTGTCGAATCGCAACATCGAGGGATTGAGGTACATGAGGCTCGATGTGTCGTGTGTGCCCGCATGTGAGCCGACGTCGGCGGCACTGACGCCCTGGCTGACCACCCAATCGTCCCCTCGTCCAGGATAGTAGGCGGTGATGTGATGGACGCGCACGTTGGTGGCAGCCCATTCCTTGTTCAGCGCCTCAGCAACGAGTTGTTGTCCTGCCTGGTTACCTCCGCTGTCGCCGATGAGGACAATATCGAGGAATCCGTGCTGCTTGAAACTGCGCGCGGCGTACTCGAGCACTTTGGCGAACACGTCCTGCGGTGTCGTGATCGTTCCGGCGAAGCGCATGTGGCCGGTGGGCGGGTCGATTTCGCCTTCAGGCACGTAGGCGACTACCGGGGCGACAAGCGCATTCCCGAGCTGCGTCGCGATTTCTCCAGCCTTGTACTTCACCAGGTAGTTGTGCTTCCCGAGTACAATATGCGGACCGTTCTGCTCGGTACCACCAGTCGGTATGATGACGGTTGTCTTGCCGCCAGCAATCGCCTCGCGGGCCTCCATCCAGGTGAGCTCTTCGAGAAAGACGCTGTCGGGTTGAGGTACCGACGGGGCCTGCGCCGATGCCAGCGAGACCAGGCAGAAGGTCCCAACAAATGCAGTCAGATAGACAGGTCGCATATAGCCCCCTGATGCCCTACTCAACTTGATTGGATCGCCAACAGGCAGTCGCCGCAAACGGCGAGCAACCGGCGGCCGAACCATCCCAGAGCTCGGCCACACACCTTGGCCCGCGGATGGTAACACGCGGGAGGAGCCGTCGAGGCGCATTGCTTGGCCGCATGGCCATCCTCGAACCGCGTCCGTGATGGCGCCGCCGTCGTGGCGGCGAACATCGAGGTGCCGGCCGTGGCGCCTGGGCAGCTTGTTCCCGGTGCACATACCGGGGTAATACTTCGGTATGAAGGTTGCGCTGTCCATTCCCGACGAACTGTTTGAATCCGCCGAGACGCTCGGGAAGCGCCTGAGCGTCTCTCGTAGCCGGCTATATGCCACGGCACTGGCCGATTACGTCGCGAAGCACCGAAGCCGCGAAGTCACGGCCCGACTCGATGCGGTCTATGCCACTGAAGAGAGCCGCCTGTCCGGGCTTCCGAGGACTCGGTCGCCAACGTCTCGCAGCTCATTACCGTCGACCGCGACTTCCTGCTGAACGCGCCGGCCGGCTCCGAGGTCAGCCGATGAAGGATCTCGAGGGCGGCCTTCGTCTCGTACTCGGGCTGTAAGTGCTCGAGCTGCACGCGCCACGACCACAGCGCCAGCGCGCGCTGAGGCGGATTCCTTCGTGGGCCGGGTCCGAAAGGACCCGGCTTGGCCGGGTCCGAAAGGACCCGGCTGCCTCGGTCCTATTTAGCGACGGAAGCCATTTCCCTTCAGGGCCGTTTCGATCGCCGGCCCCTGAAGGAACGTCACCAGCGCCTGGGCGGCTGCCGCGTTCGGCGTGTTCGCCGAAATGGTGGCCGTGACGGCGACAGGTACCTGCAGCGCCGGAATGACCGGGCCCGCGTTGCGCAGATTCGTGTTCGCGAGGACCTCGCTGAGCGGGTAGATGTTGATCTCGTATTCGCCCGGCCCGAGCGGTACCGGGGCCGGCACGATGTTGTGCCTGGCTGTCACCGCGTCGCGGATCTTCAGCGTGTCGAGGATCTTGTTGACGGTAAACAGCGCAGCGCCGGTCTCCGACCACCGCAGAGATCGGGCGTTCAGCATGGCCGTCCTGATCTTGTCCAGCGTGCTCAGGTCTGGCGTCCCATCACCGCGCAGCCCAATCGCCACGTCCGTTCTGGCGATGACGACGCCTCGAGACGTGATCTTCCCAGATTTCAGCAACTGCTCGTCCACGTCCGGAAGGAGCATGGCGACCTCGAAGCCGGCACCAGCCATGACCGCGTCCTTCAGGTTTCCGCGGGCCGACCCGTACTCGATCACGAGCGGGCGACCGGTCGCTTTCGACGCCTCCGCACGGACTGCCTCGAGCGGAATCCTGATCGCGGCGGTTGCCAGGACGCGCACGTCGCCTGGCTTGGCGTCGGCGATCCGTTCCGCACGGCCCGCTTGAGGCAGTGCCGGAGTTCCGGATGCCAGCAAGAACAACAGTCCAAGACTGACAATTGCCCTGCTGGTCACATTCGTGGGGCACGCTCTCATCTCATTGCCTTGTAGCGACCATCGATTCCCAACTGCCAAAGAGGCGATCGTCGTGTCGATGAGCCCCTCGTTCGGACTAGCGTGCGCTCCTGGAAGTGAGCTGCTGCACCTCGGAGAGCCAGTTCTCCACGACGACGAGCTCGCCGCCGATATTCCACGGAGCGGTCTGTCGCACCATGAGAAACCGGCGTCCGTCGCGAGAGACGTCGTAGGTGAGGCCAGCATCCCCGGAAGGTAGGAAGCGACCCTCGAAGAGCACTCGCGGTTGTCCCACGGCCAGGGTGAGCTCGCTTTCCACCTGAATCGGCGCCACCATCAGCCGCTCGCCGTTGCCGGTCATGAAGAACAGCTCTCGGCCATCCGGCGACCATTTCGGGTCGAGGGAAGCGCCCGCGCCAACTGACACACCCCGCTTGGACTCGCACGCAGGGAAGCGGCACACATAAACCTGATACGACCCCGATTCGTCGGAGATGTATGCGATCCAGCGACCATCAGGCGAAAAGACGGGCGCCCCCTCATGAGCCGGGGTTGCGAGCAGCGGCTTTGCGGCCGGCGCCCCGGCAGGCGGTTCGAGATCAAGAGACCAGATGTCCAGCGATCCCCGACTGGACGTGAGGGCATACAACAGGAAACGTCCATCGGGAGAAATCGAGAACGGGTACATGTACGTGCCGGGCATCTCGATCAGGCGTCCTGGCGGTTGGCTTCCGTCGATACTTTGCGCGAGGCGCTCGCCGCGGTGCGTTCCGTAGCTGGAGAAGAACAGACGCCGTCCGTCGGACGACCACACGACACTGCCTGGGTAGTCTTGAAGCACATCCGCAACGCGGGTCAGTGCCAGCGTTTCCACGTCGAGCGTCTGGATGCGGACCGATGGGCCCTGGCGGCTTGCCAGCGCCAGCCGCCTTCCGATCTGGAGCAAGCTGAAAGACAAATGGTGCGATCAGTGGGATCGCCCCAATCTCTGTTGCTCCACCGCCGCGATCCACCCACACGAACGTCGCCGTTGAGCTGCCGGTGCTTGTCGGCGCGTAGACGAGCGTCCCGCTCTGTGATACCGCAAGCTGCGGCGCAGGGGCTCGAACGGCTGGATTGTCGACGGCGACCCCCAACGAAACGGAAACAGCCGGCCCCGTGACCTGCAGCGCATCATTGTCAAACGGAGCCACCATCAGCGCTCCGTCGCGCACGAACAGCAAATGGCCAGAGGCGAGATAGCGCCCGTGACTCGCATTCTCCAGGATCGGCTTCGGGACGGCCCCATCGAACGACTTGGCCTCGAGACGGAGACTCGCCTGGCTCAGGACCGAATAGATCACGATGGGCGAACCCGGCAGCGCCTGTGGGTCCTGGTGCCACTCCGCGTCGGGAGACGTGACCGTCGTAACAGGTCCGCCGTCCTCGGACACGACGCGCAATCCGCTGTTCCACGTGTCGAACACTATGCGCCCATCGTCGGTCCAGGTCCCGAGGACAAAAGAGCTATACGGCAGGTCGCGAGCCAGCGTCAGTGGCTGGCCGCCAGCAAGCGACACTCTCTTGAGCGCGCCGTCGCGGGTGAAGAATGCGAGCGACTGGCCGTCGGGCGAGAAGAAGGGCTGAACGCCGCCTTCCGTTCCAGGGATCGGCCGCACGTCGAGTGAATTCAGTTCACGCAGGTAGAGTCGTCTCGTGTCGTCCCGCGAGCAGTACGCGATGCGGGAGCCGTCGCGCGAGATGGCCAGGCAGGCATTTGGGTAGTTCTCGACGAAGAAGGGCGCCTGCAAAGGCAGGGGAATGGAAAACCGCGAGATCGTGGTTGACTGCCCGTTGCCAGCCGCATTGAGTCTGAGGAAGGTCTGCCATGCGATCAATCCGGCAGTCACCAGACCCAAGACGACCCCCGCAGCGAGCAGCCAGCTACTGTGCCACCGCTTCTCATGAGGCTGTGTCAGAGCGCTGGCGCGGTCCCCGGCGAGCCGAGTGGCCTCGAGCTGCAGCCGCGCATCGCCTATGTCGCGCACCCGGCTGCGCGGATCCTTCTCGAGACACGAGCGGAGAAGCTCCGCCGCACGCCAGGGCACGTTCTTGGGGAGGCCCGACCAATCAGGCTCCTGCGTGAGCACGGCGGCCAGCGTGTCCGACACGGTGTCGCCAGCGAAGAGACGATGCCCCGTGAGCATCTCGAACAGCACGACGCCAAACGCCCACACATCGGCGCGCTTGTCCACCTGCTTGCCGCGCACCTGCTCGGGTGACATGTAAGCAGCGGTCCCGAGAATGATGCCGGGCTCCGTCCGCTGAGCCGTCAACGTCGGTGAGTTGGAAAGATCTGTCGATGAAACGCCCACCGACTCGCCTGAGTAGGCCTTCGCCAAGCCGAAGTCGAGGACTTTGACCGTGCCGGCGGGCGTCAGCTTGACGTTGGCCGGCTTGAGATCCCTGTGGACGATGCCGAGCTCGTGCGCCGCTTCCAGGGCGTCCGCCATCTGCCGCGCGATGGGGAGCGCGTCATCCACCGGGACCGGGCCGGCGGCGATTCGCTCGGCGAGGGTGTCTCCGTCGACGAGCTCCAGCACGAGGAACGGCATGCCCTCGTGATCCTCGAGCCCGTAGATGGCGGCGATGTTCGGGTGGTTGAGGGCGGCCAGTACCCGGGCCTCGCGGCGGAAGCGGGCGAGCCGGTCTGGATCCCCGGCGACCTCCGAGCGCAGGACTTTGATCGCGACCTGACGTTGCAGCTTCGTGTCGCGCGCGCGGTACACGGTGCCCATGCCGCCCTCGCCGAGCAGCGAGTCGACCTCGTAGCCGCCGAGGCGTGTTCCGGGCGCGAGCATCAAGAGCCCGACCTCGTCATGGAAGTCAGCCGGGATTGTCAGACATTCTGTGGAGCCAAGCAAGCCACCCTAGAGGAAGTCAGTGTTCGAGCAGCCCTATCAAGCGGCTGCACCCGTGGCTCGGGTGCGGTGACGGGAACGTGCATGACGGATCCGGCAGGGCCGAGCGGACGTCGCGCCTATCGTCGAAACGTGTCGCGATCCTTGAACTCGACCATGATGAACTCCGCCGCGGCGGCACCGATGTTTTCGGGAAGGTGCACGTTCCCGTCGCCGCACCCGAGCGCTCCACCCGGGACCGACGCGGGCGCCGACGTCCCGTCGGGAAGTGTGAAGTTGAAGGTCTGGTCGGTGAGGAAGATGACGCAGCTGGCCGAGTGTCTGTGCATCACCGATTTCTCGCCAGGACCGTACCTGACTCGGAGGAAACGGACCAGCTCGTTCTCGAACGACACGGAATAGTGGGCGGGATCCGCACCTACTGCATCTGGAATGGATTCGGCCCCTCGCTGGGCGACCAACGTCGTCGACGCGATTCCCAAGACGATACCGAGCACCAGGTTTCGCATGCTCAACCTCTTCGTCATGAACGCATGTTCATCACGCCTGCTACAGACCGCGCCGGATGGTAGCACGGCGGACCTTCATCAGAGTTCGTAGAAGTAGAGCTTCGGCGTCTTGACGATCCGCTTTAACTCCTCTGGCTTCAAGTCAGACGGGTATAATCCCGGACGATTCGACCAGTGCCCCTCCAGCCCGGCACCCGCCTCGGCCCGTACGACATTCTCGCCTCGATCGGAAAGGGGGGCATGGGCGAGGTATACCGCGCGCGCGACACGCGGCTCAACCGTGACGTAGCGATCAAAGTAGCCAACGCCGAATTCTCCGAGCGCTTCTCCCGCGAGGCCCGCTCCATCGCGGCGCTCAATCACTCGAACGTCTGCCATCTCTATGACGTCGGGCCGAATTACCTGGTGCTCGAATACGTCGAGGGCGAGAATCTGCGCGGGCCGCTGTCTTTAGACGAGGCGCTGCCGATCGTGCGGCAGCTCATCGACGGCATCGAGGCGGCGCACGAGAAGAACATCGTCCATCGCGATCTCAAGCCCGCCAACATCAAGATGACGCCCGAGGGCGTGGTGAAGATTCTCGATTTCGGCCTGGCCAAAGCCACCGAGCCCGAGTCGAGCGGCGATCCCGACAACTCACCCACGTTTACCATGGGCGCCACGCAGCCCGGCGTGATCCTCGGCACGGCAGCCTACATGCCGCCGGAGCAGGCCAGAGGCAAGACCGCCGACCGGCGCTGCGACATCTGGAGCTTCGGTGTCGTGGTCTACGAGCTGCTCGTGGGACGGAGGCCGTTCGAAGGGGAGACCGCGTCGGAGATCCTGGGCGCGGTGATGCACAAGGAACCCGACTGGTCGCGCGTGCCGCCGCGCGCGGAGCGGCTCCTGCGCTGGTGCCTGGAGAAGGATCGCCGGAAGCGCCTGGCGGCGATCGGTGACGCGCGGCTCCTGCTCGAGGAGAGCGGAGCGCCCGTCCTGGCAGCGGTGAGCGAAGGCACGGGCAGACGCATGCTCTGGCCTGCAGTGGCCGCCGCGCTGCTCCTGCTTGCCGCCGCGTCCGGGTACGGATGGTGGAGTGCCACGCGCCCGGTCGCGCGCCCGCTGACGCGCCTCAGCGTGGACCTCGGTCCCGAGGCCATAAGAGGCCCACGCATCACGGCCGTTCTGTCGCCCGACGGCACGCGCATCGTGTTCACCGGCCGCGGCGCCAGCGGGACGCGGCAGTTGTTCACGCGCCGGCTGGATCAAGCGGTCGCAATCCCGCTGGCAGGAACCGAGTTCGGCAACGCCTCTGCGACGCCATTCTTTTCGCCCGATGGCGAGTGGATCGGGTTCTTCGTCGGGGGGACTCTCAGGAGGGTGGCCGCGCAAGGGGGCGCCGCAGTCGCCATCGGCGAGGCACCCCTCAACCACCTGGGCGCCAGTTGGGGTGAGGACGGAAATATCATCGTTGGGTCTGTGGGGGGCCTCATGCGGATACACTCGGCGGGCGGCACCGCGGAGCCCCTGAAGAACGATGCGAGTGTCCAGTTTTTCCCCCAGGTCCTGCCGGGAGCCCGGGCTGTCCTGTTCAACACCGCACCCCTAGGCGCCTTTTCGAGTCTGGACGATCTGAGCATTGCCGCCTTCGTCTTCGAAACCGGTGAGACGAGGACCCTACTGGCCGGTGGATACTGGCCGCGCTATCTCGCTACGTCCGGCCGGGCAGGCCACCTGGTGTACATGCACGAGGGGACGCTCTTCGGCGTCGCGTTCGATCCGGCACGCCTGGAAATCCGCGGCACTCCCACTCCCCTGATTGAGGACGTCGCAGCCAGCAGGAGCATCCTTGACGGCGGAGGACAGTTCGCTTTTTCCGATACCGGAACGTTCGCCTATCTGAGCGGCACCGTAGCAGACACGACGTACCCGATGCTGTGGCTGGATGCCGCCGGCCGCACCACGCCACTCGTCGCGCAGCTTGGCACCTACGGCGCTCCACGCTTGTCACCTGACGGCACCCGACTCGCGTACACCGTGTTGGGAAGCAAGGGCGTCGATGTGTGGGTCTACGACGTGGGTCGCGATACGCCCACGCAGCTCACGTTCACCGGTCCGGGGCTCTGGGAGCTGGCCTGGGCTCCGGACTCGAAGCACCTCGTGTTCGGTGACGGTCGAGGGCTGTGGTGGATTCGCGCCGACGGATCGGGTCAGCCGCTGCAGCTCCTCGACAAGGCAGAAAATCCCCGGCCGTTCTCCTTCAGGCCCGACGGACGGCTGGTGTATACGCCTTTCGGGACGGCGGGGCTGCCCGACATCTGGACGCTGCCGATCGACCTGAGCGATCCGGAGCGGCCCAAGCCCGGGAAGGCCGAGCCCTTCCTGGTTGAACCGCACGTCGAAGTGGACCCCGCGTTTTCGCCTGATGGGAACTTCCTGGCGTACGCCTCGACCGAATCGGGCCCCAACGAAGTGTTCGTACGGCCCTTCCCGGGGCCGGGCGGCAAGTGGAAGATCTCAACGGCTGGCGGCAAGTTCCCCACTTGGTCGCGCGCGACACGCGAGCTGTTCTTCCTCGGCGGCGACGACCGCATCATGGTGGTGAGCTACACCATCGAGGGCGATTCGTTCAGCGCCGGCCGGCCGCGCCCCTGGTCGCCCACACAGGTCCTTCGAGACGGCGTGCGACAGAACTTCGATGTGTCGGCCGACGGCAAGCGCGCGGTGATCTTCCCTCGGCCCGCGGCGGAGCAGACCGAAGGCTCGCTGCACGTGACGTTCCTGCTGAACTTCTTCGACGAAGTGCGGCGGCGGATTCCCTAGAGAAGGCTCTCTTGTGATGTCTGGAATTCCGCGCATCCCTGCGCCGACCAACGAACCCAATCTGACCTACCTGCCCGGCTCGCCGGAACGTGTGGAGCTGAAGTCGCGATTGGCGTCGATGGCGTCCGAACGCATCGACATTCCGCTCATCATCGGAGGCTGCGAGGTTCGCACCGGCCGGACTGCGCGCGCGGTGATGCCACACAATCACGGCCACGTGCTGGCCGACTGGCACAAGGCCGAGCCGCAGCATGTCGAGCAGGCCATCGCGGCGGCGGCCGAGGCGCATCGTGAATGGGCGCAGTGGCCGCTCGAGGAGCGTGCCGCCGTGTTCCTGCGTGCAGCCGAGCTGTTGACGACCACGTGGCGCGCCACGTTGAACGCCGCGACGGTGTTCGGACAGTCGAAGACGGTGTTCCAGGCCGAGATCGACGCCGCATCGGAGCTGATCGACTTCTGGCGGTTCAACCCGCACTTCGCGCAGGAACTGTACGCCGAGCAGCCGATCAGCACCCATGCGGCGTGGAACCGCATGGAGTACCGTCCGCTCGAAGGGTTCGTGTATGCGGTCACGCCGTTCAACTTCACGTCGATCGGCGGCAACCTGCCCACGGCGCCGGCGCTGATGGGTAACACGGTGATCTGGAAACCCGCGTCGAGCGCGGTGCTGAGCGGCTACTACATCATGCGCCTGCTCGAGAGCGCCGGGTTGCCACCAGGTGTCATCAACTTCTTGCCGGGTGATGCCGTGCAGATCTCGGATTTGCTGCTCGACTCGCCTGCGTTCGCGGGCATCCATTTCACAGGCAGTACGGCGGTCTTCCAGAGCATGTGGAAGAAAGTCGGCCACAACATCGGCCGCTACACGAACTATCCGCGGCTGGTGGGCGAGACCGGCGGAAAAGACTTCATCGTGGCCCATCCATCTGCGGACGTGCAGGAGCTCGCGGTGGCGATTGCGAGAGGCAGTTTTGAGTACCAGGGGCAGAAGTGCTCGGCGGCGAGCCGGGTCTACGTGCCGCAATCGCTGTGGCCCGACGTGCGCGACCGCGTGGTCGCGATGATGGGCGAGATGAAAATGGGCGATCCCCGCGACTTCAGGACGTTCGTCGGCGCGGTCATCGACCGCAGCGCTTTCACCAAGATCAGCGGATATCTCGAGGATGCGCGCCGAAACGCGAGCATTCTGCAGGGTGGCGGTGCCCGCGATGACGAGGGCTACTTCATCGAGCCAACGCTCGTGGAGACCACGGACCCGGGATACCGGCTGATGCGCGAAGAGATCTTTGGACCTGTTGTGACCGCGTATCCGTACCCGGACGACAGATGGGAAGACATCCTGAAGGTTGTTGACGAAACCTCCCCGTACGCGCTGACGGGCGCGGTGTTTGGCCGCGATCGGGCAGCGATTCAACAGGCGATGTCGGTGTTGCGCTACGCGGCCGGCAACTTCTACATCAACGACAAGCCGACCGGAGCAGTTGTGGGCCAGCAGCCCTTCGGCGGCGCGCGCGGGTCGGGCACCAACGACAAGGCCGGCTCGAAGCTGAATCTCGTTCGATGGGTGAGCGCGCGGACGATCAAGGAGACATTCGCGCCGCCGCGCGACTACCGGTACGGGTATATGACTGAGGAATGACCAGAACCGGTTTCATACCCCGATGCGGAAGTCGGCCAACATGGTTGCGAAACCGGTTCTACTGAATTCTGATCAGGTCGATCTCGAAGACCAGCATGCCGCGGGGAGCGCCCGGTTCACCCTTGTAGGCCAGATTCTGCGGAATCCAGAACCGCGTCCTCTCACCTTCGACCATCAGCTGCATGCCTTCAGTCCATCCCCGGATGACGTTGTCGAGACTGAGCATCGCAGGCATGCCGCGTGCGATCGTACTGTCGAACATCTTCCCGTCCGTCGTCCAGCCCGTGTAGTGCACGGTGACGTTGGCTCGCGGACCAGGTCGCTGCGTGCCTGTCCCGGGCTTCAGCACTTTGTAGAGGAGGCCAGAGACAGTTCGCGTGGCATCGCCGGGCGGCGCAGCCACATCAGGCGGCGGAATGGTCGGCGAGCGCCTCGTGTCGAGGAGCTCGATGTCGAACACCACGGTGCCCGTTGGCCGTCCGGCCTGTCCCCGGTACGCAAGGTCCTGCGGGAGCCAGCAACGGCGCGTTTCACCCACGGTCATCAGGAGCACGCATTCACGCCATCCCGCCATGACCCGGTTGAGCGGGAACATCGACGGCGTACCGCGTGCGCGCGAGCTGTCGAACATCTTTCCTTCGGTCGTCCATCCGGTGTAGTGGACGGTGACGACGTCGGTGTCCATCGGCTTGTCCGTGCCCGCTCCCGGCGCCACGGTTCTCGACGTCAGACCGGACGCGGACTTTGCCGCGTCTGCCGGAGGCGCCGCGACATCGGGAGGGGCGGGGATGTCCGTTGGCGCCTGCGCCGACAGGGCGGCAACAAGCGCGAGCGGAATGAAGGCCGCAATCGAGTACTGACTCATTCAGCTCACCAGCAGCAGTCCGGCCGGATCTTCCACCAGCTCTTTGATCCGCACCAGAAACTGCACCGCCTCCCGGCCGTCGACCAGACGATGGTCGTAGCTGAGGGCGACGTACATCATAGGGCGGATGACGGCCTGGCCGTTGAGGGGTACCACCCGGTCCTGAATCTTGTGCAGTCCGAGTATGCCGACCTGCGGGGGGTTGAGGATCGGCGTGCTCATCAGCGATCCGAACACGCCGCCGTTGGTGATCGTGAATGTCCCACCCGATAGATCGTCGAGCGTCAGGGTTCTGTTGTCCGCCCTGGCTGCGAAATCGCGAATGGCGAGCTCGACCTGGGCGAACGACATCCGATCGGCGTCGCGCAGCACCGGCACCACGAGTCCGCCCTCGGCGCCGACAGCAATGCCGATGTCGTAGTAGTGCTTGTAGACGATGTCCTCGCCCTGGATTTCGGCATTGAGCTGCGGAAACGTGCGCAGCGCTGCGACGGCTGTCTTGACGAAGAAGGACACAATCCCAAGGCTCACCCCGTGCTGCTGCGTGAACGCCTCCTTCCTTCGCGCGCGGAGCTCCATCACCGCCGTCATGTCGATCTCGTTGAAGGTGGTGAGCATCGCCGCGGTGCGTTGTGCCTCGACGAGCCGGCGGGCGATGGTCAGACGCCGCTTCGACATGCGGACGCGTTCTTCACGTCTCCCCCTGTCGGTAGTCGGGGCGATCCCGCTGTCGCTGGTCGGTGCGATCTCTCTACCGGTGGTCGGTGCGAGGGCGCTCTTCACATCGTGTTTCGTGACGCGGCCCGCCGTGCCCGAGCCGCGGACACGCGCGAGGTCGACGTCGTGCTCGGTCGCAATCCGGCGCGCGGTCGGCGTGACGCGAGCCGGCTCGGCGACTGCCGGTGCAGGGCGGTCCACAGTGGCGGCCGTGGTGGCGCGCTCGGGCTCTGGAGGGGTCGACTTCGCAGCGGCACCCGGGGCGCCGGCGCCGTCTGCGACTACGGCCAGCACTTCTCCAACCTTCACGTCCTCGCCTTCCTGACGCCTGATGCTCGACAGCACGCCCGGGTGGTCGGCACCCACCTCGAGATCGATCTTGTCGGTTTCGAGCTCCACCACCGGCTCGCCGGTCTCGATGCGGTCACCCTCGCGCTTCAGCCACCGCGCGACGCGTGCTTCGACTACGGATTCGCCGAGCTGTGGAACAACGATGTCAGACATGTCATGCCTGCCTGGACAGCACCAGCGACGCCTCCGTCATAGGAGTCCGGAGATCGAACGCCTGCCCGACCAGTGCCTTCTGATTGATGTGGTGCCACGCTGCCGATCCCTCGGAAGGACTGGCACTGCGCGAGCGGCCGACATAACGCAACGGGTATCGGCCGTTGAGCAATTCCTCGAGCAGCGGTCGCGCAAAGTCCCACGCGCCCATGTTTTCCGGCTCTTCCTGCAGCCACACGACGTCGCGAAGAGCGGGATAACCGGCGAGCACGGCGCGAAGCGCGTCGAGCGGAAACGGATACAACTGTTCGACACGGCAAATGGCAGCGTCGGTTGCCTCGGCGCGCCGCTCGTGGCTGTCTGCATCGACTGACACCTTGCCGCTGCACAGGATCAGCCGGCGGATTTCTTTCGGTCGAGACCGCGCGCTCCAGTCGTCTATGAGAGGCTGAAAGCGTCCTTCAGCCAGCTCGCGCGGTGCGGAGGCCACCGCAGAATGTCGCAGGAGGCTCTTCGGCGTCAGCACGAACAGGGGCAACGGATCCGTGTGGAGCAGCATGGCCTGCCGCCGGAGCACGTGGAAGTACTGGGCAGAGGTGCTGCAGTTCACGAGGCGGAGGTTCAGATTGGCGGCTGCTTGCAGGATGCGCTCCGGGCGAGCGCTGGAATGCTCGGGACCCTGGCCCTCATACCCGTGCGGCAGGAGGAAGACGAGTGACGGCCTGAGCCCCCATTTCGCGCGGGCGGACGTCACGAACTGGTCGAGCATCACCTGCGCGCCGTTCAGAAAATCGCCGTACTGCGCCTCCCACACCACTAGATGGCCCGGCTCGTAGATGTTGTAGCCGAATTCGAAGCCGACGGCCGCATTCTCGGAGAGAGCACTGTTGTGGATCTCGAAGGACGCGCCCGCTCCGGCGAACTCCTGAAGCGGGATGAATCGACGGCCGGAGGTCGCATCGTGAAAGACCGCATGGCGCTGACTGAAGGTCCCGCGCTCGGCGTCCTCTCCGGTCAACCGAATCGGCACGCCGTCGGCCAGTACGCTGGCGAACGCGAGTTCCTCAGCCGTCGTCCAATCGATCGTCCGCGCACTAGGGTCCGCGAGCGCACCTTTTCGCTTCGTTCTGGCCCGTTCGAGTTTCTTGTGAAAGACGAAACCGACAGGTTCCACCAGCAACGCCTCGTTCAGAGCGCGCAAACGGTCGAGTGGCACGGCGGTGTCCATCGTGCCGGCGACGCCCGCAGGAGCCGGCGCCGGCAGAGGTGACGCGTATTGCGTCTCAGGCTTCAGCGATGCGTACGCGGCTTCAAGAACGGCGAAATGCGTTCTGACGAGTCCCTCCGCGTGCTCGGACGCAATCTGCCCTTGCCCGGCCTGCGCGCGGGCCCACATGGCCCGGACGGTCGGGTGCTCCGCGATCTTGCGGTAAAGGAGTGGCTGCGTGAACGACGGTTCGTCTCCTTCGTTGTGGCCGTATCGTCGATAGCCAACCAGATCGATCAAGAAGTCGCGCCGGAAACGGACACGATATTCCCACGCCATCCTCGCCGCCTCGAGGCAGGCCGCAGGATCGTCCGCGTTGACGTGGACGATCGGGATCTTGAAACCGCGCGCCAGGCCGCTCGCGTAGCTTGTGCTGTAGGACTCGGCGGGTGTTGCCGTGAACCCGAGCTGGTTGTTGGCAATGATGTGGATCGTGCCGCCTGTGTCGTAGCCGGCGAGCCGCGAGAGATTCAGCGTTTCGGCAACGACGCCCTGGGCGGGAAACGCCGCATCGCCGTGAATCAGCAGCGGCAGAACGACGGTGCCATCGAACTCGGGCGCACCTGGCCGATTCGCTCCCGTCCCGGCTGCCCGCGCCATGCCTTCGACCACCGGGTTGACGGCTTCGAGATGGCTCGGGTTCGGCACCAGCGTCAGGAACATCTGACCGCGCGGACTCGACGTCCTGGCGCCCACGTGATACTTGACATCTCCTCGCCAGCCGAGATCGATATGCACGGTCTCACGCTGTGCCGGATCCTTGAATTCCGCCAGAATCTCTTCGTACGGCTTGTCGAGCACGTGGGCGAGCACGTTGAGCCGGCCCCGGTGTGCCATGCCAAGCAACGTGTGACGCACGCCCTGGTCGCCGGCGCCGCTGATGATTTCGTCGAGGATCGGCACCAGCATGTCGAGCCCCTCGATGGAAAAGCGTGTCTTGCCTGGAAACATGCGATGGAGAAACTGCTCGAATATCTCGACTGTCGTCAGCCGATCGAGCAGCGCGCGCGCACTGTCGGGGTCCATCGGCGGCAGAAACCGGCCCGATTCCGCTGCATGGCGCAGCCACCCCCGCTCCTCTGGGACGAACACGTGCGCGAAGTCGAACCCGGTGGTCGAGCAGTACACGCGACGGAGCTTGTCGATGGCGTCGAATGCCGTGCCCGAGGTTTCGGCAACCAACCCGCCCACGAGCGAAGCGGGCAGCTGGCGCAGGTCGTCGTCGGTCAACCCATGGGCGTTGGGCGACAACGACGGATCGCCTGGCGGCGCCGAGCCGAGAGGATCGAGCTGCGCGTCGAGGTGTCCGTATCGGCGGATGCATTCGGCGAGATTGGCGACGCCGACAATGAGGTGCAGTTTCCCGGTCGACGGTGTTTCGCTCGCCTCGGTCGCCTCGACGGGGCGCCAGGTTTCGAACACCGCCCTGGTGGCAGGATCGACCGAGTCGGGACTCTCACGATACCGTTCGTACAACTCGACGACGTATCCGAGATTGACGCCCTGGATCGGCTCCGGTGTCATCGCGGTACTCATCGTACCTCACCGTCTTGGACCGTCCCGTTCAGACAGCCTTTACCTCTGCAGGGACTTCGACGGGCCACAGAGACACAGAGGCACAGAGCTACGAAATCTATAGGATCACTCGGCGAACACCATGTTTCAGCATTGCACTGTTGAAGTTGAGGATTAGCCCGACTCGAAGGCCTGTCACCCGCAAATACGTGAGTATCTGCGCCATGTGAATTCGCTCCAGCCGCTCGACCGCCTTTACCTCGACAATGACCGAGTCAGACACCACGAGATCGGGACGATGCTCGGAGAGCAACAAGCCCTTGTAGTACAGCGGAACACCAATCTGTTGTTTGAATGCCAACCCTGATGCCGTCAGTTCGAAACACAAGGCCGATTCATAGATCGATTCAAGGAGCCCAGGTCCGAGGTGTCGATGCACTTCGATCGCGCATCCGAGGATCTGGTCCGTAAGCGCCGCGTGAAGTCCGTCGTGCATAGAAGTCTCTGTGCCTCTGTGTCTCTGTGGCTCGTCTCAGTGGAGGCTGCGGAATCCACGGAGGGCGTTGTCCTTCACCTCCGCGGGAATGAGCGGGAAGGTGTCCAGGATGTGTTGGAAGTCGGCTTCGCCGAGTTCGTAGAGTCGGGCCGCCAGCGCCTGCAGCTCCGCGTATTCGCTCATTGAGTCGACGGGTGCCTCGCTGTTCGCCAACGTACGTGAGAGGTGCGCGAGTCGTGAGAACGCGGGGTGTCGAGAATCAATCACGGGAACAGGGAGCCGAGAGACCAGCGATGCCGTGACGTGCGTGTTCACGCGCAGCCGGATGAGGTAATTGGCGACAAAGCTGTTGAGCAGCGCGCACAGCACGTGCTGCGCGTCTGTCGGAAGCACGGTACGCAGACAGAACAACGTGTGCGTCGTCACGGCACGCGCGGGGATGACTGCCGCGATCAGCGTCAGCCGGTTTGTCGCACTCGCGACGTCACGATAGGCGACACGGGCGCGCCGCGCCAGGTGCGCGCCGATGTGACCGTCCGGAAGCTCGTAGCGACAGCCCCTCAGCGTCGTCCGAAATGGCTCGATCTGCTTGCCTTCGAGCACGGGTCGAGCCGTGGGACTGCCGCTGAACGCCTTGAACGACCCCCGATCGTCGGTCGCATTGAGCTCCCGCCCGAACTGCACATTCCACCCGTCGGCCGCGCCGAGCCAGGGCGTGCGAGCGCTGATGGTCTCGACGATACGCAGGTCGCGCTCGCTGGCGATTTCTGGAATTCCCAGGTCGTCGGTCCCGGACAGTCGCGCGAGCAGCTGCCGCGTGACGATGATCGGCCGGCGTTCTGCTTCCAAGTCTTCGGTGCGCGTGATGCCAAAGCGGCAGGCGACGCTGCTTGTCGGCTGGCCTGCCGTGGCCGTGAGCAGGACGAATCGCAGGCTTCGATGGACGGCGAAGAAGCCGCCCCGGTTGTCGAGGCCGGTGACCGTGTCGACATCGGCATGGCTGAACAGGTGACGCCGCAGCGGCGCGGCGCCGGCGTCGGTAGCAATGCCCGACGGGAGCAAGAGACCAATCCGGCCTCCGGCGCGCGCGAACTGCAGTGCGCGCTCGGCGAAGAGCTGGTACCGGTTGACATGCGATCGGCTTTCGACGCGGTACACACCGGCCTCGCGTACGAAGCTGGTGAAGCGCTGCGCCTGCAGCTTTCGACCGGCGCGAACCGCTGCCTCACCGCTGTCGCCGCGGACCATGTCCCACGGCGGATTGCCGACAACCGCGTCGAACCCTGGGACGGCGAGCGAGTGGCCTTGCTCATCGCAGAAGATTTCCGGAAACGCCAGCGGCCAGTGGAGAAAGCGGTGCCGTAGTGCCAATTCGGCGGCGTGGTCGAGGTAACGCGCTGTCAGGCGATCCGGCAGCGTGGCGCGTCCGTGCAGAAGACGATCGCAGAGATCGCCAAAAACGGCGGGCGTCGGGCGTATGTCATCCTCCCAGAACCAGCCTGCGCACCACAGGTCCAGCACCTTCGACCAGCGTCCAAGTGGGGACTGTGGCGCGTGGAGCGCGGCAAGCGTCCTTGCCTTTTCTGCCACAACGCCCGGCGAGTCGTCTGGTTGACGAGTTACCCGCAGGCGTGTGCGGACGGCGTGTTCCAGAGTCGGCGTCAGCCCGGTGTCGGAAAACAGCGGCAACGAATCTGGGCGGCGTTGCTCCCGACGCCCGCGCGTCGGCTGCCGGCGCACGTCGTCAACGCTGGCGCCGATGAGGCTGTCGCCGACGACGAGGTGATGGTCGAGGAAGGTGAGCGGCTTGTCTGACGCGAGCGTGGCCAGCCACAGTGACAACCGCGCCAGTTGCACGGCCATCGGGTTGACGTCCACGCCGAACAGACAGCGCTGCGCAATGTCCCGGCGCAGTGCCGCGCGCTCAGCAGCCGTAACCTCGCCCGGATGCCAGCGCCCTTCGCGAATCAGGCTCCGTTCGGCCATTGCGGCCAGGTACCGGCACGCGCCAACGAGGAACGCGCCGCTTCCCATGGCCGGATCCAGCACGCGCAGCTGCAGGATCTCTTCGGCCGTCCGATCGCGGACCAGCGGCTCCAGCGTGTGACGAACGAGAAAGGTGGTCACCGATCGAGGCGTATAGAACGTGCCGCTCGACTGCCGCGTGTCGCGTGTGTGAGTCAGCACGGCCGGGCTCTCCGCAACCGGCGCGTACTCGAGCACGCGTTCGTACACGGCACCGAGCTGCTCCACATCCAGGTCGCCGTAGCAGATGCGGCCTCGTCCGCCACCCGCGATCGAGGTGGTGCCGACGGCAATGACGGCGCTGCCCATGACGTCGTCGCCAATCCGTGTGCGATCGAATGCCGACGAGTAGGCGGGCGCGAAGAGCCGGCCGTTGAACGCCGTGACGTTGAGCTCGCCGGCGCGGCAGCCGGCATGGGCGAGCCGGGATATTGCCAGGATGGCGTCCCAGACCCCACGGTAGCGACGCCCGGCCAGCAGCGTACCGACGATGGCGTCGATCGTGTATCGCTCCCGGTAGACCGGGTGCCAGATCGGTACCAGCGCGCGCGCCTCGGCAAAGAGCAGGAACAGCACGCGGTACAGCACCGTCAGCGACTGTTCGAAAAGCGCCTGGGCGTTTGCGGAGCCGCGCCCCCTGAGGGCGGTGATGATCAGCGTCAACGCCTCGAGGACGCCGCTTCCGAGCGCCTTGCACACCACGGTGCCGTGGCGCGCTGAGCCCTCCGCGGCAATCTGCAGGAACGGCGGACGCGCCGCCATCGCGTCGGAGCGCATCACATTCCAGAAGACGCTGCGCAGGCTCTCGTCACACGACAGGAGCGCGAGGTCGAATTCCAGGTATTGACGAGCCCACGTATGGTGCGCGTCGACTATTCGGAGTGCGGTCCCGTTACAGCAGACACACCATCGCGCATCGGCCCGGATCCCGTCGCGTACGACGTCGCGCCACGCAGTGTCGAGCGGCTCGTTCCACGGAACGATGGCCACCGGCAGCGACGCAGACGACGAGACGGCGGCGGCAAGCACCGTCCGTGCGGCTCGGTCGGCGCGGCCAGTGATGTCGTAACCGAGGAGTTTCAGCAGGGGAATGACGGCAGCGTCGGTGATGGCGCGGAGGCTCGATGACGGCCCCAGTATCGACTCGCGCCGGTCGGACCAGACGTCGAGCGCGGCGATGAACACAGTCGGCGGCGTGGCTGCGCCGGGCAGCGCGTGCAGCTCCGCCTGCGCGAAGGTTGCACTGATGAGACGCCCGCAGACACCGGTGATCATGTCATTCGAGAAGGACGGCAAACACCAGCTCGCTGGTGTCGGTTCGAAGGTCGTCGGCTTGCGCGAGATCCCGCAAGCGATGCTCGGATCGCGAGAGCGCGGCATCGAGCAGCGAAGTCTGCGCCGCCGCGAGGCGTTCGTCGCGGCGATCGAACAACCCTCGCTGCAGCAGGCCGGCCGAAAGGCGGGCGTGACGCGCGCGGAGCACCGCCATGAGGTCGCATTCACGGCCGCTCCACCGCTGACGCGCGAGTTGCGTCGACCCGTGGAGTTGGCGAAGGAGCTGGTCGCGGCGGTCGGCCAGGACATGCTGAAGGGCCGGCATGTCCGGGTTCAGGACGGCGCGCGTCAGGGGCCCGGAAAAGGCGCGCGAGTGTGAACGTATTCCCGCCACGTCGGCCCTGACTGGCACCAGTGCCTCCCAGACGAGACGACCTGCCGAGGTAGTGAACATCACCTTGTAGATCCACAGGCACTGAGGTGCAGTCGCCGGTCGGCGCCGGCGTATACGGGTGATGACGGCCCGTTCGGTCAGGATCACGTCGCGGCCCCTGCCGGAGAATGCGCGCGCCCGGCCGATTCGCAAGGCCTCCGCCTGCGCGTCGCCGCGAACGTCGAGCGTGGCAATCCCTGGAGGACTCAGTGGGGCTTCGTCGATGAGATCCGGTCCCGGATGCTGGCCGAGGATCGACTCGGCGACGCGCTGCTCATCGGGAATCCGGGTGAGCAGACTCATGACGCCGCGCAGTCGCCTTATCCGCAAGACCAGACGCGCGAGGGTTGCCTCCTCACAGGTGTCCGCTGCCACGAGATGGACGGCGTGTACGCGCCGCTCCTGACCGATACGGTCGACGCGGCCGGCACGCTGCTCGAGACGCAGCGGCGTCCAGGGCAGTTCGAGGCTGACGACCAGCCGGCACCGCTGCTGGAGGTTGAGGCCTTCGCTGCCGGTGTCGGTCGCCAGCAGCAGCCGGGCGGTGCCGTGGGTGAATCGGCGCAGCGCATCTGCACGCTGTTGCAGCGTCAGGCCGCCATGAAGCTGTACGGCGTCGACATCCGGCAGTGCGCTCGCGATCCGTTGCAGCGTATCGCGATACTCGGTGAACACGATTGCGGGTTCAGCGACTCTCGAGACGAACCGCGTGAGCGCCGCAATCTTGCTTTCGCCAGACGCGGCGGTTCGCGCAAGCTGCAGGAGGCGCGAGAGGCGGCGGCGTTCGTCCAAGTCGTCTCGCAGGCCCGGCCACTGCAGCGTCGCAAGTGGCTCCTCGTCGTCATTGTCTGCGTCGATGAAGGGCAGCCCAGGTTGTGAGCTGCCAGGGGCCGACACATCGGCGAGCAGCGCGAGCCGGCGCTCGAGCGAGCGCGCGAGCGAGCTGGCACTGCTGCAGGCGCGCCGGGCCAGGACGGAGACGGCGAGCCTGGCACCAGACTGCCCTGGCTCAACCGATTGGCTCCACACCAGCCGCGCGTACGCCATCAATGCGTCGTGCATGGCGGCCTCGGCGGCCGTCGGGCGCACGCGCAGCAGCGGGGTGCGACGACGAAGGCGAAGGCCCGCCACGTCACGTGTTCGCCGGAATGTCACGAGCGGCTCCGTGCCGCCTGCGGTGCCGAGGCTGCAAAGCCGCGCAAACCCCCGATCGTCGCCTGAGTGCGGCGTCGCCGTCAGCAGCACCAGCACCCGCGCGCGATCGCCGAGCATGGCGGCGGCAGAGGCTCGATCGGATCTGCCGGTCAGATGGTGAGCCTCGTCCAGCACCACCACGTCCCAGGTCAGCGCTTCCAACGAGCGCATGACTTCCGGGCGCTTGATGTAGTCGATCGATGTGATCACGAGCGATTGAACCGCCCAGGGGTTGACATCAACGGGGAGTCGCGCCGCGACTCGGGCGAGTCCGGCTGCGTCCAGGATGTCGGGAGCGAGATTGAACCGGTGCCGCAGCTCGTCTCGCCATTGATCGCGAAGACCGGCGGGCGAGATGACGAGCACTCTGGCGCCGGGCCGGCGCTGCAGCGTTTCGGCAATCATCAAGCCCGCTTCCACCGTCTTGCCGAGCCCCACGGCATCGGCAATCAGAAAGCGGCAGCCGTCGCCGCGGACCAGCGCCATTGCGGGCTCGAGCTGAAAGGGGAGGAGCGTCAGGTCGGCGTGCGTGGCCGCCCGCAGGGAGCTCCACGCCGGCGCCGCAGCGGCGAGTGTGCACCGTGCAACATGACGCCAGCGGGCTCGACCGACCAGGCGGGGTGACGTCGAGGGGTGGAGGCGATCGAAGAGTTCGAAGGGGAGCAGGAACCGGGCCCGCTCGCCACGGTTCGACGGGCCGCAGCCGGCGGCGTCAATAGTGGCGACGTCGCCGAAGCTGACCTGCCGGTCGATTCGCCACCGTTCTCCCCTGATTCGAACGAGGTCGCCGCAGCGCAACTGCGGCAGGCGTGTGGTGCTCACCGCCGAAGGCGCTGCACGACACATTCCGGGACTGCCAAGGCCCGTTCGACGGCCACAGACTCACAGAGTCATAGGGAAACCTGGAAAAATCTCATCTCTGTGTCGCCGCGTCGTTGTGGCCTGATGGGATGGTGGGCAAAATTTGCCAGCCCCCAACCGAGACCGATGCGTCAATTTCTGCCAAGTCGCGCGACGGTGGCACCGAGATGCGACTCCGCGGCGTCCCAGAACTGCTCGACCAGGGGGTGACGCTCGAGCGCCTGCTGCACGGCGGCCCGCTGTATGCCTTTGCCCCTGCCGTGAATTAGCCGGACCTCGCGCAGGCCGGCCTCGTATGCGGCGTTCACGTACTCTTCGACAACGGACGTGATGTCGCGCGGGGCGAACGTGTGGAGATCGAGCGTGTCTTCGATGGGAATCCGGTGAGCCACAGCGTCATCGGCTGGCGTCGTAGGACGCTGTGACGACCGTCTTGATGCCGCCGCGCACCGAAAAGTCGCCGACCACGGTCATCCGCCGCGGCTGGCAGGCCGCGACCAGGTCGTCGAGGATCTGATTGGTCACCGCCTCGAAGAAGATGCCCCGGTTCCGGAAGTCGATCATGTAGTACTTCAACGACTTCAACTCGATACAGCGATCGCCGGGGACATAGCTGATCCGGATCTCGCCGAAGTCGGGGAGCCCGGTCTTCGGGCAGACGGAGGTGAACTCGGGACAGTTGATGGCGATGTCGTAGTCACGTCCCGGGCGAGGATTCGGAAATGTCTCGATTGGCTTCGTGCTTGACATGACCGGAAAATTCTAGCATTTTGGCCGGAAATCACATGGTTGTGCCTTGCGTTTCGTTGACACTCTCACAGGCGCGAGATAGCATTACGGGAATTTTGCAACCAAAGTTTTCCGCCGCAGTATGAGCGCGCGCAACTGCGACGCGGCCGACAGTCGGCGCGCATCAGCGCAAGGGGGACATGATGGCTGAGGCCCGGAGAATGGGCAAATCCGAACTCTTTGGACATTTCGCCGATCGCTTCGAGGTGAAGCGCACGCAGGCCCGCGAGTTCTTCGACGAGCTCACCAGCCTGGCTGAGAAGGAGCTCAAGCGCTCCGGCGAATTTGTGCTCCCAGGCATGGTGAAGCTCGTGGTGCAGAAGCGGAAAGCGCGCATGGGTCGGAATCCTGCAACCGGCGAAGCCATCAAGATTCCGGCGAAGACCGTGGTCAAGGCGCGCATCGCCAAACAGCTCAAGGACGCGGTATTGCCCAAGAAGTAGCCCCGCCCGCGGTGCGAGCGGCTGCGCGGTGTTTCCTACCCGGCGCCCGGCGCCGGGTTTGTTTTTTAGACGGCGGCGAGCTGTGACGGGCGAGCCCTGGTCAGCGGGAATCGCATGGTGAAGGTGCTGCCAACTCCTACCTCGCTGGCCACCGCGATGGTGCCGTCGAGTTGCTCGACAACTTTCTTCGAGATGGCCAGACCCAACCCAAGACCCCGCCGCTTGGTCGTGACGAAATCCTCGAAGATCGTGTCGAGCCGCTCTTTCGGAATGCCGCAGCCGGTGTCGGCCACTTCGACGGTTGCATAATCGGCCTCGCGGGACGTCCGCACGATCACGCGCCCGCGCGGCGGCGTGGCCTGCAGCGCGTTCATGATCAGGTTGCGGTATACGCGATTCAGCGCGAACAG
>JBOGIR010000502.1:0-5121 GCA_050742335.1 Vicinamibacterales bacterium | reverse complement strand
CGTCGCAGAGCAGCAGCAGCTTCTCGTACCGCACGCGTGCAGCGAGCAGGCCGCTGACGACAGTGTGCGTCCTGTTCAGCGATGCGACAATGAGGACGTCGTACCCGATGGTGTCGTGTTCGCTAAGGAACTGTCAGAAAATAACTCTTCCATATGTGGGGCTGGTCATGATACCGTGCCCCACCGATGGTGGTCACCGACTCGGGTGCGGCGCGCCGGTTCAAGCTGCTGGAGCAACAGCTCGACGAACGCATGCGCCGGTGTGTCGCTGCCGCCGAAGCGGAGGTCCTGGGCCCGCGAGGCATCTCGATCGTCTCGCGGGCGACCGGGGTGTCGCGGCAAGCGATTCGACGAGGTGTGACGGAATTGCGCGAGCCCACCCGCGCAGGCGTGGCGAAACGGATTCGCCAACCCGGCGGCGGACGGAAACGCACGCGCGAGAAAGACCCGACATTGCTGCGCGACTTGGAGCACTTGGTGGAGCCGACCACGCGAGGGGATCCGGAGTCGCCGCTGCGCTGGACGTGCAAGAGCGTGCGCCAGCTGGCGACGGAGCTGCAGCGACAGGGCCATCGCGTCTCGCATCAGTTGGTCAGTGAGCTGCTGCAGGAGCTGGGCTACAGCCTGCAGGCGAATCGCAAGACGATCGAAGGGGCCAGCCATCCGGATCGCAACGCGCAGTTTGAGTACATCAATCGGCAGGTGCGCGCGTGTGTGCGCGCGGGCGACCCCGTGATTTCGGTCGACACGAATTATGATCCCTCCCGGATTATGGACGGATCCAGCGCCTCTCCCCCGGGCCGTGTGGATCTACGGCGCTGGCCCGTGCGTGTTTTCTGATCACCTGGGAACCGCCCGGTACACATAATTACAGCCCCTGAAGAAATGCCAACAGGCGGTCCGTGGGCCGGTAGCGCGTTTGCTTGATGCTCGGGGACTGCACGGCTTGGAGGGCGCGTTCCTTCATGGCCAGATCGGCCTCGACGTACATGTGAGTGGTCGCGGGATTCTCGTGCCCGAGCCACAGTGCGATCACGGTGATGTCGACACCGGCTTGCAGCATATGCATCGCCGTCGAATGTCGTACACAGTGAGGAAACACCCGGCGGTTCGTCAGTGATGGACACTGCGCCGCTGCCCGTTGGACCGCGAGACGCAATCGTGCGGTCACGGCGGGGCGCGTCAAACGTCCGCCCGCAGCGCTGGGGAAGAGCGGCCGATCGGGTCGGCTATCAATTCGCGTCAGCCAGTGTCGCAGCTGCGTCGTCGTGGTCCGCCACAACGGGACGCTTCGATCCTTGCGTCCTTTGCCATGGAGGTGCACAGATGCGCTTCCATCCAAGACGACATCGGTCACACGGAGACCCGTGAGCTCGGAGACCCTGGCGCCGGTGTTGTACAGCGTCGCGAACATGATCCGATCGCGCTGTCCGCTCCACCGATCAGACGGGGGCGCGTCGAGGATCGCTTGGATCTCGCTTTTGGAGAGGAACCCGAGCAGCGGTTTGTCGAAGCGCTTCATCGGGATCGCGAGCACGCGCTGGATACCCGGCAGGGCGGCGGGTTCCTTGAACGCGGCAAAGTGCACGAAGGATCGGATTGCCGCCAAGCGCGCATTGCGACTGCGAATCGTGTTGTGACGGTCGCGCTCCAGGTGATCGAGGAAGGCCAGGACCAACGGCGCATCCACGTCCTTCAGCTCGAGGCGTTCGGGCGTCTTGCCCACGTGGTGATGGGCAAACTGCAGCAGCAAGCGGAAGCTGTCGCGGTAGGCCGCCACGGTTTGTGGGCTGGCGTTGCGCTGCGCGACGAGTCGTTCCAGGAAGAACGCTTGCAGGACGGTGGCGAGACGGCCATCGGAGGAAACGGTTTTCATGAGGCACCTCGTTCGGCACTGTGCGCGAAGCGCTGACCAGCCAGGGCCAGGAGCTCGGGGATCGCGGTGACGTACCAGTACGTGTCGGAGACGCTGGCGTGGCCGACATAGGTGGACAGAACATCAATGACGTGATCGACGCACTGATGCTGCTGATAGCTCTGCACCAGCGCGCGGCAGAGGAACGTGTGGCGTAGATCATGGATACGTGGCCAGGTATAGCCGCCCCGACCGATCCACCCCAGTCGCGCACGGATCTTCGCGAAGGTGTAATGCACGGTGCGATCGTCGAGGGGCGTTCCTCGATCGGACACCAAGAACGTGTCGATACACCGATCACGGACCCGACGCCGGCGTGCATCCACGTATTGCGACAAGGCCACCACCGTCGTGGGATGCAGGGGCACCAGTCGTGATTTCCGAAACTTCGTCTCCCGCACTGTGAGGGACGCGCCAGTTAGATCCACATCGATGGGCGCGAGCGCGAGCGCCTCTGAAATTCGCAGGCCGGTGCTCGCGAGCAATCCAAACAATGTGGAGTATGTAACGGGGCGTAGCCTCGTGGCCGGCCGTAGCTGGGCTGCGGCCTCGAGCAACGCGGCGATCTCGGCCTTGGTATAGATGTGCGGCACGAGACGGCGGTGAACGGGACCAAAGAGGCCAGACGGGACAATCTCGGTCGCCGCATCGAATTGGGCGCGGTACTTCATGAACGGCCGAACAGTTTGGAGCCGGCGGGCCCAGGTCAGTCGAGTGGCCCGCCGCGCACTCTGCGCCCAGCGCACCGCCACGGCCACCGTGAGTGGGCCCCGATGGCCCGCCTGATCCGCAAACCGGGCGAACGCGAGCAATTGGCGTCCGGCGATACGCAGATCGAATCCCACGGATCGCCGGGCCGTGAGGTATGCCTCGACGTGCGCCTGCATGGTGAGGGCGGATTTCATGACACACCTCCCGGCCAGGGGGCGGCCACGGTGGCTAATTGCGGGCGATCGATCTTCGTGTAGATCGTCGTCGTATCCAGGGAGCGATGGCGGAGGATATCGGCAATCTGCTTCAAGCTGGCTCCGGCCAATCGCATCTGTGTCGCCATCGTCCGTCGGAGGATATGAGTGCCGGTGTAGCGGGCGCCCAGGCCACATCGGGCGAAGGCCATCTGCATCGCAT
The DNA here is from genome assembly GCA_050742335.1 of Vicinamibacterales bacterium. Classification (GTDB taxonomy): domain Bacteria; phylum Acidobacteriota; class Vicinamibacteria; order Vicinamibacterales; family UBA2999; genus DATCJA01. The sequence goes on along the minus strand of JBOGIR010000502.1, from coordinate 2,078 downwards.
GGCGCACGATCTCTGTCGTCATCGGCGCATCGCGCGGCGCGCGGTCGCGTACGAACACGGCGCGACTGGAGCTCGGCGGTCGCGCCTGCCGCAGGTACGCGACGATGGCCCGGCCGGTCAGCACGGGCAGCGGCAACACGTCGACCCGCCGGGACTTTCCGGCGCCGATCCGGACCGTCCCATCCTGCCAGTGCAGATCATCCAGCTGCAGGGCGGCGACTTCACTGCCACGCAGGCCCAGGTCCAACAGGCAGCGCGCCATCGCGTAGCCGCGCCGACCGTCGGCGTGACGCCGATCAAAGGCCCGCAGAAAGCGGGCCGTTTCATCCGGTGTGAGCGCGGTCGGCAACGACGCCAAGCGCCAGCACGCCACCGAGGGGAGGGCGGCGATTAAGGCGTCGACGCGATCGGCGCACCGTGCGGCGCGGAAACGCAGGTAGCTGCGAAGCGCGCAGGCGCGGACGCCCGCGGTGCCTGGCGTGTAGTGCGTCCCGTGTCGCCCCAGGAAGTCCGCGATGTCACCCGGGGTGAGGCGATCGATGGCGAGAGGTCCGCGACCGAAACGATCTGCCAAGAACTGCTCGACCCACCACCGACGGCCGGCCCGGGTCTTGGCCGCCAATCCGCAGACCTGCTCCAAATGGCTGGTGAAGCGTTCCAATTCGTCGTGAATCGCGGGCGACCGCCCGACGCGGCGTGCGGCGATCCGACCCTCTGCGCGTAGTACGCGCAGCAGATGTCCCAGGGCAGCCTGCACGACGACGACGGTGCGTTGACACCGGCCCGGACATCGGCAGGTGGGCAGATGCGTGCGGACGAATCGACGCACCACCGATTCGTCGAGGCATCGAAGCGCCAGATGCTCCTCGGTGAACCAATGCGCAAAGTGGCCGACGGCGTGACGATACGCGACGGCGATCGTGGGAGAATACCCGTGCCGTTGCAGATACGCGCCGTACGCCGATTCATTCGGACTCAGGACGCTCGCGGAGAGCCACGTGCGCCAAGGAGAGGTGACCATAGATGCTCCTCCTGGAAACGACGACATGTCGTCTCCCGACAGAGCATCTGTTATGTGTACAAGTCGCGGATCAGATGAACAGCGGCAGATCCTTCTGCGCTCCCTGGAGCGCAAGCGGCGCCGGAAGCAGTATCCATAATCCGGGAGGGATCATAATTCGTGCTATCGAAATATTTCGATAGCACGAAGAAGAAGGAACTGGTCGGCAATTTCAAGAATGGCGGCCGCGAGCACCGGCCCGCGGGGGATCCGGCACGCGTGCTGGTGCACGACTTCGTGATCCCGGAGTTGGGCCGAGCGATTCCCTACGGCGTGTACGACGTCGGAGGCACTCTCGGGTGGGTCAGCGTCGGCATCGATCATGACACCGCAAGCTTCGCCGTGGAGAGCATTCGCCGCTGGTGGCAGCACATGGGCCAGCCGCGCTACCCGATGGCGGCGCGGCTGCTGGTGACCGCGGATGGCGGCGGCAGCAATAGCCCGCGGATCCGTTTGTGGCGGGTGGAGTTGCAGCACCTGGCCGACGAACTGCGACTCCCGATCACGGTCTGTCACTTTCCGCCGGGCACGAGTAAATGGAACAAGATCGAGCATCGGCTCTTTTCGTTCATCAGTATGAACTGGCGCGGAAAGCCCCTGCTCAGCTACCAGGTGATCGTCAGCCTCATCGCCGCTACCACCACGCAAGCAGGGCTGCGGGTCGAGGCGGCCGTCGATCGCAATACGTATCCCGCGGGCGTGAAGGTCCCCGAAGCCGAGCTGCAGCGAGTTAATCTGAAACCGGCGCGCTTTCATGGAGACTGGAACTACACCGTGGCACCCCATCGGGGCCCATGAGCCTCACCACCGGAAGAGTTATTTTCTGACGACTCCTAATGTCATGAACTGGCATGCCGAGGAACCGTCCGGCGGTGCCATCGAACGTGGCCATTGGACCGCTATACGGCTCCAAACGAGAATTCTGTACTCGTTGTCCTACACGAGTGCCGTATAGCGGTCCTAGGCGCGCGGAGCGCGCCAAGAAGACACAGGCCAACCAGCCAAGGGCTCAACTCAA
>JBOGIR010000501.1:0-2651 GCA_050742335.1 Vicinamibacterales bacterium | reverse complement strand
AACGGAACGGTGGCCTTCAGGTGCATTGCTCGATGCTGAGCGTCGTGCTGCAGGACTGATTCTCCCGCCGCGACGAACCGCTCCGCCTTTCCGCCGCATCGCCCTGGCTCGGGACATGCTCGCCGGTTTGAGGCGGAGCCTCGCTAGTCGTGCAGGACAACCGTGAGCAGAGCGCTGTTCACTTTGATGTCGCCGTTGAACACGTCGGCGGCGGCGTCCCCTTGAGAGAAGATGACGGCCATTCCGCCGGCCGACAGGCAGTGCGCGTCAGGGGCCGGATCGGCGGTCACAGAAGCCGGAGGCTGAGGCAGGCGAGTGTCAGAGTCAGGACGACGACGAACGCGACCCGCGCCTGGATCTCGCCCCTCCGGCTGCTCTTCGCGTTCTCGATCTGCCACTGCCGCCAGCGCACCGCGAATTCGTCGTCCTGCGAGACCGTTGTCGTGATACTCATGCGTCACCTCGAGGCTGAGCCGTTGTGCCCGGCCACCCACATGGCATATACGGCGGCCGTAGCCAGACGGACAGCGTTCCACATCTGACCGCATCGTCCACACTGCCAGTCGGCGCCGGCCCTGACAGCGTCGTTCGTCATGGTCGGGTCCGCCGTGTGACACGAGGGGCACGTCGCGAACCCCACGAGCTCGGGTGCGATAGCGGACAGTGTGCTCATCGACGGGCGAGACGCAGTATGTGGAACCATGAGTGACCTCGTGCCAGCCAAGAGTCGTTACGCTCTGCACCCGTGAGCGCCCGGCCCGCCTGCGGCCGCGCGTCGATCTTACGGCGTCGTTGACTCAGCGCTCCGCCGCCTTCCTTCTCGCGGTCGGCGATCGTTGCCGCATCCATCGAACTGGGACCGATGGGGGCGTTCGCTGAACCGAACGCGGGACCCCCCATTGAGCCCGGCTGGCGGTACGTCAACGTGTTCCGCTCGTACGCGCCGGGAATGAGGTCCTGCATGTGCGTCGCGTTCTTGCAACCATCGGTGCTCATGGCGAAACACTCGCCCTTCTGGTGGAGGCTTTGGTGAGAGCTGACCGCTGGAAAGGATCAGACGACAGATCAGAACTCAGGAAAGCGATGCCCCTTCAATGTACAGGCATCCTCGACATCGCGATGTTCACTTGTGGACAGTTCCCCCGCCCGCAGGAGATTACGATGATTTTGAGGCGTGATATCTCATGACAACTCTGCAGATGGCAACACCCGTGGCCGCCCAGGTAATAGACACGCGGGAGGCGCAGGAGGCGCGCTGGAACGCTTGGAAGTCCAGGGGCGCGGCAACCGATCGGATCACACAGCGCCGCATGCGAATCGCCTTTGCGGCACTACTGATCGCACTGGTGTGCGTGACGATCGCCGTGGTCCTATAGACGTACGGACGCTCCTTAGTGGATCGCGATATCACGCGAGTCCTACGTGTGAACATGTGCCGTTTGGAACAGTGCCGAGTGGCGTATCCCGTTACGCTGGCATATGAGAATTTCTGTTGTCCTGATCGTCATCCTGTTGGGTCTGCAGCATGTCGAGTTGCACGCGAACAGGCCGTTATTGGCGCCACGCGCTCCCGACGACATCGCTCGCTCTCCAACGCTCCAAGAGGCGCAGCGATTCTTCTACAACGGCGACTACGATACGGCGGCTACGGTGACCCTTGCGCTGTGTGCGGCACGCTCCGACGACCTCGTGGCCTGCGAACTGCGTACGTCCGCCCTGCTCTTCCAGATCAAGAAAGCACTCGGGGAACAGGGGGACCTCGACAAGACCACCGCATGGAAGCTGTGTGCCGCCTGTCCTGCACTCATGTCCGCGTTCCTGGCGGAGACGGTCCGAGGTCAGACCTTGGCGCGGGCGAGGCTGGAGATCCACCCCGACGACGAAGACACCTTGTTCTTCCTGGGAAAGCTGGACCTGAACTATGTATGGCTCCAGTCGGGTACACTCGGCCGCAAGACCGGGTGGGATGAATATTGGGAGGCTCGCCGATCGCTCGACCGTGCCCTTCGAATGAATCCGGAGAATGTTCGGGCCCGCGTCGCGCGAGCCTGGGTCGATTACATCGTCGGGACGAAGGTCCCGAGGGGTGTCCGCTGGCTCCTTGGGGGTGGTAATAAGAAACGCGGACTGGTTACCGTTCGCCAGGTGGTCGAAACGGGCGGCAGCGACTTCTTCGTTCAGGCCGAAGCCATGTTCGCGCTCTGGGACATGCAGGTGCGTGAACGGGAGGTCCCCGGAGCCGTTGCCACCGCGCGGATGCTCGCGCGCGACTTCCCGGAGAACCGCGAACTGCGCAGGTTCCTCAAGATTCATGCTCCGACGGCAGTACTGACCAGCCCAGGCCACAACGCGCCGTAGTCGCTCTCCTAAGCAGCGGAAAGGCGTTGCTGGCTTCGTCGCCACAACCATCGACCGACGCTCAGGGCCGCCAATCCGAAAACTCCCTTCTGGAGCAGGTCCCGTGCCTTGGGCCGCAGCGCATTCGCGGTGAGCAAGCGCCGGTACGCCACCACGTCCGCAGATCTGACGGTCGCAACCCTGGGCAGACGGCGTCGTTCAGGCGCGGGGACCCAGCGCGTCATGAAGGCGAACGCTTCCGATGCGCACACTGGACACTGCTGCGTCTCGTGGACGTTGTCGCAGTCCAGACA
>JBOGIR010000500.1:0-3163 GCA_050742335.1 Vicinamibacterales bacterium | reverse complement strand
ACGACCGCGGCCACCGTGGTCGGCCACTTCCCGCTCGTCCTCGCGACGGGGCCGGGCGCGGGTGCGCGCAACAGCATCGGCATCATGCTGGTCAGCGGCATGATCATCGGCACCCTCTTCACGCTGTTCGTCGTGCCGTCGATCTACGTGCTGCTGGCGCGGAAGCCCATCGCGGTCGTGGCTGTTGAAGATGCCGCACAGGACCTCATCACCGGGCGCATCTCGCCCGAAGGAGCCGCAGCATGACTGGAATCGGTTGGGCCAGCTTCTTTTCGATCGTCCTGATCGCGATCGCCGTGTGCGCGGTATTCGCCTTCTACGCCCGCCGCGCCGGGCTGGCCCCCGGGCAGCGCGACGGGTTCGTCGTCGCGTTCGTGGTGGGCCTGCTCGGATGGCTGCTGTTGGCCGCCGTGTTGGCAGGCGTCGGGGTATTTCAGGCGAGCGCCTCGAGGCCCTTTCCCACGATCGCGCTCGGCCTGGGACTCGCCACGGTGGCGGGCATCATCCTGCTCTCGAGATCGGCGGCATTGAACGCTGTCGTCGACGCTGTTCCGCTGCCGTGGCTGGTCGGCATCCAGCTCTATCGGGTGGTCGGGTTCATCTTCCTGTTGCTGTACGGCCTCGCACAGCTGCCAGGCGAGTTCGCCCTGCCGGCCGGCGTTGGCGACGTACTCATAGGCCTGACGGCGCCAGTCGTGGCGTATGCGCTGCATCGCCGCTACCTATGGTCAGATGCGGCGGCCTTCGTCTGGAACGTCGCAGGCATTGCCGACCTGGTGATCGCGGTTGGCACCGGGTTTCTGTCGTCGCCGGGGCCGTTGCAGATGCTGGCACTCGACAACCCCAACTATCTGGTCACGGCGTTCCCGTTCGTTCTAGTGCCGCTCTTTGCGGTGCCGCTGTCGATCCTCTTGCACCTTGCTGCTCTGAAGCGGCAGTCGCGGATTGGCGGAGGTCGCCTGAGCACGAGGATTCTCATGGAAGGCACGCATTCCCGTCGGAGAGTCGTCAGCACCTTGGTCATCGCCGGCGTTCTCCTGGCGACGCCGACTGCGGCGCAGGTCGAGACACTCCGCCTTACGCTCGACGACGCTGTTCGTCGCGCAGTCGAGAACAACCCTGAACTGGCGATCGTAAAGCTCGGCACCGAAGTCGAAGCCGCGCGGGTTGGTGAGAGTCTGAGCGCGTTCACGCCCGTCTTCTCGACGCTGTTGGGGCGCTCGAGCAGCGTTACGCCACCGTCCAACCTGTTGCTCGGCGAGCGGGGCGTTGACATCGACGACTGGTTCTCATCGACCGGCGTCCGGCAGCGCCTCCCGTGGGGTTCCGGCACGTGGAGCGTCTCGTGGGAGACGTCGCGAACGGCGACGAACAACCCGATCAGCAGCTTCGATCCGAGCCTTCAGTCGGGGTTCCAGCTGGCGTTCTCGCAGCCGCTGCTCAAGGACCGTTCCATCGACTCCGCGCGCCAGCAGTACACAATCGCGAAGCGCAACCAGGACAGCTCGGACCTTCACTTCCGGGAAGCCGTCGTCCAGACGGTGGCTGCCGTCAAGCAGGCGTACTGGACGTTGAGGGCAACGCAGGCCAACGTCGCAGTGCAGCAGCGTTCGCTCGAGCTGGCCCAGGAGCTCGCGCGTGAGAACAGAGTGCGCGTCGACGCGGGGCAGATTCCGCCGCTCGATCTCGTGCAGGCCGAAGCGGAGGTCGCCCAGCGCCGCGAGAACCTGATTCGGGCCAACACCGTCGCCGAAGACGCGGAGGACGCGCTGCGCCGCCTCATCGTGGATCCGGCCGACGTCGCGTTCTGGCGGGTTCGCATCGATCCGGTAGAGGAGCCGACGAGCATCGGTGCTCCCCCCGACGTGGACGGGGCGGTCGCGAAGGCACTCGACGAGCGGTACGACCTCGCGCGGGCCGGTCATGAGCTCGCGAACACGCAGACGACGATTGATTTCCTGGCCAACCAGCGCCTGCCCGACGTACGACTCGAGACCTCGTACCGCGGCAGCGGCCTCAGTGGCACGCAGTTTCTGCGGTCGGGTGGTTTTCCCGGGCTCGTGACCGGAACACGCAATCGCAACTTTGGCGACGCGCTCGGCCAGGTGTTCACCAGCGATTACCCGACGTGGAGCCTGGGCCTGACGGTGAGCTACCCGCTCGGCCGCAGCTTCGAGGCGGCGAGCTTTGCACGCGCCCAGGTGGAGCGGCGGCAGGCGGCGCAGCGGATCGCGAGTCTCCGCGTGCAGGCGGCAGAGACCGTCCGCCGGGCGGGCCGCCAGGTCCAAAGCACGGCCGAACGCGTGCAGGCTGCGCGAGCGGTCGCAACACTCGCGCAGGAGCGTCTGGAATCTGAGCGGCGCCGTTTCGAGGTCGGGTCGTCGACGACGTTCCTCGTGACGCAGGCGCAGCGCGACCTGCTCGAGGCGCAGGTGAATCTGCTGCAGACGACGCTCGAGTACGAATCGGCGCTCGTGAACTTCGAGGCTGTCCAGCAGGCGCCACCGCTCGCCGCCGGCGACACGGTGGGCATCAGAGGCGCGGCCGTCGTCCAGCTGCAGACTCCGGTGCCGCGCGGCATCTTCCGTCCAGGAACCGGAGTGGGATTCTGAGGCCCCGGGGGCCATGGAGGTCGAACGAGACTACAGCACCCCGAGACCCCTTACCCGAGGTGCGTCGATACCTACTTGCGCCGCGCAGGCGATTTGGCCATGGGCGCCGGCACCGTGCCGCTGATTGGGACCTCCTACGCACTCGTGACGCAGCGCCTGACCAAGGGTGTGGCCGGCACGATGTTCAAGACGCCGGAGGATGGCAAGCAGGGGATCGATCTGCTTCTGAGTCAGTAAGGAACGGCGCCTGCGGCACCGGTGATCCACAACGTCCTGGCATTCCGAATCGACCCCGAGCATTCCGGCGTGTCGATCGTCAGCTTGTAAGTGCGGACTCCCCAAGGCGGACCAAAGACCTGATTTTACGTACCCTGAGACGTAAGGAGGACGGCGGCTCTCCCGGCTCGATGTCCTGCCCGGAGCCTCGGCGATCATCCGCCGTCCTCACTCGCTCAATCGAACAGATCCCAGAAGAGGCCGAGATCGAAGAACCACGTCTCGCCCGACCAGTCGTCAACCCCGTCGTTGTCGGTCACCACGTAGGCGCGGCC
>JBOGIR010000499.1:0-17149 GCA_050742335.1 Vicinamibacterales bacterium | reverse complement strand
GCTTTAGGCTTTAGGCTCTAGGCTCCAGGCTTTAGCAGCCCGCGGCAAAAGTCCCGGCCGGGCCACAGAGGCACAGAGAAAACCTCAAGGAAGGCTCCGTGTCTCTGTGTCTCCGTGGCGCGTTGGTGAGTTTCACCACAGCCTGTTAGGCCTTGGGCTCCTACCGTTGACCATTGACCATTGACCTTTGCCTTTGCCCTTCAACTTTCAACTTCCTACTTGTACACGCCCCTACGCGCGCGACAAATACTCCCCAGTCTCCGTGTTCACGCGGATGACGTCCCCCGGGTTGACGAACGGGGGCACCTGGACGACGAGCCCCGTCTCGAGCGTGGCCGGCTTGACCTGGGCGCTCGCCGTGGCGCCCTTGATGCCGGGCACCGTGTCGAGCACCTTCAGATCGACCGTCTGCGCGAGCTCGATGCCCACCGGCTCGCTGCCGTAGAACTCCACCTGGATGGTCATCTCCGGCTTGAGGTAGTTCACCGAGTCGCCGAGCGCCTCGCTGGAAATGTGCACCTGCTCGTACGAGCTCGTATCCATGAAGTAGTAGTCGTCGCCGTCCTTGTAGAGGTACTGCATTTCACGCTCGTCGAGCGTGGCGCGTTCGATGAGGTCCTCCGATCGCAGCTTCTGGTCCGACAGCGTGCCGCTGCGGATGTTGCGCATCTTCACCCGCACGAAACCGCGAAGATTGCCGGGCGTGACGTGCTGGAAGTCGAGGATCCTGAACAGATCCTCGCCCATCTTTACCAGCATCCCTTTCTTGACTCTCGTCGCCTGTATCGAAGTCATAGCACCTGTCGATCTCATCGATGCTAGCACAGGGCTACCGGCTACCAGCTACCAACTAGTGGTACCATCGACTCATGGCGTTCGCGCGCTGGGATCCGATTCGCGATTTGCTCGCCATTCAACAGCGTCTGGAACGCTTCGCGCCTGGCCCCGCCGGCTGGGTTCCTCCGTTCGACCTCCACGAAACGCCGGACAGGTACGTGCTCACCGCGGAGGTTCCCGGCCTGCAGCGCGATGACGTTCAGGTACAGCTGCACGAGGGACGTCTCACCGTGTCAGGCGCACGGCACGAGCGAGCCGTCGCCTGCGAACAGTACCATCGTGTGGAACGTGGACACGGCTCGTTCAGCCGTACGTTCGACCTTCCGGCGCCTGTCGATCGCGAACGCATCGCTGCCGACCTGCGCGACGGCGTGCTGACGATCACCTGCCCCAAGGCTGAGCCCGACGTGCGACGCATTCGCGTGACCTGACCATGAGCACTCGGCGCCTGATCTTCGCGTTGATTCTCCTCAGTTGCGGGTTTGCGGCCGGGCTCGTGATCACCGGGCGCATGCGCGAGGCCAACGACGCCGGCGCGCAGAACCCTGCGCCGCAGGCCCCGCAGGTCGCGTCCCCGCAGCCGGGCGGCGGCGCGACGCTCCCGGACTTTTCGCGTGTCGCCGAACGCACGGTGCCCGCCGTGGTCAACATCTCGTCGCTGCAAGTGGTCCGGCGGCAGAATTCTCCGTTCTCGAACGACCCGTTCTTCCAGTTCTTCTTCGGTAACCCGGACGACGTGTTCGGGCCGCGGCGCGACGTCGAGCGAAGCCTGGGCTCGGGCGTCGTGGTCAGCGGCGACGGCCTCGTGCTGACCAACAACCATGTTGTCGCCGGTGAATCCGGACGCCTGTCCCTGCGGCAACTGCCCGCGGTGACCGTTGCGCTCGGCGACCGGCGCGAAGTGGAAGCGAAGATTGTCGGCGTGGATCCCGCCACCGACCTCGCGCTGTTGAAGATCGCGACCGCCAACCTCGCCACCGTCCCGTGGGGCGACTCGAGCAGGCTGAAGGTGGCGGAATGGGTGCTCGCCATCGGCAACCCGTTCCAGCTCAATCAGACCGTGACGCTCGGGATCATCTCGGCGCTCGGCCGCACCAACGTCGGCATCTCGGCGTACGAGGACTTCATCCAGACCGACGCGGCGATTAATCCGGGCAACTCCGGTGGCGCGCTCGTGAATGCGCGCGGCGAGCTGGTGGGCATCAACACGGCGATCTTCAGTCAGAGCGGCGGATACCAGGGGATTGGGTTCGCCGTGCCGAGCAATCTTGCACGCAGGGTCGTCAACGATCTCACCCAGTACGGTGAGGTGCGCCGCGGTTCGATCGGGTATGTGGAGATTGCCCCGCTGTCGACGCTCATGGCCGAGCAGCTCGACGTGGCGGACGCCCGGGGCGTGCTCGTGCAGGCGATGCGCCGGGATGCGGCCGCGTACGGAGCCGGCCTGCGGCCCGGGGACGTCATCGTCAGCTTCAACGGCACCACCATCGCTGACGGTGGACAGCTGTCGCGACTGATTCAAGACGCCCGGATCGGCAGTACCGCAGTCGTCGCCGTCATCCGCGAAGGGCGGCGGCTCGAATTGAAGATCCCGATCAGCGCACAGTAGATCGGTGCCTCCCACCTCGCTCCTCGCAGCCACCGGGCTCCGCATCATCGCCGTCGCCATCGGAGCCTACCTCCTGATTCGAATCGGCAAGGCCGCCGCACGGCGGTTCGAGCGCGAAATGAGTCAGGGTACCGGCCTCGACGCGATCGAGCGAACCAAGCGCGCGCAGACGCTGGGTCGCATCCTGCAGAAGACGCTGTCGATTGTCGTCATCGGCATGGCCGGGCTGATGATCCTCCGCGAATTCGACGTCGACATCACGCCCGTGCTGACCGGCGCCGGCATCGCCGGCCTCGCCATCGGCTTTGGCGCGCAAACGCTGGTGCGCGACGTCATCTCGGGCTTCTTCCTCATCGTCGAAGACCAGGTGCGGGTGGGCGACACGGCGGTGGTCAACGGCCAGGGTGGTCTCGTCGAGCAGGTGAACCTGCGGACGATCGTGCTGCGCGACGAGACGGGCACGGTCCATATCTTTCCGAACGGTGAAGTCAGGACGCTCGCCAACATGTCGAAGGATTTTTCGTACTACGTCCTGACGGTCGGACTGGCCTATGACGAGGACATCGATCGCGCTGTCGACGCGATGCGGGACGCGGCCGCCGGGCTGATCGAGGATCCGGAGTTCAGAGCGCACACCCTCGAGCCGCTGGAAGTGCACGGCGTCGATGCCTTCGAGCCGGGTCAGCTCGTGGTCAAGGCGCGCATCAAGACCGTACCGCAGAAACAGTGGCTGGTCGGGCGCGAGCTGCGCAAGCGCATCATCCGTGTGTTCGCCGAGCGCGGGATTCAGATGGGCGCGCCGCAAGTCATCGTTCGCGCGGAACGCGGCTGACGCATTTTCACCGCCACGGGCCACAGAGACACGGAGACACAGAAGAGATTCCTTTGGACCGCGCGCGGAACGCGGCTGACAGGGGCGCGTTAGGCAAGAGAGAACTGTCTAGTGCCGATTGCAGATTGCTCGATTGACGAGTGTTGACGATTTCTGAATGACGACTGGTCGAACTGATTGGCGACTGAGGGAATCTGCAGTCAATCGAAATTCAGTCGACAATCGAAAGTCGTCATTCGCAAGCAGTCTTCACTCGATCAATCTGAAATCAACAATAGCTGCCGGCAGTCCACCACTACCAGCTACCGCCTACCAGCTACCAGCTAGACCCCGTGTCCATACCCCGACTCGTGCAGCGCGTGGTGCACGGTGGTTGACGGCGTGTCGAACGGATCGACGGGCCCTGAAGCCGCGGGGTGCGCGGTGCGCACGCTGCTGACGACGGCGACGAGGTCGTTGTCGGTGATGATCTTGCGCTCGTCGGCGATGTCCATCAGTGCACGATAGATTTCCGCGAGCTCGGCCCCCTCCACCTGGAGCCCCAGATCGTTGCAGCGCTTCTGCACCGCGTGGCGCCCCGAGTGCTTGCCGAGCACCAGCGGATTCCACGGCGCGCCGACGTCTTCGGCCCGCATGATCTCGTAGGTCCGGCGGTCCTTCAGGATACCGTCCTGATGGATACCCGCCTCGTGCGCAAACGCGTTCCGGCCGACGACCGCTTTGTTGACCTGGACGCCCTGGCCGGTGAGGCGCGTCACCATCTCGCTCGACGGATAGATCTGCTTGTGCACAACGCCCACCGAATACGGGAAGCAGTCGCGGCGCACATGAAATGCCATCACGATTTCCTCGAGCGCGGCGTTGCCGGCGCGTTCACCGATGCCGTTCACCGTGCACTCCACCTGAAGGGCGCCACCCTGCACGGCGGCGATCGAGTTTGCCACCGCCAGTCCGAGGTCGTCATGGCAGTGGGTGCTGAACACCACCGTGTCGGCGTTCGGCACGCGTTCGCGGATACGCGTGAAGAACTCGCGCGTGTCGTCCGGCGTGGCAAAGCCGACCGTGTCCGGCAGGTTGATCGTCGTGGCGCCCACCGCAATCACCGCCTCCACCACGCGGCACAGGAAGTCGAGGTCGCTGCGCGTGGCATCCTCCGCCGAAAACTGCACGTCGTCGGTGTGCTGGCGCGCGAAACGGACGGCGTCGACCGCCGCGTCCAGGCACTGCTCGCGGCTCATACGGAGCTTTGCCTGCAGGTGAAGATCGGACGTCGCAATGAACGTGTGGATGCGGCCCTTCGCGGCCGGCGCAATCGACCAGGCGGCTTTCTCCAGATCGGCACGATGACAACGGGCCAGACAGGCGATGACAGGCCGGCGGATGTCGGTGGCGATGCGGCGGACGGCCTCGGCGTCGGCGGGTGAGGCTATCGGAAAGCCAGCCTCGATGATATCGACGCCCAGCTCGTCGAGCTGGCGGGCGAGCTGCAGCTTCTCGGACGTACGCAGCGAGAAGCCCGGCGCCTGTTCGCCGTCACGCAGCGTCGTGTCGAAGATCCGGACGCGTTGCTCGCTCATTGGATGTCTCGATCGTGCAAGGCTTTGGTCCAGGCTTTGGGCTTTAGGCTCTGGGCCTTAGGCCTCGGGCCCCAGTTCCTGGTTCCAGGTTCCTAGTCCCCCCTGTCCTGCCAGTAGACGCGACTGGCCATGATAATGTCAAAATGATAATTATTCTCTTTGGATTATCGTAATTTATAGTGTACCCACCGGAATCAGTACGTGGGGCGGGTGCCGCCGAGGTGCGGATGCGGACCCGCCAGTACATAAGGAGGGTGCCGCAAAGGTGCGGTTGCGGACCCGCCGGAACGGAGTCCCTTGGAACTGAACGAGCTGCGCGTCTTCCTCAAGGTGGCGGCCGAGCGCAGCTTTTCGCGCGCGGCGATGAAGCTCCACCGGACCCAGCCGGCCGTGAGCCAGGCCGTCCGCCGGCTCGAAGACAGCGTCGGTGAGCGGCTCTTCGACCGCGCCACCAAGGACGCCACGCTCACCGATGCCGGACGCCTGCTGCGCGATTACGCCGACCGGCTGCTCCGGCTCTCCGAAGAGGCGGAGGCGGCGGTCAAGGAGCTTCGAGACTTGCGTCGCGGGCGCGTGCTCGTCGGCGTCAACGAGGCCTCCGTGCACGTCGTCCTTCCCCTGATTCAGCGTTTCCGCGAGGCGCATCCGCTGGTGCACGTGGACGTCCGGCGCATCCCGGCGCGTCAGATCGGCGCCGAGGTCGCGCAGGGCAGCCTCGACTTCGGCGTGTTGACGTTTCAGCCGGCCGAACCGGGGCTCGGCGCCATCGTGCTCGGCCACGACGAACTGGTCATGCTCGTGCACCCGTCCCATCCGCTCGCGCAGGCGCGAGAGGTCACACTGGCGGAATGTGGGCGACAGACCGTGATCGCCCACAACGATCCGTCGCACGTGCGCGACCGCGTCCTTCGCCTGTTCGAGCAGCATCACATCCCGGCGAACATCCTCGTGTCATTGCCGAGCCTCGAGGGGATCAAGCGGGCCGTCGCGCTCAAGATGGGCGTCGCGCTGCTGCCGCGGCGCTGCGCGGAATCAGAGATCGCGCGCGGCGATCTGGTGGCGCTGACGATGCCGGAGATCCGGTTGCGACGGCATGTCCGGCTCGTGTACAGGAAGGTGGGCGAGCGCTCGCACGCGTCGGCGGCGTTCTTGGGGCTGGTTGAAGATCGTTCGGACCCTCCTTCGCTCGCCGCCGGTTACTTCCGGCGAGCTCCGGCGCGGCCTCGCCGTAGCGTTGCCCCGAACGTGAATGAGCGCAAAGCGTAGGCGGGTTAGGCCCGAGAAGCTCAGAAGTGTGAACGATCCGAACTCCGGTCGCACCCGTATAATCGACACGTGACCCGGACACGACGTCGACCAGCTGCTGTGCCACGGAGCGCCGCCGCCCGGCTCGCGCTGGCCGAGCGGCTCTATCAGGACTTCTGCGCCCTGACCCCGTACCGGCGGCCACGGCCGTTCGCCCGGTCGTTCGAATCCTTCGCAGCGTACGAACGGTGGAGACGTGGCCGGCGCAACCCGTGGTACTGACAATCGTGTCCTCCGTGTATGCCGACTGCTCAACCGGCGCCGCGTCCGTTACCTGCTTGCCGGTGGCGTCGCCGCCAACCTGCATGGCTCCGTTCGCGCCACGCGGGACGTTGACATCCTGATCCCTCGCGATCTCGCCAACACGCGCCGCGTGTTGCACGCGCTCGGGGAGCTGCCGTATCGCATCGCCGCCGAGCTTGACGCCGTCGACGTCGCCCGCAAGCCGTTCACGATTGTCGGCGACGATCCGCGGGTTGACATCCTGACCGTCGCCGGCTCAATGACATTCGAGCGCGCGTGGCCGCATCGGATCGTGCGGCGCATCGATGGCGTCCGCGTACCCTATTTGGCGCTCGATGACCTGCTCGCGTCGAAGCGCACCGGCCGGCCCTCGGACGAGGCGGACATCGAGGTGCTGAAGCGGATCCGAAGGTCGTGAGGCGCGCGCCGAACAACGGAACGGGCCGAACCATGAACCGAACCGGCGCCTGGCAGCTCTGGATTCCCTAGAATCCCCCTACATACGGCAACCGTGCCGCCACCGCATCGACCTCGTCGTATCGCTCCATCAACGACCCCGCGGTGTCCCACGTCCCGGTGACGAGCGCGTCGCGCGCGTGCGCGGGCAGCGCAACCACGCACGTGAAGCCGTCCGTCTCGCACGTTCCCGCCTGTAGATCGATCCGCAGGCGCGCGTCGGGCTGCTTCTCGACACGCTCCATCAGTCGTCCGATGTCCTCCGGCGACGCGGTCACGCACGGCAGCCCGATGATCAGCGAGTTCCCGAAGAAGATTTCCGAAAACGACTCGCCGACCACGGCGCGAAACCCGGCGCGGTAAAGCCCCTGTGGCGCGTGTTCGCGCGACGACCCGCACCCGAAGTTGCGGTTGACCATGAGGATCGACGCGCTCTGATAGCGTGGATCGTCGAACGGATGACGCGTGGCGGCCTTGTCGCCGGCAGCCGATCCGGCCCGCTCGTCCTCGAAGAGGTGCCGCTCCAGTCCATCGAACGTCACAGCTCGCAGATGGCGCGCCGGCATGATACGGTCCGTGTCGATGTCATGACCCCGCATGGGGAGCGCGGTGCCTTCGATGCGTGTGATTCGCATCAACCCACCATCTTCCGAACGTCGGTCACTTCGCCCGTAATCGCCGCGGCAGCTACCATCGCCGGGCTCATGAGCAGCGTCCGTCCCGTCGGACTCCCCTGCCGTCCCTTGAAATTGCGGTTCGATGACGAGGCGCACACCTGGCGCCCCTCGAGCTTGTCGGGATTCATGCCCAGGCACATCGAGCAGCCTGCGCCGCGCCATTCGAAACCGGCCGCGCGGAAGATCTCGTCCAGCCCTTCGCGCTCGGCCGCGTGCTTGATCGACACGGAGCCCGGCACCACCAGCGCCTTGACGTGCGGCGCCACGCGACGGCCGCGCACGATCCGGGCCGCCTCGCGAAGATCCGAGAGACGCGAGTTCGTGCAGGATCCGATGAACGCGACGTCCACGCGCATGCCGGCAATCGCCTCGCCGCCGGTGAAGCCCATGTAGCCGCGCGCGTCCGCCAGGGCCTGCGGATCCATGCCAGACTCTCCGTCCACCGGCACGCGACCGGTGACCGGGACGGACTGCCCGGGGTTGATGCCCCAGGTGACAACGGGTGTCAGATCTTCAGCCCTGATCACCACCTCGTCGTCATAGCGGGCATCCGGATCCGACGCCATCGACGTCCACCACCGGCGCGCGGTCTCGAAGCTGCCATCTTTCGGCGCGAAGGGACGTCCCTTGATGTAGTCGAACGTCGTCTCGTCGGGGTTGACGTAGCCGACGCGGGCACCCCCCTCGATCGACATGTTGCAGATCGTCATGCGCTCGTCCATCGACATGCGCTCGATGGTGTCGCCGGCATACTCATAGGCATGACCGACGCCGCCGCCGACACCAAGCCGGTTGATGATGGCGAGAATGACGTCCTTGGCGTAGACGCCGGCCGGCAGGGTGCCTGTCACGCGGATGCGCCGTACTTTCATCGGCTCCATGGCCAGGCACTGCGACGCGAGCACGTCGCGAACCTGCGAGGTGCCGATCCCGAATGCCACGGCGCCGAATGCGCCATGCGTGGAGGTATGGCTGTCGCCGCACGCAATCGTGACCGCCGGCTGCGTGAGGCCGAGCTCCGGCCCAATCACGTGCACGATGCCCTGGCGGTCATCGTCGAGACCCGCCAGACGGACCCCGAAGTCGCGGCAGTTGCGCTCGAGCGCAGCGATCATGTCCTCGGCCATGACATCGAGGAACGGGCGCGCCCGATCGCGCGTCGGGATGATGTGATCCACGGTGGCGAAGGTGCGATCCGGGCGCGCCACCTTCCAGCCGCGCGCGCGCAGCGCATCGAACGCCTGCGGGGAGGTCACCTCGTGGACGAGGTGGAGGCCGATGAACAGCTGCGTCTGACCCGTCGGCAGCGTGCGGACCGTGTGCAGGTCCCACACTTTCTGTAAGAGTGTTTTACCCATGTGCTTCCGCTGATTCGGGCCACGGAGTCACGGAGACACGGCGCCAGGAATATTCTTGTGCCCCCGTGTGGCCTGGATTCACTCTATCATTCGTGCCGTCGGCGTGGCGTCGCGCACGCCGCGTCGCGCCGCTCCGATCATCGGGCGCCGCGGCACCCAATCTCGCCGGGTCTGCTCGCGCCCGTATTTCGCGCTCGCGACACCCGGCCTACGTACCGTTCCCGTTCCTGCGTGGACCGGACACCGAGGGATGGCCGTCAATCCAGCATCTCCACGGTCTCTCCGTGCCCACGCGAATACCGATGCGCGGCCCCCACGCCACGCCGTCGACCGTGAAGCCGCGATCTTCGATGAACAGCCGGCCCGACACGAGATCGAGCTGGTTTTCCGCCAGCGTGATGCCGAGCGCGCGCGTCAGATTGCCGGGTCCGCGACACAACTCGTCGTCAGTGATGCCGTTGCCGGCGGCCGTGCGGCGCTTCTTCATCAGCGCAAGACCGTCGACCGGTTCGAGTGCGCGGATTAGCACGGCGGCCGGCCGGCCTTCCCCTTCCGTGACGGCATTCACGAGATAGTGGACGCCGTAGTTCAGATAGACGTACGCGATGCCAGGCGGACCATAGAGCGGCGCGTTCCGGGCTGTCGGGCCCGGTGCCGCGTGACAGGCGGGATCGTCTTCGCCGATGTATGCCTCGGCTTCCACAATCATTCCCGCGGCCTCGCCGCCGCGCGTGCGATGCACCAGCACCTTGCCCAGCAGTTCCTCCGCGACCGCGAGCGTGGGACGCTCATAGAACGACCGCAAAAGTACGGCGGGTCGGCTTCGCCGAACCCGCCCCACGTACGTGGGGCGGGTCCCGCGGCCTGTCCGCCGTAGCCTCGGCGAAGGCGGAAGCGCAATCGAAGCTTCGCCGCGCGGACCCGCCGACTTACCGTTCTGCATACGCATGGGCGCGTCCGGAGGCCAGCACCCGGCGCAGCGCGCGCCCGGTGTGCGACGCCTCGACCTCCGCCACCTTTTCGGGCGTGCCGGCCACCACGACGCGGCCGCCCGCCTCGCCGCCATCCGGCCCGAGGTCGATGATGTAGTCTGCCGTCTTCACCACGTCCAGATTGTGTTCGATCACCAGAAGCGTGTGCCCCGCCTCCACCAGCTTCCGGAAAGCGGCCAGCAGCTTCGCGATATCGTCGAAGTGCAGGCCCGTGGTCGGCTCATCGAGGACATAGAGCAACCGGTCGCCGCCAAACGACGTGAGGTGCGCAGCAATCTTGATCCGCTGCGCTTCTCCGCCGGACAGGGTCGTCGCCGGCTGGCCGAGCCGCAGGTACCCCAGCCCGATTTCGTCGAGCACCTGCAGCCGCCGCAACACCTTGGGTGACGTGCCGAAGAAGGCGAGCGCCTCGCGCACCGTCATCTCGAGCACCTGGTGCACGTTCTTCCCGCGGTACCGCACGTCGAGAATGTTGGGCTTGAAGCGCATGCCGTCGCACTGGTCGCACGGCACGAAGACGTCGGCCAGAAACTGCATCTCCACGCGCACTTCGCCTTCACCCTGACACGCCTCGCAGCGCCCGCCCGGCACGTTGAAGGAGAAGTGACTGGACGTCAGACCACGGGAACGAGCGTCCTTGGTGGACGCGAACAGCTCGCGAATCGGGTCGAACGCCTTCAGATAGGTGACAGGGTTCGATCGCGGCGTGCGCCCGATGGGCGCCTGATCCACGAGCACCGCGTCGCCGATGTAGTCGAGCCCCTCGAGCCGGCCGAACGCACCGGCCCGCCGGTCCCAGTCGCCCTTGGCGCGCTTGATCGCCGCATAGAGGACATCGTGCACGAGCGTCGACTTGCCCGAGCCGCTGACACCGGTCACGCAGGTCAGCGTGTTCAGCGGGACCTCGATGTCGACGGCCTGCAGGTTGTGCTCGCTCGCCCCGAACAACCGGAGCTTCTGTCCGGTGCCTCGGCGCCGCGGCGACGGCACGGGAATCGCCAGCTCGTGGCGAAGGTACTTGGCGGTGAGCGATCGCGGCTCCTGAAGCAGTCCCGGCAGGTCGCCCGAGAACACGACGCGCCCGCCCTGCTCGCCGGCGCCAAGTCCCATGTCGACGATGTGGTCGGCGACGCGAATCATGTCTTCGTCGTGCTCGACGACGAGCACCGTGTTGCCCTGATCCCGAAGCTGTTTGAGGATGTCGATCAGCCGCTGGTTGTCGCGCGAGTGCAGCCCGATCGACGGCTCGTCGAGCACGTAGAGCGTGCCCACGAGCGCCGACCCGAGCGACGTGGCCAGGTTGATGCGCTGCGCTTCGCCGCCCGAGAGCGTCGACGACAGCCGATCGAGCGTCAAATAGTCCAGACCGACATTCACCAGGAACGACAGGCGGCGGCGAATCTCACGCAGCACTTTCTCGGCAACGGCCGCTTCCTTCTCCGTGAGCTGCAGATCGCCGAAGAACTGCTGCGCTCCCTGGACGGTGAGCGCCGACACTGCGTCGATGGTCTGACCGGCGACGCGCACGTCACGCGCCTCGCGCCGGAGGCGCGCCCCTCCGCAATCGGGGCACGGCAGGTAGCCGCGATAGCGGCTGAGGAAGACGCGGACGTGCACCTTGTACTTCTTCCGCTCCAGCCAGCGGAAGAACCCGCGGATGCCGTCGTAGCCGCCGCCCCTCGACGCTGCTCGCCCCTCGGCCCTGCTCGGGGCGTCCCCAGCGACGGTCGAGGGACGGGGCAACCCTGAGCTTGCCGAAGCGTCGCCGTCGACGACGAACCGGCGTTCCTCCTCCGTCAGGTCGGCCCAGGGCACGTCGAGACGTACGCCGGCCTTGCGGGCAGCGCGCTTCAACTCGGCCAGCGGCGCCCGGTAATGCGGCTTGGTCCACGGCTCGATCGCGCCCTGATTGATCGACTTGGACTGGTGTGGCACCACCAGGTCCATGTCGAGTTCGATGACGTTGCCGAAACCGTGGCACGTCGGACACGCGCCGAACGGATTGTTGAACGAGAACAGGCGCGGTTGCGGCGCTTCGTACGTGATGCCGCACATGCGGCACTCGAAGCGTTCGGAAAAGACGAGCCGGGAGCCGGGAGCCGGGACCCGCGGTTCCTGATTCGGAAGGGCAATTGCGAATGCGGCGCCGCCGCCCTCGCGGTACGACATTTCGATCGAGTCCGTGAGACGGCTGCGCAGGTCGCCGTCGAGGCGCACGCGGTCGACCACCACCTCGAGCGTCGATCGGCCGCGCAGCGTGGCGGGATCGACTTCCTCGAGCGCCACCGCGGTCCCGTTGATGAGCAGGCGTCCGAACCCGCGGCGCCGCAACAGGTTCAGCGTTTCGGCGATCGCGTCGCCGCCATTTCTGCCGGCGTGCGTCCCCTTCGCTCCATTCCTGTCGTAGTGTCCGGCTTCCGCCTTCGCGTCAAGCTTCGGCGGACCGCCGTAGCCTTGGCGGAGGCGGTTAGCCGGACCCGGCGCATCGCCCTCGGACAACTCGTCTCCGGCTTCTGTATCCGCGACCGGCAGAGCGACGACCGGCATCTCGAAGCCAATCAGGATGCGGGTGCCCGCAGGTAGCGCGCCGAGCCTGCGCGCCACCACTTCTGCCGTCTCGCGCGTGACTTCGATCCCGCACTGCCGGCAATACGTGCGGCCGACCCGCGCGTACAACAACCGCATGTAATCGTGGATCTCAGTCATCGTGCCGACCGTCGACCGCGGGTTGCGGACGCTGTTCTTCTGGCGAATGGCGATGGCCGGACGGATGCCGTCGATGCGGTCGACGTCCGGCTTTTCCATCCGCTCCAGGAACTGGCGCGCGTAGGCGGACAGCGACTCGACGTAGCGCCGCTGTCCTTCGGCGTAGATCGTGTCGAAGGCGAGAGACGACTTGCCCGATCCGCTCACACCGGTGATGACCGCCAGCTTCCCCGACGGAAGCGTGACGTCCACGTTCTTGAGGTTGTGCGTGCGGGCGCCGCGGACGACGAGCGAGCCGCGGGCGAAGGGCGTTGCGTCAGCCATCCTGGACAATCAACTATTTCGCGCTGACCGTAATTGACCGATGTTACTACCTGGGCTCCCGACGCTCAAGAGATGCTAGGCTGAACCGGTGAGTGTGATTCGCCGAGTCGTCCTCGTGGGGCTGGCGCTGGCCGTCACGACGATGCTCATCGCCGCCGGTGCGGCGTATTGGTTCTTCAGCGGAGACGGGGTTCGTCTCGCCCTCGAGCGGCAGGCGAGCGAGTGGCTCGGGCAGCCAGTGCACATTGCCAGCGCCACAGGCCAGGTCTTTCCACGTCTCGGCATCCAGTTGAGGGAGGTCCGGATCGGTGAGCCGGCACAGATGACGCTGGCCGGCGTCGACGTGTCAACATCCCTTCGCGCGTTGCTGTCCCGGCGCATCGAAGACGCCGATGTCATCATCTCGGACAGTCGGATCGATCTGCCTCTGTCGATCGGGCGGCCTGCGAACCTGCCCGGGGCGCGCGACGCGGCCCGCGTACCCGGGTCTCGCGCAGCCGCCAGTCCCCCTCCGGTCGAGCTCGTATCGGTTCGAACCATCGCGCTGAGAGACATCGCCATCGGAAGCCGCGGGCGTGAGATTGTCGCGTCGGCCGACGCGACGCTCGCCGGGTCGGAACTTCGACTGGCCCGCTTCGTCGCATCATCGGAACGGACGAGGCTGGAGGCTTCGGGTACCGTCGCGCTCGGTCCGCGCATCGAAGCGCGCCTCGACGTCATCGCCAGCCGCCTCGACCTGGATGAGCTGCTCGCGCTGGCAGGAGCATTCCTGCCAGAGAGGACGTCGCGGAACGAACGCTCGGCCCGTCCGTCTGCGCGCGTCGCGGCGCACATCACCGCGGAGGCTGCACGCGCGGCGTCGCTCGACGCCCGCAAGCTCTCGACGGATCTGACCCTCGAAGGCGAGCGGGTCGCGCTCGAACCGCTTCGCTTCGAGTTGTTCGGCGGGACGTACGAAGGCGTTTTCCAGGCGACTCTCGGAGATGCGCTCGACATGCGGTTGACGTCGAGCGTCGCCGGCCTCGATGTGGCGCAGCTCGCCGCGTTTGGCGGCGTTCCCGACACCATCACCGGCCGGCTCTCGGGCAGGGGGACCTTCACCGGACGCGGCCTCGACGTCGGCTCCATGCTGCAGTCCGCGCGCGGCAGCGGGTCGGCATCGATTGTGGCCGGCTCGATCAAGCGCCTCAACCTGATTCGCACGGTCGTGCTGTTCTTCGGGCGTCCCGAGCCCGATGCGCCGCCGGGCGCCGACACGTTCGATCGCATCGAGGCGACGTTCTCGCTGGCCGAGGGGGTCTTCAACGCCCAGGAGTTCTCGCTGCGGTCGCCTGATGCGGACATCGACGGACGGGGCACCCTTTCGCTTGCCTCGAAGGCCCTCGAAGGCACGGCCGACCTGCGCCTCTCTGAGGCGTTGTCCAAGCAGGCAGGCACCGATCTCGTCCGGTTCACGCGCGAAGAGAATCGTGTGGTGCTCCCGGCGCGGATATCCGGGACGCTCGCTACCCCTCGCATCACGATCGACGCCGCGGCGGCGGCCCGGCGGGGACTGAAGAACGAGACCGAACGCCGGCTTCGGGACCTGTTCGATGTACGCTGAATCTACAGATCGATGATGTGACCATCGATGTATCCATCGCTCGATCGATGATCCAGGTCGTTCATACGTCCATCGATGAATCGATTGTGCGATCGATGCTCCGATCATCGTTCATCGATCGTCGATGTTTCGACGGTCTCGGTCGGTGAAGACGTGCAGGATCTCGCGCTGATTCTCACGCTGGCCGTCAGCCTCGGCACAGCGCTCGTCTTCGGCTACCTCACGCATCGGCTCGGCCTGTCCCCGCTCGTCGGCTATCTGCTGGCGGGCGTCGCCATCGGTCCGAACACGCCGGGGCTGGTGGCCGACGCGGCGCTCGCCGAGCAGCTTGCCGAGGTCGGCGTCATCCTCCTGATGTTCGGCGTCGGCCTGCAGCTGCACGTCGAGGAATTGCTGGCCGTGCGCCGGGTCGCCGTACCGGGAGCGGCGGCCGGCATCGGAGCCGCAACGATCCTGGGGGCGGCGGCGGCACGGGCGGTCGGCTGGAACTGGACCTCCTCGCTCGTCTTCGGTCTCACGCTTTCGGTGGCCAGCACGGTGGTGCTCGTGCGCGTGCTCTCGGACGCGCGACAGCTCCATACCTCCAGCGGCCACATTGCGGTGGGCTGGCTCGTCGTCGAGGACGTGATGACCGTGATCATGCTGGTGCTGCTGCCGACGCTGGTTGGCGCACGCGTGACGCTGTCGGGCGTCCTGGTCAGTCTCGCGCTCACGCTCCTCAAAGTGGGCGTGCTCGTCGCGTTTGCCGTCGGCGTCGGGGCGCGCGCGATTCCGCGACTCCTCGACCTGGTGGCCGCCACGCGTTCCCGGGAGCTCTTCACGCTCACGGTGCTCGTGCTGGCGCTCGGGATTGCGGTGGCGTCCACGACGATCTTCGGGGTGTCGATGGCGCTCGGCGCGTTCATCGCGGGAATGACGGTCGGCCGGTCCGACTACAGCCTGCGCGCCGCCACCGACGCGCTGCCGATGCGCGACGCGTTCGCCGTGCTGTTCTTCGTGTCGATCGGGATGCTGCTGGATCCTGCTGCGCTGCTCGCCGCGCCGTGGCTGGCGCTGGCCGCGCTGGCCGTGGTCGCCGTCGGCAAGCCCTTCGTGGCCGCCGTGGTGCTGGCCGTGATGCGCTACCCCCTGCACACGGTGCTCACCGTCCCGTCCGCGCTCGCGCAGATCGGCGAGTTCTCGTTCATCCTGGCGGCGCTGGCACGCGACCTCGGCGTGCTGCCCGACACCGCGCTCCACGTCGTAGTGGCCGTGTCGATCGCGTCGATTCTGATCAATCCGATTGCGTCACGCGCGATCGCACCGGTCGAACAACGGCTCATGCGCATGCGCCTGATGCGCCGGACCATGGCGGAGACGTTCGCCGAGCGCGGCGCGACGTCGTCGCTGGAGCCAGAGGACCGCGCGGTGGTCGTCGGCTACGGGCCAACGGGGCGCACCGTCTCGCGCCTGCTTCGGGAAAACGGGGTGTCGCCCACCATCGTCGAGCTGAACATCGACACGGTTCGGGCGCTCAGGGATGAAGGGGTGTCGGCCGTGTACGGCGACGCCCGCGACCCCAACACGCTCGTCGCGGCCGGCATCCGCCACGCGGCGACGCTCATCGTCAGCGGCGCCGACAGCGGGGCGCCTGAGATGATCCGCGTGGCGCGCGAGTTGAATCCCCCGCTGCACGTCTTCGCCCGCGGCGCGTACCTGCGGGATGTCCCAAAGCTGCGCACGGCGGGCGCCGAAGACGTGTTTTCCGGCGAAGGCGAGGTGGCCGTGGCGATGACCGAGGCCGTTTTGCGCCGTCTGGGCGCCACTCCGGATCAGATCGACCGGGAACGGCAGCGGCTCCACGGTGAGCTGTTTGGCCCCTAGAATTCCCCAGTTAGAGCTATACTCACCACTTTAGAGGCCCCCCGGAACTTGTAAACGCACTCTCGGCCGTAGCCCGGGGTGCACTAGCCCTTTCGACAGGCTCAGGGTCATCCTGAGCATGGCCGAGGGGTAAGCCAGGTCGAAGGCAGGAGGTTCGTCGATGCGTGTACTATTAACAATTGGGCTCGTGGCAACGCTGGTGGCAGGCGCGATGGCACAGAGTGCGGTCGATCTGAAGGTTGGCGACATGGCGCCGGACTTCACGCTGCAGGGCACTGACGGCAAGGCACACAAGCTATCGGATTACCGAGGCAAGCAGGCGGTCGTGGTCGCCTGGTTCCCGAGAGCGTTCACGCAGGGGTGCACGATCGAGTGCAAGTCGCTCGCGGAAAACGGCGCCAGGATTCAGCGGTACAACGTGACGTACTACATGGCCAGCGTCGACACGCTCGAGCAGAACATCAAGTTCGCGAAGGCGACCTCCGTGACGCTCGGCGAAAAAGTCGTCGAGAAGAAGGAAGCCGACTTTCCGATGCTCAGCGATCCGTCGAAGGAAGTCGCCGCGAAGTACGGCGTGCTCAACGAGCGCGGCGTCGCCAACCGGTGGACGTTCTACATCGACCGGACCGGCCGGATCGCGGCGATCGACAAGATGGTACGCCCCGAAACGTCCGCCGAGGACATGGTAGCCAAGCTCGGCGAGCTCAAGGTGGCGACGAGGTAGACTGTTCGTTCGGGGCGTTCGGGGCGTTCGGAACGTTCGGAGC
>JBOGIR010000498.1:0-2235 GCA_050742335.1 Vicinamibacterales bacterium | reverse complement strand
GCGCTGGATACGCGAGGAGCTGCAGGCTCTGAAGACCCCGTGTTTCGCGAAAACCTCGGGTTCCGGCGGCGCACACATCTACATTCCGATGCCTCCTGACACCCCGTATGACGCAGGTCTGCTCTTCAGCCAGATCGTCGCGACGGTTGTCGCCAGGAAACATCCGGCAATCGCCACCGTGGAGCGATCGCTCCGCGCGCGCGGCCGTCGCGTCTACGTGGATTACCTGCAGAACGCGCGGGGCAAGACGCTCGCCAGCGCGTACAGCGCGCGCGCCAGCGATTTTGCGGGGGTGTCGATGCCCATCACCTGGGACGAGGTGGACGAGGGCGTGTCGCCGCAGGACTTCACCCTCCGCACCGCGGCCGCGCGGCTCCAGGCCGTCGGCGATCTCTGGGCGCCGCTGCGGAGGTCGAAGGGCGCCGACCTCCGCGCGGTCATGAGGTACGCGGAACCCTAATGCAGATTTCAGATCGGTCGATTGCAGATTGTTGTCGAATGACGATTTCACGAATGTTGAATTGAGTTTCGATTGACGGCAATCTTTCGCCAATCGACAATCAGTTCGCCAATCTTCACTCGAAAATCTTCAACAGTCTTCAATCGATCAATCTGAAATCGGCAATAGTCTTAGAAACTGACGCGCACCTCCCCGACCACCTGCCGCTTCAGCACGTCGCCGAAGATGTGCTGCATCACTTCTTCGTTGGTGAGATTGGTGACCTTGATGCTGGTCGTGACGCGGTCGTCGGCCCATCGTACGCCGAACCCGGCATTCACGAGCGTAAAGGCGTCGGTCATCCCGGCGAAGCGCACGTCGAGCACGTCCTGCCAGTACGCCTCGTCTGTGAAGTTGACGCTCATGTTGCCGAGAAACCGCGCGTAGCTGAAATCGAATCCCACGTTGAACCGATTCTTCGGCGGCCAGTTGATGTCGTTGATGCTCGTCCCTGAGGGCAGGTCTTCGGCCACCGGCTTCGCCTGATACGAGTAGTTCGTGAACACATTGACGTAGCGGTTCACCGCCGCGTCGACGCCGAACTCGAAGCCCTTGTCCCTGATCGTGCCGAGATTCAGGTAGGTGAAGCGCGACGGCAACAGCACCGGAGGGTTGAGACTGGCCAGGATCCCGACGATCAGCGGCGTCAATCCGGGAGGAGGACTGGCCGGGGCGTAGAACCGGTCCGGCGTGAAGTAGATGCCGTCATCGGTCACGTTGTAGTAGACGGCTGCCGTCACCGTGGCGCGGTTTCGGATGACGCCGGTGTAGCCCACTTCGTACGCGGTCATCGTCTCCTGTGCCAGATTCGGATTGCCCGTGGCCCGGATCGGGAAGACATACCGGGCGAGGAGCGGCGAGAGGGCGCCCAGGTTGACCTCGTTCAACACGTCCGTGTCGATGTGGTTGTTGATGAACGACGGCGCGCGAAACGCGCGATTGAACGAGACACGGAACGTCTGCGCCGCGTCCGGTTTCACCATGAACGTCGTCCGCGGCGAGAAGACGGGGTCGTTTATGGAGGAGAACTTGTCGAGGCGGCCGCCGATCACCCAGCGGAAGCGGTTGCTGAGAAAGATCTCGTCCTGGATGAAGCCGCCGCCCTCGTTGCGATCGCCGCCCCCCGGCGCGAGTGAAATGTCGAACGTGTTGTGCCGGAAGTTGCCGCCGAAGGTGAGCACGTGGGTCGTGCCGATCGCCCGGAGGTCCGAGGCTTCGACGTCGAACGTCCTGGTATCGAACGCAAGCGGCAGCGGCTGGCCCGTAAGACTGCGCGCGAGCAGGTTCGTCGCGTTGCCGTCCAGCAGGTTCGAGAAGAAGGCAACCCGGCGTCCCGCCCTTTGATACCGGGTGCTCAGATACACCATCTGCGTCTCGCTGGCGATGTCGAATGGACCGAGGCCGCTGTGAATGAGCCCCTCCGTGCCCGCCACACCACCGCTGACCACGACCGACCCGCCGCCCGGGAGGTCGTAGTCCACACGCGCGTCGAACTTCGGCTGCGACGTGCCCTGATTGGTGAATGGGGGATACGGCGTCCTGAACGCATTGGGCAGCGTGCCCACGGGGCGAGGCAGCGGGTCTTGGGTGAACTAGCCGGCCGACAGCTTGAAGGCCCACCGTTCATTGACGGCCTCCGCGTGCGAGCCGTTGACGTAGAAGAGCGACCCGGCGTCCTGATCCCTGCCCGTGACACTCCGGTTGAACACCCCGGCGCCAATGGTCAGGCTCGTGCC
>JBOGIR010000497.1:0-6901 GCA_050742335.1 Vicinamibacterales bacterium | reverse complement strand
AGGAAAAGCCGTTCAGGGATCCCTCGACGTACGCCGCGGTGTCGGTGGCCACGTCTGGAACGCACGATACCGAGCCGATGGTGATCTGGTGGGAGGGCGCACCGCGCGACGAGAAGGACGGGGTGCTCGCGATCCCGTCGATCCGCGAGCGGCTGGCGGACGAAGACATCGCCGCCGCGGCCGCCTCGCCCACGCTTCCGCATGCCGTGCGCGAGGCAATGCTCGAATCGCTGTACGCGTCCGGCTCGAACCTTCTGATCCTGCCGATCCAGGACGTGTTCGGCTGGCGCGATCGCATCAACCAGCCGGCGACCGTCAGCGCGTCGAACTGGACCTGGCGGCTGCCGTGGCCTGTGGATCGGCTGTCGTCGGAATCGGCGGCAATGGCCGTGGCCGCGCAGCTCAGGGAATGGGGGACGAAGTACGGGCGCTGATCCTCGCCCAACTATCCTTGAGCGTCACGGTGCGATTGAACACGGGTGTGCCGCCGCGCGAATCCGGATCGACGCAGAAGTACCCGAGCCGCTCGAACTGGAAGCGCGCGCCCGGTTCCGCGTCGGCCAACGCGGGCTCGACCTTGCAGTCGACCAGTCGTTCGAGAGAGTCCGGATTGAGGTCGGTCAGCGGATCGCGATCGCCCTCACCAGGATCCGGCGACCGGAACAGACAGTCGTACAGCCGCACTTCCGCGGTATGTGCGTGCTGCGCCGACACCCAATGAATGGTCCCTTTGACGCGCCGCGTCGAGGAAGAACCCGAGAGCGACTCCGGATCGTACGTGCAGCGCAGCTCGGTCACCACCCCTGAGGGATCCTTCACCGCGCGCTCGCACTTCAGGATGTAGGCATAGCGCAGCCGCACTTCGGACCCTGGCGACAGCCGGAAGAACTTCTTCGGCGGATCCTCCATGAAGTCGTCGCGCTCGATGTACAGCTCGCGCGAGAACGGAAGAGGCCGGGCCCCGGCCGCGGGATCCTCCGGATTGTTGATAGCCTGGACGTACTCCTCCCGATCCCCGGCATAGTTTTCAATCACGACCTTGAGTGGGCGGACGACAGCCAGCGCCCGCCGCGCGCGCCGATTCAAATCCTCGCGAACGGTGTGCTCGAGGAGCGCCACATCGACGACGTTCTCTTTCTTGGCCATGCCGATGCGCGCACAGAAATCACGGATGGCTTCCGGCGTGCATCCGCGACGCCGGAGCCCGGCGATGGTCGGCATGCGCGGGTCGTCCCAGCCGCTCACGAGCTTCTGCTCGACCAGCGCCAGGAGCTTCCGCTTGCTCATGACGGTGTAGTTCAGGTTCAGCCGGGCGAATTCGATCTGCCGCGGCCGTGCGGGCGGGCTGGTGTTCTCGATCACCCAGTCGTACAGCGGCCTGTGGTCCTCGAACTCCAACGTGCACAACGAATGCGTGATGTGCTCGAGTGCGTCGGAGATCGGGTGCGCGTAGTCGTAGGTCGGGTATATGCACCAGGCGTCGCCCGTGCGGTGGTGCTCCGCATGCCGGATCCGGTACAGCGTCGGATCCCGCATATTGATGTTCGGCGACGCCATGTCGATTCTGGCGCGCAGCACGTGCGTACCGTCGGGGAATTCTCCAGTGCGCATCCGGCGGAACAGATCGAGGTTCTCCTCCACGCTGCGGTCGCGATAGGGACTGTTTCGGCCAGGTTCGGTCAGTGTGCCGCGGTAGTCGCGAATCTCGTCGGCCGTCAGGCTGTCGATGTACGCCTTTCCGTCGCGAACGAGCTGCTCCGCGTACGTGTACAACGCCTCGAAATAGTCCGACGCGTAGAACTCCCGGTCACCCCAGTCGAACCCGAGCCACCGGACGTCCTCTTCAATGGCCTCGACGTACTCGACGTCTTCTTTCGTCGGGTTCGTGTCGTCGTAGCGGAGGTTGCAGAGACCGCCGAACTCGGCGGCGACGCCGAAATTCAGGCAGATCGACTTGGCGTGGCCGATGTGTAGGTAGCCGTTTGGTTCAGGTGGAAAGCGAGTATGTACGTGCCCGGCGTGCTTGCCAGTGCGTAGATCCTCGGCGACGATCTCGCGAATGAAATCGGTGGCGACCGGTGCGTCGGCGGCACCGGCAGGGGGCTCCATCCGCCAATTATTTCAAATCCCGACCGCCAGGCGGTAGGCAGTATGCAGTAGGCGGTAGGCAGTAGGGCGGTAGGCAGTGGGCGGTATGCGGTCTGGCGAGGTTCCCGCCGGCTGCCTACTGCCTACTGCCCACTGCCTACTACTCTAGGTGACGTCAGGTTCGTCCCCCGTGGCGCCTTCCGGCAATCCCATCAACCCGATCTGCTTGAGGACGCGGGGCACCGTATCGATCGGCTCTGCGGGCGGCAACTCCTGCGCCGTGGTCACTTCGAGATCCTTGAGTCGCCTGGCGCTCACCAGCACCCGTGCCTCGAACGAACCGGCGGCCTGGTTGTACGCCTGGACGGCGCCATCGAGCTTCTTGCGCACCTCGTCGAGGTGACCGGCAAAGACGACCAGCCGCTCGTAGAATTCGTGCCCCAGGCGCGCCACCTCCCGCGAGTTCTCGGCCAGCGCTTCCTGCCGCCAGGTGTGCGCCACCGTCGTCAGCAGGGCGATGAGCGTAATGGGACTGGCCAGCAGCACACGCTGACGCAGGCCGTGCTCGATGAGCGTCATGTCGTGCTGCAGC
This sequence comes from Vicinamibacterales bacterium, assembly GCA_050742335.1. Lineage (GTDB taxonomy): Bacteria > Acidobacteriota > Vicinamibacteria > Vicinamibacterales > UBA2999 > DATCJA01. The sequence goes on along the minus strand of JBOGIR010000497.1, from coordinate 4,221 downwards.
GCCGCGCTGAACAGCGTTTCGCCCGGGAGAAACATCACGACCATCTCCGGCGAATCACCGAGCGCCTCCCAGTAGGCCTTGTTGCCAAGCCGGTCCATGTGGTCGCGCACCTGCCGCGCGTGTGCCTGCAGCTTTACGACACGCGCATCCTCATCCCCTGCCTCCTGCGCGTCGAGGAACGCCTCGAGCGGCGCCTTGGCGTCGACGACCATCCGTTTGGCGCCCGGCAAATGCACGATGAGGTCCGGGCGGAGCCTGCCGTTGTCGCTGATGAGCGCAGGTTGTTCGTCGAAATCGCACCGCTGCAGCATGCCCGATATTTCGACCACGCGGCGGAGCTGCATTTCTCCCCAGCGGCCTCGAACGGCAGGCGTCCGCAGCGCGCGGGAGAGCGTGCTGGTCGTCGACCCCAGTGCCGCCACCTGTTCACTGAGCCGGCTGTAGGCAGCCACACGGTCGCGCTCGGTTTCCGCCAGTCGAACATCGACTTTTTGGAGCGTCTCCGCAATGGGCTGCTGAAATGCGGCAAACGACGTCCTGGCCAGATCGAGAAACGCAGAGCGATTGTCCTTGAGCGCTTCGGCGGCCGCCGACTGGAACGCGTCACGCAACCGGTGTTCCGTCTTGTCGAGAAGCTCCTGCGTGGCGTCGAGGGCGGCGTTCTGCCGCGAGATGTCCTCGGTGAGCCACTTGTTGTCCTGCCTGGCTGCGGCGAGCTCCGCGGCCATCTCGGCGCGGGCTTCGGCCACCTGCCGGGCGGCGCGCGATCGCGACAGTACTGTGGCCAGCACGATGGTCACGAGCGCGACAACGACGGGAACGATCACGTCCATCGCTCCTTGATATCACGCTCGTCAACGCAGGTGTGGCGTACTCGTCTCCCTCCCCCTGCTCCCTCCTCCCCGATCCCGATCGTCTCTAGTCTTTGGTTTCTAGTCTTTGGTCTCGGCTTGGGCTTCAGGCTCTTGGCCTACTGCTGACTGCCTACTGCCTACTTCCCGCTGCTCCCTTCTCCCTAATCCCTTCCCCCTATAATTGTCTCCTCCCATGGCCGCCATCGTTCCGTTCCGTGCGCTGCGCCCGACTCCCCACTCGGCAGCGCATGTGGCGGCGGTTCCCTACGACGTCGTCAACACCGACGAAGCCCGGGCGCTCGCCGCCGGCAATCCACTCAGCTTTCTTCATGTCTCGCGCGCGGACATCGATCTTCCGCCAGGGACCGATCTCTATTCCAACGCGACCTACGAGAAGGCCGTCGCGAATTTTGCCGCGCTCAAGGCGCGGGCGCCGCTCATCGAAGAGGATGTTCCCAGCATGTACGCGTACCGCGTGCGCCTGGGCAGTCACGCGCAAACGGGCGTCGCCGCGTGCTTTTCGGTGACCGAATACGAATCGAATGTCATCAAGAAGCACGAGCGCACCCGGCGCGACAAGGAAGACGATCGGACGCGGCACATCCTGGAGCTGCGTGCCCAGACCGGACCCGTGTTTCTCACCTATCGCGCCACGGGCGCCGTGGACGCCATCGTCGAGCGGACGACGGCGCAACAGCCTTTGTTCGATTTCCAGGCAGTTGACGGCGTGCAGCACACGGTCTGGACGCTTGACGGGGGCGATCAACACGACCTGACGGTTGCCTTCGGGGCTGTTCCAGCGCTCTACATCGCGGACGGGCATCACAGGGTGGCCAGCGCGGCCCGCGTCGCGCGGCAGCTCCGTGGGTCTGGCGGCGCAGGCGAGTGGGAAGCCTTTCTCGCCGTGGCGTTTCCTCACAACCAGATGCAGGTGCTCCCGTACAACCGGGTGGCGAAGGATCTCGGATCGCACACGCCGCAATCGCTGCTGGCGGAGCTTCGCAAGCACTTCACGGTAACGGACGGCCCGGCATCGCCGGCGCGGAAGGGCGAAGTGGCGATGTTTCTCGACGGCCGCTGGAGCACGGTCGAGCTCACGGTCGCCCGTGAAGGGTTGGCGCCGGCCGATCGCCTCGACGTTACCCGGCTGCAGGATCTCATCCTGACGCCGCTGCTGGGGATTCTGGACGTCAGCATGGACAAGCGGATCGATTTCGTCGGGGGCATCCGCGGCACGGCAGAGCTCGAACGGCTCGTGCGCAGCGGAAGCGCGGCCGTGGCCTTCTCGATGTATCCGGTGAGTGTGGCCGACCTGATGGCGATCTCGGATGCAGGCGGCATCATGCCGCCCAAGTCGACATGGTTCGAGCCAAAGCTGAGGGACGGATTGCTGTCGCATGTGATCTGATCACCCGACCGCCTCGACTCAGCGCGTCCCGCCCCGGCGCGCCGGTTGCACCCCCTATGTTCCCGGTTGCACCCCCGGTTGCACCTCGTTGATCACGCTTCCACCCGCGTGAGACGGTAGACGCGATCTGAGAGTCGAGAGGCCCGTTTGACGTCACCGGCCCGAAGTGCTTCCCGGACGTCGTCAAGCTTGTACGCGTCTTCCAAGGAGAGATAGGGTGTCCAGCCGCCCTCGGCCTCGATGAGAGTGACAGCTACCTCGGCGACGAAGTCTCCTTCGCGTACCAGCCTCGTGGTCGACTTGCCGCTCATGTCCGTCTCCTCTGCCAGGTCTCATCCCATTTCATCGGGTCAGGCCTGTACGCGGTAACCACCACGGCTGGTGCGGTGTTATCCCGCAGCTAGGCGCACCCGCACGACACGGCACGCTCGGACGTCTGCCCCGCGTGGACCGAGTATCCGTCGCGCTTCCACCAGTCGAGCCCGCCGATAAGCTCCTTAACCCTAAACCCAAGGCGCACCATATTCAGCGCCCCCTTTGTGGACCCGTTGCACCCAATTCCGTCGCAATACGTGACGACAAGAGCGCTTCTGTCGAGGTGGCCGGTCGTTTCGGCCGACATCTTTCGGTGAGGGATATTCACGGCGCCTGGGATATGCCCGCGGGCGTACGCCTCCGGTGAGCGAGCATCAATCACGATGACTTGCTCGCCCGCCTCACGGGCGACGTTCAGGTCCCACGAGTCGATCTCAAACTCCAGCTTGTCTGCATAGTGCTTGGCTTGGGCATCCATGACAATGTTCTCCGGTCGGGATAACAGTCGATGGAGTAGACCGGTGCGCTCGCCCGCGGGCTAAAACAGCGCCCCGCGTACGACTCCAATGCCCGCAAGACCAGCAGGCGCGCGATGATAGCACGCAGGGAAGGGCATTGCCTGACACCGCATTAGCGCGCGGCCCGCAGACAATAACGCGCGGGCACGCGCGTTATTGTGAAGCCGGACACCTCGTTCGGGAGCTGGTAGTTGCTGAGCATGCACAGGTTGCTGCCGACCAGCGCCGATCGCGCCAGACGAAATAGCACGCGAGCCACGCGGGCTAATCCCACGCCCGTGCGAACAGGCCGCTCTCAGAGCCTGTCAACCGGGCTCCTCAGCCCCAACGCCCCACGATTGAGCACGTGCAGGTAAATCAGGCATGCAGTCGAGCGAGAGCGGCGCCGGCGTGCCGTCGACGAAACGCCAACGCCGGAACCGCAGACCGAGTTCGGACGACAGGTCAACCACCACACTGACATGCCGACCGTGCTCATCGACCGGCTGGTCCGCGCGAAGGCCATGCACGTGTTGCGGAAGGTTCGAAGCCGTGGCACAAAGCCCAGTTGAGGGTCGCACGCCCGTCGGTCTCGAGGAGTAGGTTGTCGCTGCTGCGGTAGCCGAGCTCGTCGATGAGGACGCGTTGGCGGACGCAGTGCACACGCGCCGAGTGCGCGGGCAACCGACGTGTTTCGCGGCGAATCTGCCGCGGCGGCTGTGGATTTGTCCGGACTTCTGAGCGCGACCGAAACAGGCAGTCAGGACATCCTCAGCGTCCATGTTGTGAAAACATAGGGGGAGAGATTCAGGGTTCAGGAGTTTCTCCATGCCGACCACCACTCGCATCCACAACTTCTCAGCCGGTCCCGCCGTGCTGCCGCTGCCTGTGCTCGAACAGGCGCAGCGTGATCTGATTTCACTGCCCGACGTCGGAATGTCGGTCATGGAGGTCAGCCACCGCTCGAAGACGTTCGAGGATCTCCTCAACACCGCCATTGCAGACATCCGTGCGCTCGCGGGCGTGCCGGACAACTACCGGATCCTCATGCTCCAGGGGGGCGCCACGCTGCAGTTCTCGATGGTGCCGATGAACCTGCTGACCGCTGGCGCGACCGCGGATTACATCGATACAGGGTCGTGGGCGG
>JBOGIR010000496.1:0-17416 GCA_050742335.1 Vicinamibacterales bacterium | reverse complement strand
GCGCCGGACGGCTGGCCGAGCGACCCGGCCGCCTGCTGCACCGCCTTGACGATGTTCTGATAGCCGGTGCACCGGCACAGGTTTCCGGCGAGCCCCTCGCGAATCTCGGCTTCGCTCGGATTCGGCTGGTGCTTCAGCAGCGCGTACGACGTGAGCAGCATGCCTGGCGTGCAGTAGCCGCACTGCAGGCCATGTTGATCCCAGAAGCCCTGCTGCAGCGCGTGCAGCGTGCCACCCTCGGCGAGCCCTTCGACCGTGAGGATTTCGTGGCCGTCGGCCTGCACCGCAAACATCGAGCAAGACTTCACCGCCCGCGTGCCGTCCATCACGACGACGCAACAGCCGCAGCTCGACGTGTCGCAGCCGACGTGCGTGCCGGTCAACCCGCAGTCTTCCCGCAGGAAGTACGCGAGCAGCGTGCGCGGCTCGACGTCCCGCGTGTACATGACGCCGTTGACTGAGACGTTGACCTTCATGCCTGTACTCCCAGACGCGTGAGCGCCTGACGCAGACCCCGCGCGACAAGTACGCCAGCCAGATGCTTCTTGTATTCGACCGTGCCGCGCAGGTCCGCCTGCGGCGCACTGCGCCGCCAGGCGGCGTTGGAGGCGGCGCGAATCAGCTCCGTGGATGGTTTCTGTCCGGTGAGCAGCTGCTCGGCCTCGCTCACCCGCACGGCGCACGGCCCTGCCGCCGACAGCGCCACGCCGGCAATGCGGATCGTGCCGTCGGCGTTCAGCGACACCTGAACGGCTGCCGCCGCGGTGGCGAAGTCGCCGACCTTGCGCTCGACTTTCTGGTACGAACCGGCGGTGCGATCGTCGGGCACCGGAAATTCCGCGCCGAGCGCCATCTCACCTTCCCCGACCGCAGTCGCGAAGCTGTCAACGAGAAAATCGTCGATGGGGATGCGGCGCATTCCGGCCTTGCCGCGAACGACGACGGCGGCGCGAGAGGCAAGCGCAACCGCCGTCCAGTCGCCGGCCGGATCGTTGTGGCACAAGCTCCCGACGACCGTGCCCAACTGCCGCACGACCGGATCGGCGACCACGCGCGAGGCATCGTGGATGAGACTCCACCGGCGCTCGCGGATCCACGGCGCGTGCTCGATGTCGCTGTCTCGCGCGACCGCGCCTACCGCCAGCACCTGATCGCCGATCCGCAGATGGCCCAGATCGGTCAGCGAGTTGATGTCGACCAGGACAGCTGGACGCGCGAGTCGAAACCGCATGGCCGGAACGAGGCTCTGCCCGCCGGCCAGCACACGGGCCTCGGCCCCATGCTGCTGCAGATGTGCTATCGCTTCGTCGGTCGTGTGGGCCCGCAGGTAATCGAAGGCTGCAGGAATCACGTCGCCACCCTCCTGCCTCGGCAGTGCCGTACGTGGTGAGGCCACGCGGGCGTCGCAAAGGATCCTACACTAACCTCTTCATGGTCAGCGCAGTGGTACTCGCCGCAGGCGCCTCAACAAGGATGGGTGTCCAGAAACTCCTTCTGCCGTTTGGCGGCGAGCCGCTCGTCCGCAGGGCGGTCCGACAGGTCTGCACCGCAGGCTTTGACGATCTCCTGGTTGTGCTGGGCAGCGACCACGAAGCGACGCTGGCCGCGCTCGACGGTCTGCCCGTTCGACACACCCTCAACCTGGAGTTCGCCAGTGGCATGGGCAGCTCGTTCCGCACGGCGGTCGAGCATCTCGCCGACAGCGACGCCGCGATGTTCGCCCTCGCCGATCAGCCGTTCGTGACGGCGAACGAGTACCGGACGGTGCTCGACACTTACCGTCAGCACGCGCCCCCCATCGTCAGCGTCCGGTACGGCCAGGTGATGGCACCGCCGCATCTGTTCGCGCGGGAGTTCTTTCCCGAGCTCGCCCAGCTCCAGCACGGGGCTCGGCCCGTCCTGCAGCGACACGTCGAGCGGACCGTGGTCCTGCAGTTTCCGCCGGATCTGCTGGTGGATATCGACACGCCCGAAGACTACGAGCTTGCCATGAGCCGTCTGTCTTCCGGGCGGTGAAGGCTGCGAACCGAACCGCTGAGGAACCCTCCATCGAATCCGCGGCGTATCGCCAGGATTTCCCCCAGGATCGACACGGCCACTTCATCCGGTGTTTCGGCGCCGAGCGAAAGCCCTACCGGGCTGCGCACGCGCGAGGTCTTCGAAGCATCGGGAGTGTAGCCCTGCGCGGCAAGGCCAGCCAGCAGCATCTCATAGCGTGAACGAGGTCCCAGCACTCCGACGTACGCGGCGTCCGATTCCAGGCTGAAGCGCAGGCTCTCTTGATCGCGCTCGACGTGGTGGTTCATCACGAGCATGAAGGCGCCGGCACGCGATTTCACGCGGCCGGCGAACTGACTGAAATGCGCACACGCCAACGTGGCGCCCGGAAAGCGGCCTGGCGCAAGAAACGCCTCGCGGACGTCGACGACGGTCACGGCGAACCCGAGCGTCCAGGCCATTCGTGCCACAGGTGCCGCATCGTATCCGGCGCCGAAGATCACCAGATCGGGCGGGGGCATCGTGATTTCGAAGAACAGCTCGGCACTGCCGATCGACTCGGGACCGGATGCGGGGTACGGCGCGCGCAGCCGGCCACGGGCGCGCTCGACCGCCTGCTCTTCGATGAAGACATCGGACAGCCCCCCCGCGATGAGGCCGGCGCCACCAACGATCATGCGCCCCGAGACGCCGGAGAGCGTGGTGACGAGCACCGCCGGTTCCCCGCGCTCGAGGATTGTCAACCACGCCCGCGTGATCGCATCGTCTTCGAGCCGTTCGATACGAATGTCGACGGCGCCGCTGCAGCCGATGCCCAGGCCCCAGACCGAATCGTCCGCCAGGTTGTAGCTCACGATGACCGGCTCACCGGTGGCGATGACCCGCGCCGCAGCTTCGGCAACGGTCGGCTCCAGACAACCGCCGGACAGCGAACACTCGTAGGTCCCGTTCCCACGCACGAACATCCGCGTGCCTTCGCGTCGATACGCGCTCCCCTTGACGCGCACGACCGTCGCCAGTGCCGCCGGCTCGCCGGCCGCACGCGCCTGACCAATGACGTCGAGGAGCCGTTCGGTCTCACGTCGATCCACGCCGCCAACCTCTGCTCACGAACGCACCCTCAGCACGAGGATACCCGGACGCTCGGTTGAAGGACAGGGTGAGGAAGGCAAAGGGTTGCGCGATCTTTACTTCGATCGGACGCGCGGGGGACGAAGGAATGCCAGAGTTCTCGGCCGGGCTGCCGAAGAGCGCCTCTTCGACCGTGAACGACCAATCGAGGTTTGCCGACTCAACCGACATGTAGAACACGCGCGGATCCTCGGCCACGTAGGCCGTGCCCTCTCCAGGGCCCTTTTCGTCCACCGGCTCCTGGAGGGTGCGACCGCTGATGGCGCTCTGAAGGATCAGCCGGAACGTTCCCGTCCCCTTGGGGAGCTCGTTTTCCGTCCGCCAGTGCATCCGGAGCGCGCCGGTCAGGCCGATGAACGATTCTGTCTGAGCGTTCCCGCGGCCGGACCACTCGCCAAGGTGCTTCCAGATCACGACTTCCTTCTGGACGGGCTTGGGCGGCGGCGCCCCGCAAACCCCCGTCAGGAAGGCCGCCGCAACCGGCACAACGACGGCACGGTCGGTCACCCACCGGCGTCCGAGCAGCCAATTCGACACCCCAAGGATTGTAGAAGAAAGGGGCCTTGCGCTTCCGGTTGGTTGGCGCTATGTTCTGCCATCCTCTTCGTTACTCCGACTGGGCACTCGCGAACAGGTGGGGCTGCCATGGAAGACAAGACGATGACAGAAGACACTCCCAAGAACGTCTCTCGGCGCAACTTCATCAAGGGTGTTGTCGCCTCGGGAGCCGTCGTGTCCTCGGTGGGCTATTTGTGGCGCTCGTCGGCGGTACTCGGCCAACAACCCTCGGCGCCTGGAAGCGTTGAGCGTCTGATGACGCTGAACGTCAATGGCCAGGATCGCCGTGTCGATGTGCTGAAGCAGGAGACGCTGGCGACGACGCTGCGGTACAAGCTGGGACTCACCGGCACCAAGCTGGGGTGCGACCGCGCGGAATGCGGCGCGTGCACGGTCCTTGTCAACGATGTGCCGCATTACTCCTGCTCCGTCCTCACGCACACCGTGCGCGGCAAGAGAATCGTCACCATCGAGGGACTGGCTGCTGCCGACGGCACACTGCATCCGGTGCAGCAAGGCGTGATCGACGAGGAGGGCTTCCAGTGCGCGTTCTGCATGTCGGGGTTTGTGATGGCCGCCGTGGGCTTTCTCAAGAAGAACCCGAATCCGACGCGTGCGGAACTGGCTCACGGGATTTCCGGCAACCTCTGCCGGTGTCAGGACTACGACAAGATTCTCACCGCGATGATGCGCGGTGCTGAGCACATGCGGAAGGCGTGATCATGGCTGAACAGAAGCTCGTGGGACAGGACTACACGGTTCCCGACCTGGTCGCGAAGGTCACCGGGAAGTCCAAGTACGCCGAGGACTTTCGCGCGGAGGGGATGCTCTTCGCCAAGCTGCTGCTGAGTCCGCTGCCACACGCGCGCGTGACTCGCCTCGATCTGAGCGCGGCGCTGGCCACGCCAGGGGTCAAAGCGATTGTCACCGCCGACGACCTTCCGGCCGCGGCTGACGCCGTGAATGACAACGGCCAGCTGATTCTGGCGAATCTCGACGGAGAGGTCGCGCTTACGAAGGAGCCCGTCTATCAGGGCCAGCCGATCCTCGCGGTTGCGGCCGTGGACGAAGTGACGGCGGCTGACGCGATCGACAAGATCGTGATCGAGTTCGAGCCGCTGCCCTTCGTCGTCGATCCGCTGGTGACCCTCCGGCCCGGCGGCCCCAACGCCAGAACCAAGGGCAATTACTGGTTCATCCCGCCGCCAGCCCCGCCCGCGCCAGCCGGACAAGGTCCGCCCCAGAGCCCACCCCGTCCCGAGATCCGCGAGAAGAAGTGGACCGAGGCGGAGCTGGTAGAGGCTGACGCCGGCCGCCTGCCGATGATGGAGGATGCGCCCGAGAAGTGGTCGTACGGCGACCTCGAGGCGGGCTTCAAGGATGCCGCGCTCGTGCTCGACGAAACGTTCGTCACGCCCGACACCAGCCACCAGACGCTGGAGACCCGGACTGTGATGGCGTACTGGCAGAACGGCAAGGTCCACGTGTACACCGGTACGCAGAGCACTGCACAGACCGTGCTCGGCGTCTCGCGATGGGTCGGCATCCCTTCTGAGAACGTCGTCGTCGTGAGTGAGTACACGGGCGGAGGGTTCGGCAGCAAGATCACGGGCGCGATCTCGCTGGTCATCCCTGTGCTCCTCGCGAAAAAGGCCAATGCCCCGGTGATGATGCGGGTGAGCCGCGAGGAAGAGCACTACATAGGCCGCGGTCGTCCGGGCATGCGTGGCCGGATGAAGATCGGCTTCTCGAAGGAAGGTCGCATCACGGCCCTCGACATGTGCTCGGTCGGCGACAACGGTCCGTTCGAGCGTCAGGGCGACACGAACAACACTGGCGTCATCGCGTCGCTGACGTATCAGCCGATGGCGATGCGTTTTTGCGGCATCTCGGTCTTGACGAACACGCCGCCACGAGGTCCGCAGAGTCAACCGGGGGGCACGCAGTCACACATGCTCATGGAGCCCGTCATCTCGAAGGCGGCGCGCAAGCTTGGGATCGATCAGGTGGCGATTCGCCGCATCAATGCGCCGGCCGGAAAGGCGCTGTTCGGACCGCCGGCTGGTCCGAAGAAGGAGAGGCTCTACACCACCAGCGCCTTCGTCAAAGAGGCGCTGGACAAGGGCGCCGAGATATTCAGGTGGGACGAGCGCAAGACGAGGAGCGGCACGCGAATCGGGTCGAAGGTGCGCGGCGTCGGGGTCGCCCTGAGCGCGTACAGCGCCGGGTCGGTCGGGTTCGACGGGCTGATCGTTCTCAAGCCCGACGGTCGGCTCTCGATCCAGTCGGGGATTGGCAATCACGGAACCGGATCGGTGAGCGACTGTCACCGCGTGTCGGCCGAGCTCCTCGACGTGCCATGGGAGAAGGTTGACCTCACCTGGGGCGACACCGCGAAGAATTTGCCGTGGACCTGCAACAGCGGTGGCAGCCAGACGATTCACGCCATGACCCGGGCGGCCCATGCGGCGGGAATGGACGCGAAGAAGAAACTGCAGGAGATCGCCGCGAAAGATCTTGGCGGGAGGCCAGAGGATTACGAGGTGGCCAACGAGCGCGTCTTCCGGAAGGGTGGCGGCTCCGGCATGACGCTGGCGAAGGCGGCCCAGCGCGCGATTGAGCTCGGCGGCGCGTACGATGGCCACGAGCTGCCGAAGGACATCAACAGATTCACCAGGGCCTCCGCGACGGCGCTCGCCGGCCAGGGTCTGATGGGTGTGGGGAAGGACAACTACCCGCGCGACGGACAGTCGCGTTCCTTCGTCGCCGGGTTTGCCGAAGTGGAAATCGACCTGGAAACCGGCAAGTACTACATCCTGGACTATCTGGCCGTTGCCGACGTCGGGACCGTGATTCACCCGCGCAATGTCGGCGGCCAGATTCTCGGCCGCTCGATGCTGGGCATCGGTCATGCGATCGGGCAGAAGTGGGTGTACGACCAGCAATATGGCGTTGCGCTGGCCACTCGGTTTCATCACAACCGGCCGCCGACGATTCTCGATGCGCCGGAGCAGATGCAATGGGCCACCGTGGATCTGCCCGATCCGGAAACCCCGGTCGGTGCCCGCGGCATCGGCGAACCGCCGGTCGGCGCCGGCGCCTGTGCCGTTCTGAACGCAATCAGCGATGCGCTGGGCGACGAAATCTTCCAGCGCGCGCCGGTGACGCTCGACATGATTCTCACGGCGCTTGAAGCGGGCCGGCCGACCACCGAGCCCCTCACGGCCCACATCTAGACTAGGAGAAGGAGACACATCATGGCCGTGATTCACGACGTGATGCCGGCATTCGAGCTCTTTCAGCCGGCGAGCATCGGCGACGTGGTGACCCTTCTGAACCGGTACAGCCCGGACGCCTGGGTGATGGCGGGCGGCATGGATTCCTTCGATTGGCTGAAGGATCGCATCAAGCGCCCGAATGTCGTCATCGATCTGAGCCAGGTCGAGAGCCTGCGCGGCATCAAGGCGCTGAACGGTGGCCTGGAGATCGGTGCAGGGACGACGCTTACCGAGATCGCCGGCGATGCGCTGGTGCGTGATAGGTTCGGGTTGTTGGCGGAGGCCGCCGAGCTCGTGGCCTCGCCGCAGATCCGCAACCAGGGGACCATCGGCGGCAACGTGTCGCAGGACACGCGCTGCTGGTACTACCGCGCCGGGTGGTCGTGCTATCGGGCGGGGGGCAACATCTGCTATGCCGACACGCCCACCGCGATCAATCGCGAGCACGCGATTTTGGGTGCCGATCGTTGCGTAGCGGTGAACCCGTCCGACACGGCGCCGGCGCTCGTGGCGCTCGATGCGCAGATGGTCATCCAGAGCGCGCGCGGCGAGCGCGTCGTCGATGCCGAGGACTACTTCATCGGCCCGGAGATCGACATCACGCGCATGACCGTTCTGGCGCCAGACGAGCTGTTGACGGCGATTCGGATTCCGCCGACGTGGGCCGGCGCGGAGTTCTACTTCGAAAAAATCCGCGACCGCAACGTCTGGGACTTCCCGCTGCTCAACGTGGCATCGGCGGCAACCTACGCGGCGCGGAACATCGAACGTATCCGCGTGGTGATCAACGCCGCCGCGGCGCGGCCGCTGCGCCTGCGCGCGGTGGAGGCGGCAGTCGCCGGCAAGCCGCGCACTGAACAGACGGCCGAGCTCGCCGGCCAGATCGCCGTCCAGGGGGCGCAGGCGCTGCGGCACAACGGTTACAAGATCCCGTTGATGCGGAACCTCGTGAAGCGCGCCATTCGCGGCGGCGGGCTCGACACATGACGCGGAAGCTCACGACACGCGCCATCCGTGGCGCTGGGGGTGACGCATGGACTTCGTAACGTGGGGGTTGAATCCCTGGGGACAGAGCATCCTGACTCACGTCTCCTGGACGCTGTTCTGGGCTTCGCTCTTCGCCGGGGTGATGTTTTTCGTCGCGCACGGAAGCTACATGCTGCTGTCGGCGCATCGCAAGCGGCCTACAACCGAGACCGACAGGCTGGAGGCGACCTACTCGAACCTCCCGACGCGCATCGAGCGGCATTCGCTGATGGCGAGGGCGTTTCATTGGGTCATGGCCGCGTCGATGTTCGTGCTGCTGTTCACGGCCTTCCTGCCGGTCGTCGGGGTGCAGTTTGCCTGGGTCACGTGGCACTGGATCGCAGGTCTCGTGCTGACGGGATCGATCCTCTTCCACATTCTCCACGCGTCGATCTGGCTCGACTTCTGGTCGATCTGGGTGGGTCCGAAGGACATCCCGGAGATCAAAGCTGAAATCCTGCGTGAGCTGGGCCACGACGTGCCCGGGCCCAAATCGGGCAAGTATCCGCTCGGCAACCGGCTGTATCACATGGCGATCGTGGTGGCGGGCCTGGCGGCTGTGACGACCGGCGTGTTGATGATGCCGCGCGTGCGGACACCGTTCTTCACACGGAACCCGTATCTGTTCAGCGACTGGACCTGGGGCGTGACCTACGTGACCCACGGTCTCGCGGGCGTGGGCCTCGTCGGCCTGGTCATCGCCCACGTCTACTTCGCCGTCCGACCCGAGAAGTGGTTGATCACCAAGTCGATGCTCCTCGGTTGGATCACCCGCCGGCAGTATCTCGAGCATCATGAGCCGGAGCGCTGGCGTGTCGTCGCGAACCCTCCGACGAGCCGGACTTGACGCGACGGCTTGAGGAGCCAGTCGAAAAACTCGACTCATTTGGTGCGGATTCTGGCCCCTCAAGGCGTCTATCCCCGGGGTCAGTTGAGTTGACGAAGTTCTTGTAGGCGGGTGGCGCGGGGAGGGGCATCCCCGCCCGCCGCGCAGGCGCCACTGTCGTGACGAGTGCCGTTGGCGCCGAGGACGGGTGGGGAAACCCCGCGACAGGACCCGCGGAGCGTCAACCCAACTGACCTCCGGGAATAGGGAGTCGCGAAGTTCTCGCAGCGAGGGGGTTGTATGACACGCAACGCAATGTTTGTCGGAGTGGGCCTGGCACTGCTCTGTTCCGCAGCGGTTTTCGCGCAGGGTGCCGCCAATCAGCCCTATGTGGCGCCAGCCTTCGATACGTATACCCCAAGCATTCCCGGGGTGGTGACGGGGGGAACCAGAGTCGAGCTCATCACGGACCAGCTCAACGGAACTGAGGGCCCCGTCGCCCTGACCGACGGCACCCTGGTCTTCACGGAAGGGGGCGCGAGGCGGCTGACGCGCATCGACAAGGACGGCAAGCTCTCGACCTTCCTCGACAACATCCAGTCGGGCGGTCTCGGCTTCGACCCGAAGGGCCGCATGATCGCGAACGACAATACGCAGGGTAAGCAAGGGATCTACATCGTCTATCCAAAAGGCGCCGAGGCGACGCTCGTCGACAGGAAGACGCCGGGCTTCATGGGTGCAAACGATCTGGTCGTCGACAAGAAGGGCGGCGTGTATTTCACCCAGCCGGAGCAAGCCAACGTGGGGTACATCCCGCCGGACGGGAAAGGGATGAGAATCGTGGCCGAGAACGTCACGCGCCCGAACGGTATCACCATGAGCCCCGACGAGAAGATCCTGTACGTGAACGACTCCCGAGGTGAATACCTCCTGGCCTATGACGTGCAGGCAGACGGCTCGGTGACGAACCGCCGCAACTTCGCCAAGTACGATCAGATTAACACCTCCGCTGCAGCGGGGGACGTGGGGCCTGGCCTTCGTTACAGAATTACCAGTTGCGCCGACGGTCTCGCCGTGGACAAAGAGGGGCGCGTGTACAACGCCGGGTGCAACGGCATCCAGGTCTACAGCCCGCAAGGACAGCACCTTGGCACGATACCGACGGCCCGGGTCGTGCAGAATCTCGCATTCGCCGGCCCGGACAAGAAGACGCTCTACCTCGTGGGCCGCAGTGCCGCATGGAAGATACAGACGCTCACGCAGGGATATCTGGGCCGCGCGAAGTGAGCTCGTGGCCGGAATTTTTCAGATTTCAGATCTGGCCGGCCAGTCAGACCCTGGATTGCCTGCAGCTCCACAAGCGCCTGTTCTCTCTTCATATCGAAAGTGTCAACCTACCATCTGCTCGTACACGTAGACTTCACGATTCGCGGCAACCAGGCTGATCGCAGAACGATCGGCGATCAGTTGATCGATTGCCGCGGTGATGCCCTCGGGTGGGACATCAGGATTCAGTCGCCCGAGGGCTGCCCTGAGATGTGCGTCCAAAACGACCTCACTCCTCGTCTCGCGCCCAAACGTCCCCTCGAGACCCAACACTTCATCGAGCGCGTTGACCGTCGTCCAGCCCAATTCCGCCAGAAGCGCAATCGCAGGTTGCGCGACGAGCTGGTCCTCCGTGTAGGCGTGGGGTGTCATGAGGCTACAAAAGGCTCAGTAGCTTCTGAACAAGCTCGAACGCGCGCCGCGCGTGCATTGGCCCCTCGTTGGGACTTCCCGATTGGTGAAAAATCGCGAGCTGCTGCGGCCCATGGTGGTCTACCGTCTGAAACTTCGCCCGAAGGATCTCCACGGCGGCGGCCACGAGCGGATCATCACGACGCAATCGCCAGTCGGCGGCCACGATCGCGATGCCATCGGGGTATTCGTCGAGACAATAACAAATGTCGTAAACGTCCTTCGGCTTCTCACGCCCGCCCACTGCGTGAGCCTTCATGATGATGAAATCTGGGAGCGATGCGACTCGTAACCGCACCGTGTTCAGCGCTCCGGAGATCATTGCGCCCTTGAGCTCGATGTCCTCGGGATGTCCGAATGCTGCGGCGCAGGCCGGGAACTGCAATACCCGGAATCCCTCGACCAGCTTCGGGTGATTCTTCTTCAACTTAACGTCCGCGGGAGCCAGGAATTCCACCTCGACCCTCACCGGCGCCTCGCCGTCGCCGAGGTCCACGGTCGTCACCAACTGAAAGTCCTTGTCGCCTTTCTCATATCGGCCTGTATCCAGGAGCAGCTTCAGGAGATCAGCGTAACGCCCATCTCCGAGCTTCTCGGCGTCGAGCGCCAAATCCACGTCGATGCTTCCGATGTGCTCCAGCGCTGCGGCTGGAAGCAGAAGATCCGGCACCCAGCCGCCGACCACCACGATGGCGTCGCCGAACGAGGCGAGGACCTGCCCGACGTCGACGAGCACGCGACGGGCAGCGTCCACCTGGCGAGCGGTGTAATCGCCTTCGTGTCGCGGTTCGGGGCTCATCGGGCAGCGGCGGACCACGCCGGCTTGAGCCGTTGCTGCAGGATCGCCTCCGCGGCTTCCTCACCCCGGCCGCCGGAACTCGCGAGATCGACGTACGTCTGAACGGCGTTCGTGCACGGCGGCCGGGTGCTGCCCACCTCCACCCGATAAAACACACCGGCATCGTCGGGAATCAGCACGACGAGATTCTCACCAGAGTCGACGAGCTTTGCTTCGACCGTCGACTGAAACTCCTGTTCGACATCTGGATTGAGATACAGCCACGTGCGAGGCTGGCGCACCGCCGGCGCCTGAATGTCGGCGGCAGAGAACGCAGCGTACGCGAGGCGACCCTGACCGTTCGGATCGAGCGACCGGAGCTTCTCCTGAAGCGCCCGCCCTTGCAGAAGCGAAAAGTACGGGCGACGGATGTGACGCTCGAATCGATAGGCCGCCCGCCAAGCCTGAAGCAGCCCTTCGAAATCTCGAACGCGGAAACCGCGATTCGGGAGCTGCTCCAGAAATGCCTGGTCGCGGAGGTACTGAACGACCTTGTTCACGAGGGCAAGGCTTGGCGCCGGAACTCGCGGCGTCAGGTCGGCAAAGTGGGCGACCATCTCCCGCTGCGTCCAGCGGTGGCCGGCGTTCTCGGGAGCCAGCAGGGCGCGGACGACGCGTCCCGCTTCGGGTGTGCTTAGGTTGGCCCCGGACCGCGGCTCGACCTTGACCGGTTCGTTACCGGAGCGTTCAATCAGCAGGACGCCGGGGATCTCAAGCCGACAGTTGCCAGCTAGGTCGTACCAGCTCCAGCCGTGTTCGCGGCAGAGCGCCGCCATACGCGGAGACACGCGCGGCATGGCGAGCACCTTCGCGGAGGCTACGTTTCTGCCGACCGAACAGGGCCGACCGACCACACTTGAAAACTGGCTCGGTTGAAAGTTGATGCCCTTGCATTCGACGCAGAGCACGACCTTGCCGCCACCGGAAACCGGGCCGGAGACCACGAGATCCCACTCAGGGTCTCCTGCCCTCTCGCGCTCGATGCGCCAGCGTTGGAGCCACGGCGCGGAACTCAGCAGGTCGCTTAGGACTTGGGCGAGGTCACGTTCGAGAGCCGAATGGTGGCCTGGGCCTAGGTTCACGAATGATGCGATGTTCACAACATCGTGAACATAGCATATTACGTGAACATTTACTAAACATGGCCTGTTACTGGCTCGCCACGAGTGGCGACCGGTTCCTCCAGGAGTCTCCATACTTTGATGTTTAGCGATGTTCTGGATGCCTCTGCCACAGCTCCTTCGAAGGCGAGTCGGGGCGCACCCGGAGACTTGCCGGGCAGCGACGAGGGAGTGGCGTGATCTGAGTTTCCTAAATTCTCAAATCATCGATCTATAGATGCTCAAATGAAGTGGCCTGGGTCCGAGCCCCAGTGTGTGCCTGGATCGCTGGGTGCGGCCTGGTCGTGGCATGCTGGCCTTGATTGAGCGCGATGTCGTTGACCTGATTCGTGCGCAACGGGTACAGGGTAGAGCGATTCCTACCGAGACGCGGATCCGATGAGGATGTTGGTCTGATAAGAAGGGGACACGGCCGCGTGAGGGACGCTTACGCTGAGTGGCAGACATCCGACAGGTCGAGTGAGTGTGTGGTTGTCGCGCGCCTTACTTGCTGATGAATACCGCTGACATCGTTGGACTCCTGATCGCCGCGCTGGGCGGTGCGGCCGTTGGTCTCGAGCGCCAGTGGTCCGGACATGCCGACGGCCCCGGCGCGCGCTTTGCCGGCATTCGGACCTTTACGATGCTCGGCGCCGTCGGCGGGTTCAGTGGATGGCTGTGGACCGCCGGCATCACCGCGCCAGCGGCCATTCTGTTCGCCGGGGCCGTCGCGGTCGTTGCCGCAGCGTACGTCGCAGGCAGTCGCCATGACATCGACGGCACGACGGAAGTCGCGGCGCTCGTCGTTCTGGCGGCCGGCGTGCTCGCGGGCATCGGATCCGTCCGCCTCGCGAGCGGGATCATCGCGGTCGCGGTCCTGCTGCTCGTCGAGAAGTCCAGGCTGCACGGGCTCGTGCAACGGATTGACGATGTGGGCCTGCGGTCCGGCGTGCGGTTCGCAGTCATGGCCCTGGTCGTCCTGCCGCTGCTTCCCGAAGGGCCGTATGGCCCGTTCGGCGGCGTCCGGCCGCGCGAACTCTGGGCAATGGTCCTCTTCTTTTCGGGTCTGAGCTTCGCCGGTTACATTGCGCGGCGCCTCGTCGGTCCTGGTCATGGATATCTCGTGACCGGGTTGCTCGGCGGCTTGGTTTCATCAACGAATGTGACGTTGACCTTCGCCCGTACGAGCCGGACGGACCTGGCGATGGACCGCCCTCTCGCCTTCGGCGCGGTGGGCGCGAACGCGATGCTCTATCCCCGAGTGCTCATCGCGACCGCGATCCTCAATCCGGCAGTGATGAGCCACCTTCTTCTCTATCTCACCCCGCCTGCTCTGGTGGCGGCGCTCGCGGCGGCGGCGGGCGCGCGCCAGTCCCAGCCGACCGGAGCACCAGATGTGCCGCAGCGCAACCCGCTGCAACTGGCTGGGGCGCTTCAGGTGGCAGTCCTTTTCCAAGGGGTGCTGATGGCGGTGTACCTGGCCCGTGAGTTCTGGGGAGCGTTCGGTGTATTTACATCCGCAGCGGTACTGGGTCTTACCGACGTGGACGCCCTCACTGTATCGATGGCACGCGACGTCGCGCAGACAGTCTCGCCGGCCGTTGCTGCCACGGCCATCGCAATCGGCGTGCTGACGAACACGGGGATGAAGCTGGGGCTGGCGCTGTTCTTGGGCAGCCGGCGGTTCAAGATGATCGCAGGCGCCGCGCTCGTGCTGATGCTCGTGGCGCTTGGAGCCACCCTCGCCCTTCCGTTTCCATGCTTTTCCTGATGTCTTTTCTGTGGCCCGGCCGGGACTCTTGCCACGGACTGCTGTGCGACCAGAACCTGGCCGCCCATCGGTATCGCCGTGTTGCCATCCGCAGGCGGCCGGGTTCGGGCACAGATGACAACCGGACCGGCGACGCCGAAAACGCCTGGTCTCGGTCTACCGGGCGATGCGCGACAGGCGATTTGTCTCAATGTGTCTCACCCGTCGTCGCTATGGGCCCGTAACCTGTTGACCGGAGGGGTCAGGGTGTCTCGGTTGTCCTTGACAGCGTCCGCCCTTAGTCCTACTTTGTGTCCTGCCAGCCGGGAACGTGCTGGCACCTCGAATTGTGGCTTCCTGAAACACCCGGGCGACGAGGACGTATGCTTGGCATGACACACAAGACGCTCAACGCCTTCCCGAGTACGAGAGTGGTGACTCTCGGGGTGGCTGGGTTGGCGTTGGTCGTGTCCTTGGGCATCCAGGCACGGCCGTCTGCACAACAAACGGCTCCGCAGGTGGAGGGCGCCCAGCCATCGTCGCCGACCAGTGCCGTGCCCCCCGCGTCGAACCACCGTCGGATAGTTGATCGCTACTGCGTCACCTGCCACAACCAACGACTCGCGACAGCGGGATTGAAGTTGGACGAAGCCGACGTTGCCAAACCGGGCGACGGCGCCGAGGTCTGGGAGAAGGTCGTCCGTAAACTTCGCACGGGCATGATGCCGCCTCCCAACATGCCGCAGCCTTCGGGGGAAGACCGCCAGGCGCTGCTGTCGTGGTTGGAAACGTCGCTCGACACAGCCGCCGCCGCGAAGCCGAATCCAGGCCGCACGGAGACCTTACGGCGTCTCAATCGTACCGAGTATCAGAACGCCATCCGGGATCTGCTGACCGTCGATATCGACGCCGCAGCGCTCCTGCCCCCCGATGAAAGCGGTTACGGCTTCGACAACGTGACGGTCGGCGACCTGCCCCCGGCTCTTCTGGACCGATACATTTCGGCTGCGCAAAGAATCAGCGCGCTGGCGATCGGGAGCACGCAGACCTCTCTCCAGAGCGACATCATTCGCGTCCCTCCTGATGTCACGCAGGAGGAGCATGTACCCGGACTTCCCATCGGCACGCGTGGTGGGGTTTCGGTTCCTTACACGTTCGCGCAGGACGGAGAGTACGACATCCAGATCTACCTCGCGCGTAGTTATTCCGGGGATATCGAGGGGTTGAAGGACCCGCAACCGCACGAGATCAAGTTGCTGCTCGACCGGATGCCCATTGGGGAGTTTACTGTCCAAAAACCCGACAATGGCGACGACTCGCTTATCGACAAGAACCTGAAGATACGTGTGTCCGTGACGGCCGGACCACATCACCTGGGCGTCACGTTTCTCAGGAATTCCTCGTCCCTGCTCGAGACGGCGCGCCAGCCCCTTCAGTCGCACTTCAACGAGCGGCGTCATCCCCGCATCACTCCGGCGATTTCCCAGGTGTCCATCACCGGACCCTACGCGCCGCAGGGTGCCGACGATACGCCGAGCCGCCGCCGGATATTCGTCTGCCGGCCAACCGACCCACGTGAGGAACAGGCGTGCGCGCAGAAGATTCTCTCCACGTTGATGCGGCGCGCGTACCGCCGGTCGATTTCCGAGGCGGATGTGGAACGACCGATGGCCTTCTATCGCGAAGGAAGGTCCGAACGAGACTTCGACGCGGGAATAGGCAAAGCGCTGAGCGCCGTCCTCATGAATCCCGAATTCCTGTTCCGCGTGGAGGTGGATCCCGAGAAAGCGTCGGCCGGCGCCGCCTACCGCATCAGCGATCTCGAGCTGGCGTCCCGCCTGTCATTTTTTCTCTGGAGCAGCCTTCCGGATGACGCGCTGCTCGATTCGGCCATTCGGGGCGAGCTCCGCCGGCCGGACGTGCTCGACCGGCACGTCCGCAGAATGCTCGCCGATCCTCGCTCGTACAATCTCGCGAGCAACTTCGCCGGGCAGTGGCTCCGGGTGCGCAACCTGACGTCGGTCGATCCGAACGTGCGCCTGTACCCGGACTTCGACGACAACCTCCGTCAGGCGTTTCGCCTGGAGACCGAGCTCTTCGTGGACAGCGTTCTGCGCGAAGATCGAAGCGTGCTCGACCTGCTGAGGGCGGACTATACGTTTCTCAACGAGCGGCTGGCGAAACATTACGGGATTCCCAACGTCTATGGCAGCCGCTTCCGGCGCGTCGCGCTCGGACCAGGCAGCACGCGCGGTGGATTGCTGCGGCACGGCAGCATCCTGGCCGTCACCTCCTATGCGACGCGGACGTCGCCGGTGATTCGTGGCGTGTGGGTCCTGAGCAACATCGTCGGTGCGCCGCCGCCGCCCCCGATTCCGAATGTGCCGGCGCTCGACGGGAACGTGCCCGCCAACCTGCCGGTACGGGAGAGGATGGCCGCCCATCGCAGCAACCCGGTGTGCGCGAATTGTCATCGGACGATCGATCCGGTAGGATTCGCGCTGGAGAACTTCGACGCGGTGGGTCGGTGGCGGGAACAGGAAGGAGACAGCGGACCCATTGACGTGGCGGGGGCCCTGCCCGGCTTGGGCGAGGTCAAGGGGATCGCTGGTCTCGAAGAGGGGTTGCTCCGCCGTCCGGAGCTGTTCGCCGGAACGCTGACGGAAAAGCTGTTGACGTTCGCCCTGGGCCGGGGCGTCGAGTACTATGATGCACCCGCGGTGCGGAAGATTCTTCGCGAGGCCCAGCCGGGTGGCTACCGCTTCTCGGCGCTCATTCTGGGTATTGTCAAGAGTGCGCCGTTTCAGATGAGGAGATCGTCATGATCATTACGAAGAAAGCGCTACCGCGGCGCACCTTCTTGAAGGGCGTGCAGGCCACGCTGGCACTGCCTCTGCTCGACGCGATGATTCCCGCGGCGACGGCCTTGGCCAGAACCCCGGCCAAGCCGGTGTCGAGGCTCGGTTTCGTGTACATCCCGATGGGGTGCGACCGCGCCCGGTGGACGCCGCCCGGTGGGGGCGCGCTTGGCGAGCTGTCGCCCATCCTGGCCCCGCTGGCACCGGTCAAGGAGCAGCTGACGGTCTTCAGCAACCTCAGGCTGGAACAATCCTACCCGGGCACGCACGACACGTCGAACGCCGGGTTCCTGAGCGCGGCGTTCGCGAAGCACAC
>JBOGIR010000495.1:0-3203 GCA_050742335.1 Vicinamibacterales bacterium | reverse complement strand
GTGTAGATCACCGCGGCGCGCTCGCCGCCGGCGTCCGAGCCGGCGAACAGCCAGTTGTTCCGGCCCACGGCGATGCGCCGCAGGGCGCGCTCGCAGGCGTTGTTGTGCAGTTCCAGCCGCCCGTCCTCGAGGAACCGCGTGAGCGGCGTCCACTGATGCGCCGCGTAGTACAGCGCCTTGCCGAGCGGGCTCTTGGGTGGTGTCGTCTTCGAGGTCTCGGCGATCCACCGACCGAGATCCTCGACCACCGGCCGGCTGCGCTCCTGCCGCAGGGCGAGACGTTCCTCGGGCGTCTTGTCCGCCGCCGCGCGCTCCACCTCGAACAACTGGCCGATCCAGGCGATCGCCAGCGCCGCCTGCTTATCGGTCTCCAGCGCCTCGACAAAATATCGCCTCGAGTGGCTCCAGCAACCCGCCTCTTTGGCGCGCCCCAGCGCGAACAGCGGGTCGAACGCGCCGGCGGCGTCGGCCTGCACCCAGCCCTCCCGCAGCCCGAAAAACGCGCACGGGCCCGACGCGGCGCGCGTCGGCCGGTAATCGTAGGCCACCCACGACGCGTCGCCGAGATACGCCCACATGAAGCCGCGCTTCGACCCGCCCGGCTTCTGGCTGTCGAGCACCGTGAGCGGCGTGTCGTCCGCCTGCACCACATACGAGGCCAGAACCCGCTGGCGGATCTCCGTCGCGATCGGCTCCAGCGCCTCCGCCCCCGCCGTCACCCAGTCGGCCATGGTCGAGACCGAGATCTCCGGTCCATGCCGCTTGTAGATCTCCCGGATGCGGTGCAACGGCAGGTGGTCGGCATACTTCTTCACCAGCACGTCGGCGAGCAAAGAGAACCCCGGCAGGCCGCCGTCGATCGGCTTCGCCGGCGCCGGTGCTATCACGACGCCCGTCTCGCAGCGCCGGCAGACATACTTGGCGCGCTCGTACACCAGTACCTTGAACTGCGCCGGCACCAGCTCCAGCACCTGGCTCGTCTCGCACCCGATGCAGGTCTTCGCCTCCCCGCACGAACACCTGCGCTCCGCCTCGGCCGGTTCCAGCCGCACCACCTCGCGCGGCAGCGAGTCGGGAAGCGCCGGCCGCTTCCCCCGGCGCTCGATCGGCTTGCGACGGACGTGCGCCACCACGGGCCGGGTGGCGTCCTCAGGCGGCGCGGCGCCCTGTGCCGCCTGACGCAACTCCTCCAGGAACAGCCGCAGCTGTGCCGGGTCGATCTTCTCCGTCTTGCGCCCGAAGCGGTTCTTCAGCAGAAGACTCAGCTGGTGCTGCAGCCGGTCGTGATCCGTGGCCAACTGGGAGAGGACGGTGACGAACATCTCGAGTGCCTCGTCCTTGCGGTCGGCCTCGAGCAGCGTCGCGAGCGTCGTCTTGATCGCGTCGATCTGAGAGGTGAGTGACGACGTCGCCATGGCGTGCAGCATACGACATCACGCGCGCAGTGCAAGAGGGAAAATGATCTCTCGATGATCTTTTTTCGCTCAACCGCTCATCGCCTGCGGTCGCCAGCGCGGCCGGCGTCGAACGTGAATGAGATCGACTCCTTCGAGCAGCAAACCGAGCTCGCCCGCGTCGATCTCGAGCCGCGCCGTATCGCCCTGTGGCAGTCGAAAGGTGCCGCGCTCCAGCCGCTTGTAGAACAGGCAGTACCCGCCGCTGGCGAAGAACAATACCTTGAGCCGGTCCCCCCGGCGGTTGCGGAACGCGAACAGGTGCCCCGACAACGGGTCCTGCTCGAGCACCTCGCGGGTCAGCGCCGCCAGGCCATCGAACCCGCGCCGCAGATCCACCGGCGACGTCGCCACGAACACCCGCACGCTGGCGGGAACCGAGAACATCAGCGTCCGGCGAGACGTCCGAGCACGGCCACGGCATCGTCCAGCCGCGATGCCCCGGCGAACCGCAGGGTGACTCCCTCGGGAAGCACGAGCTCGATCGCGGCCGACGACGGCATCGCCACCCGCACCTCGGTGAAGCGCGGCGCCCGCGACGCGGAGTTCGTCTTCCGCCCCAGCCGGCGGCGCCACTGGTACAGCCGCTCCGCACCCAGGCCGTGTCGGGCAGCGAAGCGGGTCACCGGAAGGCCACTCTGCTCCAGCGCCTCAAGCACGCCCCGCGCCTGGGAGACAGTCCACCGCCGCGTCTTCGGAATCGGACTGGCCGGACGCTTACCCTTCGCTTGCTTCATGATCGCCTCCGTCAGAGACGGCGATCATCCCCGACGTGGCGTGCGATCGGAAGGTGCGGTCTGCCGGACGCTTACTCCAGTACAACAAGATCCACCACAATGCCGGCTACGGACTGCATTTCTGGGCGGCACCACGAGGCACGGCCACCCGTCATTACATCGCAGAGGGCAACGAGGTGTTCGGCAATGGAGGCGGCGTCGTCGTGGGAGGAACGCCGAACGAGGCCTCACCGCCCGGGGATGGATTGCCGCACTATGTCGAGGTGAGGTACAACGTCGTTCATCACAATATTATCGTCGGGCTCAACTATCTCGGATTTGGGTGCCATCCCGCTTCCAACGACAACCTGTTCCACCACAACACGGTCTACTTGAACGGCCAGACGCAGCTCAATATCATCGGCGCGTCTGGAACGAGTGTCCAAGTCAAGAACAACATCATCTACGGCCGGCCCTATCCGGATTACAGGATCCTGGTTTTCCTCGGCAACTCGAACTTAGCGTCCGAGGCCCTGGACGGGAACATTTACTTCATGGAGGGCGCCGGTCCGGCGACCACGCCAGGCCCCTTCTGGTTCCGATGCACGGGCACGCCACAGGTGGACTCGTACTACAGCTTCGACCAGATGCGAAGCACCGGGATCGTCCAGGACAACTCTTGCAATCCCGCCTCGACGTGCGGCTCATCGACCGCCATCATGGACAGCCGATCTCGCTGGATCGATCCACTCGTCGTCGATCCCACCACATCGCTTTGGACGAGCCCCATCGGGGCGACCCGGGGGGACTTCCACCTGCGACGAGGCTCGCCGGCCGCGGGCGGTGGCGTGTGCTGTGATGTCGCCAACTCCGGTCTGGACATCGACGGCGATGCTGTGCCGTCGTGCGCGCCGGTCACCTGCGACGCATCGGTTTCAGGTGTTTCGGTTGGCGCAGACTACCCACTGGACGACAACGCGGACGGCATCGCCAACCGCTTCGAATGCTCTCCGCCCGACGGGACGCTCTGCGA
>JBOGIR010000494.1:0-3184 GCA_050742335.1 Vicinamibacterales bacterium | reverse complement strand
GCCTCACGTCACGTTTGGCGAGCAGTTTTTCCAGTTCCTCGACGCCGATCCTGGCATCCGCCTGAAGATAACAGTCGGCGGCCCGGCCGCCGCCCATCATCAGGTGCGGCTGCGAATCGATGTGTATATAGCGCGCCTCGGGATACATGTAGCCGTTTTCGAGCGTGTGGCGGTTCAAGCTCGCGCCCACGCCGATGACGAGGTCGCATTCGTGGCACAACTGCATGGCCGGGCGCGAGCCGTACAGGCCCGAGATGCCCGCGTGATACTCGGACTCGTTGAGGAAGGTCTTCGTCAGCAGGGTCGTCAGGATCAGCGCGCCGATGCGATCGGCGAGCTTCACCACCGCCGGGCCGGCCCCCGCCCACTGGGCGCCGCGGCCCACGATGATCACGGGTTTTTTGGCGCCGGCCACCATGTCGGCGGCTTGCGCCAGCGCCCTGGCGTCCGGGTGCACGGCCCCGCGCGTGAAGAGCGTCGAGGACGGCTTGTACGCTTCGTCGTCGTCCTCGAATTTCTTCTGCTGGATGTCCATCGGGCAGCTCAGCATGACGGGGCGGTTCTCGGTCTTCGCCAGGTAGAACGCCTTGCGCACGACATCGTCCGCCTGGTCGGGCGCCACGAGGCGGACGAAGCCGGTTTCGCAGGCAGCCGCAAAGCGCGCCTGGTCCAGGAACTGGGCGTACTCGTCGTCCGTGCTGGGAGCCTCGCCGCAAAAAGCGACCAGCGGGGAGTGCGCGCGGCTGGCGGTCACCAGCGCGGTGGCGAGCTGCGTGACGCCCGGGCCGCAGGTTGCGGTGGCAACGCCCGGGGTGCGCGTGGTCCGCGCATAGCCGTCCGCCATCCCGAGCCCCGCGCCCTCGTGGCGCACCTCGTGCACCTTGACCCCGAGCCGGTCGAGCGCGTAGATCCAGTACATGTTGCCGTCGCCCATCATGCCGAAGGTCGCGGTTGTGCCTTCCGCCTTGAACGCATGGGCGAGTCTTTCATAGACCTTCATCTTCACTGCTCCTCTACCGGGTAGGTCGGGACGTCAGGGCGAGAGATTACCGGGTCCTGCCCGGTCTGGGCCGCACCGATCTCGGCCGCTACAACGTCGAGTCGTTCATGGAATTCACCGGGCGCCGCAGATACGGTGGTCCGTTGTCGTAGTTCAGCTACGATAGACGCCACTTTCTCAAGTAGCACGGCTTGGCGGTTATTGGAATAGTGCGTATAATCGTAGTGTGGCTACGACTTCTAAAAGCAAATTAAATGCTCTCTACACCCGCCTGGCTGCGGGCTCTCCGATCACCTCGGCGCGGCTCGCAGAGCTTGGTATCTCCGCTGATCTCGCGGTTCACTATTCCCGCTCCGGCTGGCTGAAGCGGCTTGCACGGGGGGTTTATTGCCGGCCCGGTGAAGCGTTGTCGCTCCACCCGAGTCTCGTCGTGCTTCAGCGGCAGATACCCGGACTTCATGTCGGCGGCAAGTCGGCGCTGGAATGGTACGGCGTGCGCCACTACGTCTCGCGGCAGCCCAAATTGCTTCTATACGGCTGGGTAACCGCGCGCCTTCCCGAGTGGTTCGGGAAGCACTTTTCGAGCGAGTATCACCGCAAGCGGCTGTTCAATGAAAAGCCCGGGCAAATGCCCGGCGTGGGTCGCTTCGAAAACCTCGACCATGCGCCGCTGGTCTCGATGCCGGAGCGGGCGCTTCTCGAGCTGCTGGACGAAGTCGGCGTTCGGCAGCCGCTGCAGGAGGCGAGGGAAATAGCCGAAGGGACGTATACCCTGCGCGCCGAAGTCCTGATGGATCTTCTCAAACGCTGCACAAGCGTCAAGACGGTCCGGCTCTGCCTGCAACTCGGACGCGAGCTGTCGTTGCCCTGGGCCGGCAAGCTCGACAGCGCGGCGCTGCCGAAGGGCAGCGGCAGGCCGTGGATATCGAAGTCAAGAGACGGCTTGTTGGTGCTCAAGTGAATCAGGTCTATCTCGACACCGCGAGGCTGCTAACCCAGGTCGCGCCGCTGGTGTTCGCGGACGGCGTGTTTGCCCTCAAGGGCGGGACGGCAATCAATCTTTTCGTGCGCGACATGCCCCGCCTGTCCGTGGACCTGGATCTGGTGTTCCTGGATCACCGCCTCGAGCGGGGCGAGGCGCTTGCCAGAATCAACGAGGCGATACGGGGGGCGGTTGCCCGGCTGAAGAAGCGGGGGTTCCAGACGCACGCGGTGACCGTGGCCGATGCGGGCGAGACGAAACTCTTCGTCCGGCGCAATAGACTCGAAGTAAAGGTCGAGGTGAATTTCGTGCTGCGCGGGACGGTGCATCCGGTTCGCCCGGCATCACTTACTCCCAAGGCCAGGGAGGCGCTGCTGGCCGACCTGGAGTTGCCCGTCGCGTCGCTGGAAGACCTCTACGGCGGCAAGCTCGTCGCCGCCCTGGATCGACAGCAGCCGCGAGACCTGTTCGACGTGATGCAGCTCTATCTCCACGAAGGAATCACGCCGGGAATCAGGCGGAGCTTCGTGGCCTATCTCGCGTGTCACAATCGCCCGATTCACGAGGTGCTTTCCCCAACGCTTCGGGATATTACCGGCGAGTACGAGAACACGTTTCGGGGAATGACCGTGGAGCCCGTGACGCTGGAGGCTCTGCTATCCACGCGACAACGCATGGTTGCCGAGCTGCAGGCCGGCCTGGATGCCAGGGAACGCGATTTCCTCCTTTCGGTCGCGCGCAACGAGCCCGACTGGAAATTGCTCGACATCGAACATCTCGAGCAATTGCCCGGCATCCGATGGAAGCTCAGGAACCTCGATCAGCTGGCGAAAGCGAATCCGAAGAAGCTCAAGACGCAGGCGCAGGAACTCGAGGTGCTGCTCAAGACCGGCACTCGATGAGAAATCCACTCTCGGTCCGAAATCTTCTACCCATCCAGGAGGCAGCATGCCCAAGACTCGCGTCCACAGTCCCGCCGTTGCCGAACCTCCGCCCGGGCGCTGGTGATCGAGGCCATCGCGCACATCCCGCTTGGATGAGGCGTCAGGGCTCCGTCCGACCCCGCCACGCCATTGGGGCTGTCGATTCCACATGCCCTGTTCGACAAGGTCAGGAGGGTGAATCCTCTTGACTCTTATAGGAGCACGAAAATGGCCAGCAAAAACACGATCTGCTTGTGGTACGACGGCACCGCTCTGGAC
>JBOGIR010000493.1:0-2579 GCA_050742335.1 Vicinamibacterales bacterium | reverse complement strand
GATTACCGCGGTCTCCAGAGCTCGGCCCAATGTGCTGGAGTAGATCGCATCAACGTCAAGGAAACTGAGGTACTCGCCGGTCATTTTCGGCTTGTTCGCGCCCGACGTCTGTCAGCCCTGCGCGTATCTCGTCCTTCGCAAAGGCCCGCACGTCAAGCTGCCCATGCCGCAGCAGATACAGGATTCTTTCTCCCATCTTGTTCGCAGCCCAACGCCCCGGGGAGTGCCAGCATTCAGACCGCGATCGTCAGTTCGTCGGCACGCGGCGCTTCAGCTCCTCGAACCAGCTCAGCACAACGTCAATGCGAGTGGCAGCGTTCGGGATCGTGTGCGAAGGTGTCTGGCAGAATCTTGATGGCGACTTGGCGACCCAGGTTGGTGTCAAGCGCGCGGTACACTTCTCCCATGCCGCCCACGCCGATCTGGGCGGTGATCTGGTACGGGCCGATGCGGGTGCCTGCGCTGAGTAACACCGGCGGTTATCTCGCCTCCAAAAGCTGAGTCCAGTTGACGACCACGCTTATCGGGGAGGCCGACGGATCGTCGACGATGGTGCTCATCAAGAACCGCCCGTCCCGAGCGACCGCGTACGACTGTCGTGCAGGCCCGTCACTGGCGCTGACCAGCCGTGTCTGGAACAGGGGCACCGGCGCGCCGAAGCTGAGCGCCGTGCCGTCCGCACCGGGCGCGACGGCCACCGCCATCAGGCGCGCGTCAGGCGCGACATAGTACAGCTCGCGTCCGTCGCGCCTCCAGCGCGGCTGGGTGCCGCCGGCGCTCGACACTTGCCATTTGCCGCCCGCTTCTGGAAACGGCTGCACATACACTTCGAAGCGGCCCGATTCGTTCGACTCGTACACCAGCCAGCGGCCATCCGGCGAAAACTCGCCGCCGCGCTGATCCATGGCCCCCTGCACAACGGGAAGCGGCTTCGGCTCGCCCGTCATAGGCAGTACCCAGAGGTCCATCCCGGTCTTCATATCGGGGCGCGAATAGAGCAAGAATCGCCCGTCCGGCGACCAAGACAGGGGGGCGCCGGCATCGGCGGCGATCACCCGTTCGTCGCCCGCGCCGCTCGCCGACTTCTCGTACAGGGCCTCGCGCTCGTCGCGGACTGAGAGAAACACCACGCGCCGGCCGTCGGGCGACCAGACAGACGGGCCCTCCACCGTCGGATTGAACGTGAACCGCGTCAACGTACCACGGCTGGCGTCCATGAGCCAGACGTCGATGTTTCGCATTGCGATACGCACCACCGCAACACGCTGGTCCGTCGGATCCAGCTCTGGAGCGCCCAAGCCCACCATTGGCACGCCGACGGTTTGCAGCACCTTGCCGGCTCGGTCCATCCACATAAGCTGGCTGCGGATGCCGCCACCTCCCGTCGTCCGATAGGCCAGCACGTCGGGCGACACCGAGAACATGGCGGAAAACGACGAATCGTCCCGACCAATCGGTTGCGCAATCCGCGCGGGCTCACCCGTCACGGTTCCCTGACCCGGATCGAACGGTACGGCCAGCAGCACGTCGCCGCGAACGAACACGAGACGGCCCGGCGGCACGAACGCTGCCGACGCGTCGGCGAACAGCAGCCGCCTTTGCTCGGCGTTGTCGAGCGAGCCGAGGTACACGCCCTGGACGTCGGGGCGAGCGAGCGCGCTGAAGAACAGGAATTGTCGTCCGTCCGGCAGAAACTGCGGCGACCGGTGGCTGCGCTCGTCATCTGTGAGGCGCGTGACCGGAACTGGCGTGCCGCCCGAGGCGGGTACGCGCATCACCACGCCAGGTTCCAGCGGCACCGGCGTGAACAGAATCACATCCTCAGCGCTCCAGGTCCCGCCGCGGCCGACCGGCGCGTCGGCCAGCACCTGCGGCGTGCCTCCGCCGATGTCGAGCCGCTTCAACTTCCCGTCGGCAAAGAACCCGAGCGCGCGCCCGTCCGGCGCCCAGAACGGAAAGGTGGCGCCTTCGGTCCCCGAGAGCGGCTGCGCCGCGGCCTCGCTTAGTGGACGGAACCACAGCTGCGATCGCCCTTCCGACGTCGCCACGTACACGAGCCATCGGCCATCACGGGAGAGTGCGAAGGAAGTCGCGGACTCGGTGGGCGGAGTGGGTATCTCGAAACGGATCGTGATCGGCGGAGGGGCCGTGCTGCGCAGACTCAGCCAGGCGACGGCAGCCGCCAGCACCATCGCGAGGGCCGTGAGTGTCCATCCGGCACGCTCGCGAAACCTCGCATGGACCGGGCGATCTGTGGCCGCAGCGACGCCCGGGAATCGGCTCTCGGCAACCCACCGCAGCTCGTCGTGCAGGTCGCGAGCGGTCTGCCACCGCGCCTCAGGATCCTTGGCAAGACATTTCGCGACGATTCGGTCGAGACCCGGAGACGTCAGCGGCTGGCTCGAGGAAACCGGCGGCGGGTCGCGGTCGAGAATCGCCGCGATCAGGCTTGCGTGGCTCGTGCCCTCGAAGGCCTTCCTGCCCGTCAGCATCTCGTAGAGCGCGCCACCAAAGGCGAAGATGTCGGTCCGGACGTCGGCATCACGGCCTTCGAGCTGTTCGGGCGCCATGTAGTGCAG
>JBOGIR010000492.1:0-11983 GCA_050742335.1 Vicinamibacterales bacterium | reverse complement strand
GGTGTCGATCGACAGCCTGACGGTGATCAGCGGCGGCAGCACGCAGCGCACGCGCATCAGCCAGCGCCTGTCGAACCACCGGCGGTTCCTCACCCGTGGCCGCCTCCTGGATTGACCAACCGCGCTTTACAAATCGTACGTAGTGTCCGGCTTTAGCCGGACCCGTGGTGTCCCGCTTGATTGCCGGACTGCAACGGTCCGCCTGAAGAGCCTGTGAACGAATTACTGTACCGGTCTCGGGTCATACGCGTGCGACCCTCGCGGGGTCGCGAGTTCGGTGAGCGGTGCGCACCGCGATGTCGGGCTCGCGCGGTGAGGCCTTGCCGCTCGGCGGCCTGGCCGCGCCCCTGCCGCGCGCGTGGTCTCGGGTCGTTACGTCATCAGATGAGGCACCAATTCCATCGATCGTGTCAGGTTGTGAGCCAGCGCGACCCAGAGGACGCAGGCCTGGACCTTCGCCAGGCCGCGCACCGCGAAGCGTCCCAACGTGCGATGCGTGCGTGCATCCGCGTTGATGCGTTCGGCGATCGCGCCGCGGTGCCGGTACTCCTGTTTGGCCTCGTCGGTCTGCATGCGCGCGCGCCACGCGACCACGGCCGGCGAGTCGGTCCGTTGCACCGGCACGGGGTCCGTGGAGCCCGGTCGGCGCGGGACCGGTGCCAGCAGGCGCACGCCCCGCGCGGTGGTCTCGTCGATGCCCGCGTGGGCCACGTAGCCGCCATCGGCCAGCAGGGTGTCCGGCCGGCCGACGCGCGTCTCGAGTTGCGCGAGCATCGGCAGCAGTTCCTGCTGGTCGCTGCCCGCGTTGGTGACCGCCACGCCCACAATCACGTCACTGTCGTGATCGGTGGCGAACTGCACGTTATACGCCGGCCGATAGCCCCCATCGGCCATCTTCATCACGCGCGCGTCGGGATCCGTCGTCGAGACCCGCGCCTCCTTGGGCTCGCCTTTCTTGCGTTTGCTCGCCGTGCGGGCTTTCGCGGCGACGACCTCCGGCAACGCGGCCAGGGCCTCCTCGACCCGCGCCACGCGGTCGGCGGCAGCGCGCGCCTGCGCGGCCTCGGTCCGTGTCAGCCCGCCGTCGGCTTGCCGTTTGGTGCGCTCCACCAGCTGCTGCGCGCCTTTCAGGCACTCGCGCAGCGTGCCTTCGCGGTGGAACGAGCCGACGCCGGCACTGGCCCGTACGCGCGTGCCATCCTGCGCCACGCGGGCCAAGGTCACGATGCCCCGGTGCCGCAGCGTGGCAATCGACTGCGTCAGCAGGTCGTCCAGGGCGGCCTGCTGCGCGACGCGAAACGCACTCAACGTGTGGTAATTCACCGAGACGCCGCCCCGGATCCAGCGATAGGCGTCGTGGCAGTAACACAACCGATCGAGCTCGCGCGCACTGCCCACGCCGTCGATGGTCGCGTACAGCCACAGCGCGATCAGGATCTGGGGGTCAATGGCGGGCCGGCCCGCCCGGCCTTCGCGGGCTTTGATCGTGGCGTAGAAGGCCGACAGATCCAGGCCCTCCACAAAGCGCCACACCAGGCGCGCGGCGTGCCCGGGCGGCAGCCGTGTCTCGAGGTCGGTCGGCGTCAATTCAATCTGGGTCCGATTCGCCGTCTCGTACCGCGCGGGGCTGTCGTCGTCGCCACGGGGCGGGATCGTGGGCATCGACAGGTCCGGCAGCATCGGATCGCTGACATCACTCATACCACGCAGGGTAGCAGACTTTGATCGGCGTGCAAGCGTCAGGGGATCGCGTGAACGTACAATTTCTTCACAGGCTCTTTAGGCGGACCGTGGACGCGTTTTCGTGCTGCGTGTCGCGCGATGTCGGCGGGAGCAAGCAGCAGAGGCACGGCCGCCGCCGGCGAGGCAGTTACCGCCGGTCGAGTCCCTTGTCCTTCAAGAACCCGGACAGCAGGCCGGCGATCGCCGCGTTGTTGAGGTCCGACATCGGAAAGTGGGTATTTCCGCGAATACCCAGGTCGGGCAGCATCACGTTGACGGCATGGCCGCCATGCCGGTTGATCGCGTCCACCATCAGACGCGACTTGGCGACATTGATCCGCCGCCCGTCGAGGGTCAGGCGGGGACCGACGTTGACCTTCTCCAATTGCGAGGGGATGTAGTCGCCCCACACGATCTGGATGGGCATCTTCGTCAACTTCAGGAAGTCCGCCATCGGGACGGCGCGGCCGGGCGACACCATCATCCCGTCGGCGCGCGCGAGTGGGGATGGCACCTCACCCTCAGGAAATACCACGTCGCCCGGTTCGTACGACACGATGCCCGCGACGCTGGGACTCTTGGTGGCCGTGATCCAGCCCCGGATGCCAGTGGACGAGTGCGTGAGCAGCACAGACGACCCGACCTCGCTCAACAGCACCGCCAGCGCGTCGGTCTCCACCTGCTCGTTCTCCGGCGCATTGAACTCCGGATATTGAATCCGGAAGAATTCGTTTAGCGCGCGTGGATCGCGCGAAAACTGGACGCCCGGGTAGAAGTCGGGCGTCGGGTCGCCTGGCAGCCAGAGACCGATGCGCCAGATCGTGAACGACGCCTGGTCGTTGTCGCGACGCGGCATGTAGCTGGTTGGTGCGCAGCCCTGTCCCGCCCGCCCGGTTCGTGGCAGATCGGTGAGATAGACGGGAAAGCCCTGACGCAGGAAGATCTGCCGGAAGCCGTCGCGCCCGTCGAATGTGGTGTCCCACGTCTTGGTACTGCTCGCGTGCACCATCACGAGCGGGACCCGGCGCGGGTTCTGCGGAATCTGCCACTCCACGTACCCGTGATCGCAGTGAATCGAGCCCGTTGCGGCATCTCCGAGCACCCGGCCGCCGAACGGGCGCGCCCCTTGTGCACGGATGACGATGGGCGATTGCGCCGCGAGTGGTGCGGCACCGGCGAGCATGAGAAGAAGGGGCAGGACCACAGCGCGACGCATGCGGCACAACTTATCACGAGGCGGGGTACTATGGGGCCAGCAGACGCGAGCTCTGTTATTGCAGATTTCAGAGTGAATGATTTGGGATTGTTTGTGAGTGACGATTGTCGATTGTTCGACTGGATTGTCGAGCGACCGCGAATTCCCTCAATCGCCAATCAGTTCGACCAATCGTCGTTCAGAAATCGTCAACAATCTTCAATCGAGCAATCTGAAGTCTGCAATTGACCTGGTTTCAACGTGTATTGCCCCGATCTCGAGACCGCGACACCCGAAGCGATCCGCGACCGCCAGCTCGCGCGGCTGAACGCGCTGCTGTCGGCCGTCCTGCCCGCCAACCGTTTCTACGCAGAGAAGCTCGGGCCCATCAGCCCGCCCATTTCGTGGGCGGAGTTTCAGCGACTCCCGTTCACGACGAAGGCCGATCTCGTGGCCGACCAGGACGCGTCGCCGCCTCTCGGCACCATCGCGACGTGTGCACACGAACAGTACGTCGCCTATCACCAGACCTCTGGCACGACGGGGTGTTCGCTCGTCGTGCTCGACACACGCGAGAGCTGGGACTGGTGGAGCGAATGCTGGCAGTACGTCTACGGGGCCGCGGGTGTGGACGCGCGTGATCGCATCTTTTTTGCGTTCTCGTTCGGCCCGTTCATCGGCTTCTGGAGCGCGCACGCCGGCGCGCGGCGTCTCGGCGCGATGGCGATTCCGGGTGGCGGCCTCGACTCGAAGGGACGCCTCGAGCTGCTGAAGAGGACGGGGGCGACGGTGCTGGTGTGCACGCCGACCTACGCGTTGCGTCTCGCCGAGGTGGCGCAGTCCGAAGGCATCTCGATCCGCGACAGCGCCATTCGGGCGACCATCCACGCCGGCGAGCCGGGCGCCTCGATTCCCGCGGTCCGTGCCCGCATCGAAGACGCGTGGGGGGCGCGCGCGTTCGATCATGCCGGAGGCACCGAGATGGGCGCGTACGGGTTCTCGTGCGACGCGCGGGAGGGGCTTCACGTGAACGAGGCGGAGTTTATTGCCGAAGTGCTCGACCCGGTCACCGGCCGACCCTGCGCCGAGGGGGAGTCCGGGGAACTGATCGTCACCAACCTCGGTCGCGCCGGCTGGCCGGCGATTCGCTACCGTACGGGCGACATCGTCACCGTCGGGACGCGGTCGTGCCGGTGCGGACGGACGTTCCTGATGCTGCCCGGCGGCATCGTCGGACGCACTGACGACTTGATCGTGCTCAGAGGCGTCAACATCTATCCCTCCGCGGTGGAGGCGATTGTCCGCACGTTCGAGGTCGGCGAGTTCCGCCTGGTGCGCACGCGCAACGGTGCGCTGGAGGAGCTGACCGTCGAGGTCGAAGCGAGTGACACGGCTGCGGAGAGGCTGGCGATGGCGTTCCGCGAACGGCTGGCGGTACGCATTCCGACGCGCGCGGTTGCGGCTGGCTCCTTGCCCCGCTGGGAGCTGAAGGCCAGGAGGCTCGTGGATCTGCGGGCGCTATAATCTCGTCCGGCATCGTTTCCGGACTGGAGCTCGCCTGGTCGCCGGTTTCCGATGGGACGTAGTGTGCGGTGTGCCGGTGCTTATCTGGCTGTTTCAGTATGTCGCGATACGCAGACATGACAGAGTTCGCTCGGCAGCCGTGCCCGTGCTGCTTGCTCCCGCCGACATCGCGCGGAAAAACGCGTCCTCCGCCTAGGGGTGCGCGACCCGCGCTGGGTCCCCAACCCAGCGCGGCCCTCACGCTGCGGACGCGTTTTATGTGTGAGGTGTCGCGCGAGTCGGAGGTCGCGGCGCAACAAGGGCACGGCTGCCGGCGAGACCATCCCGGTCAGGGTACGCCATGCGTCGCCGAAGGGAAGGCGGACACTGCGTACGATTGAGAGGACATCATGAGTAGAGTGTCGCGGGAAGCGGCGTCGTTGATGGTTCTGTCTCTCCTGTTCCTCGTGTCCACGTCTCCGGCCGCGCAGCAGCAGGGCAACGGAGATGGCGCCAGGACCGAGGCGTACAAACAGGAGGTTGCCTCCGGTGTCGAAGGCATGGCGAAGATGGCGCAGGAGATGGTCGACTCCGTCTTCAGCTTCTCCGAGCTCGCCCACCAGGAGTTCGAAACGTCTCGCTATCTGACCGGCGTTCTCGAGAGGAACGGCTTCGTGGTGCGGCGCGGCGTCGCCGGTATGCCGACGGCATGGGTGGCCACGTGGGGCGCGGGCAGGCCCGTCATTGCGCTCGGTTCGGACATCGACGGCATTCCGCAGGCGTCGCAGAAACCGGGCATCCCCTACCGCGAGCCGCTGATCGCCGGCGCACCTGGACACGGCGAAGGCCACAACAGCGGCGTGCCGTTGAACATCGTTGCCGCGTTGGCCGTGAAGCGGATCATGGAGCGCGACCGGCTGCCGGGCACGCTCATGCTGTGGCCGGGGGTCGGCGAAGAACTGCTCTCGGCGAAGGCGTGGTTCGTTCGTGAGGGCCTCTTCAAGGACATCGACATCTCGCTGTTCGCCCACGTGGGCAGCAACCTGAACGTGTCGTGGGGATCCAGCTCGTCGAACGGCCTCGTGTCGATCGAGTACACCTTCGAGGGAGAGACGGCGCACAGCGCCGGCGCACCGTGGCGTGGCCGAAGCGCGCTCGACGCGGTGGAGCTGATGAACGTGGGGTGGAACTACCGGCGCGAGCACCTGCGCCTCCAGCAGCGCCTGCACTACGTGATCACCGACGGAGGCGATCAACCGAATGTCGTGCCGTCGCGGGCGACGGTCTGGTACTTCTTCCGGGAAACCGAGTACCCGCGGATCAAGGAGATGTGGGAGATCGGCGACAAGATGGCACAGGGAGCCGCGCTCATGTCGGGCACCACCTGGACATCCCGGATCGTCGGCGCCGCCTGGCCGCAGCACTTCAACAAGCCGGTGGCCGAGGCAATGCTCACCAACATGCAGCGCGTCGGATTGCCGAAATGGTCCGACGACGACCAGGCGTTCGCGAAGGCGGTGCAGAAGGAGATCAACGCCCCGAATCAGAACGGCCTCGACGTGGAGCTCGCGAAGATGGAGGAGCCGCTGAAGGACGAAGACAAGCGCGGCGGCGGGTCCGACGACATCGGCGACGTGTCGTGGACCGTGCCCACCGTGACGCTGCGCTACCCGGCGAACATTCCAGGCCTGCCGGGACACAACTGGGTGAACGCCATCGCCATGGCCACGCCGATCGCGCACAAGGGAGTCGTCGCCGGCGCGAAGGTCCAGGCGATGACCATGATCGACATCCTCCTGCAACCCGAGCTGGTGAAGAACGCGTGGGGGTACTTCACCGACGTGCAGGCCAAGGAAGCGAAGTACACGCCGTTCATCGCCGCCGATACACCGCCGCCGACCTGGATGAACCGGGATGTGATGGAACGGTACCGCCCCGAGCTGAAGCAGCTCTATTACGACTCGTCGCGGTACGGAACGTATCTGGAGCAGCTCGGCGTCACGTACCCCACGCTGCGCCGGCCAGGATCGCAGTAAGAGACGGTTTTGCTACGGACATGCCCGCCTCGCCTCAGGTCCGTTATGAAACCGCCTCTACTGCCTACTGCCTACTGCATGTAACTACTTCGCCAGCGGATGCGGCCGGAGCTGAAACCGCGCCGCCTTCGGCCGGTTGGCCGTTCCGCCTTCGAGATGAAACATCGTCCGCGTGCCGGAGGTGGACCACAGTCCCTTGCCCTTCCAGCCGGCGCCCGGATTGTCGATGCGCCCGTCGACGTTCTTCGGGAAGAAGCCGCTCGGGTAGGGGATGCGCAGGGTGATGAACCGGCCGTTGACTCTCGCCAGCAGCGAATCGCTCAGGTTGCCCATCGCGATCGGCACGTTCGTGCCGAGGCCGAAGGTGTCGAACCAGTCCACCCAGGTGTAGTAGCTGGCCTCGGCGCTGCCCGGGTGCTCGACGTCTCGCAGTTGCGGACCAGGCAACTGGTGCAGCGTCCAGCCGTCTGCGCAATGTCCGCCGGTTGCGGTTGGTCCGCGAAGAACCTTGCACTTGCGCCGGTCGAAGCTGGCGAGGTGGCCGCTCGCCAGCGATGCCCAGAACACCCCATCGCGATCGATGTCGCCGCCGCGCGGCCCGAAGCCGGGCGCCGGCACATCGTAGAGCTCTGCGAGCGCGGTGGCCGTTGGATCCGGTCCAGGGGTCACGCGCACGATGTGACCCGGGTACCCGACGACGGTGCCCCACACGGAGCCGTCGGCCGGGCTCACGGCGACAGCGTAGATGTTCACTGCCATGCGTCTGTCCCTCGCAGGATCGACCGGCTGGTCGGGTTCGACGTACGAATCCCGCCGGCCGTTGCCGTTGGTATCGATCACAAACGGCGTCCATCCCTGCGACCGCACCTCGTCACCGGTCTCTTCGAACATCCGCCGGTTCAGCCACCCGACCACGCCTGGACCGCCCTCGATCCCGCTGCTCGTCCAGAGCGTGCGATTCACGTCGGCGGCGAAATTCAGATGATGCGTGGGAAAGCACGTGCTGATCAGTGTGAAGGCGCCGGTTGTCGGGTCGTACATCGAGAGGTGACGATTCGACTGCGGTAGCGGAAAGGCCTTGGCAGACGGGTGATCCGATCCTGGCTTGCAGAAGGCTGGGTTGTCGGCAGGCCGGACGCGCGAGGTGAACCACACGCGCCCGCGCTCGTCCATCATCGGGTTGTGCGCCAGCGTCTGGCTGTCCCAGATGGGCTCGGTGCCCCAGAACGCGGACGGCCCGAATGGATTGCTCCTCGAGGACGGCGTCTGCGGGTCGCGCACCGGGTGCGTCACTTCGGTCACCGTGTGCGACGTCGGGTCGAGGACGGGCAGCACATCGGTGCTGTCTTCAGGTGAGGCGTACACCTTGCCGTTGGCATTGACTCGCGGATTGCGCCGGTCCGTCGAGATGGCGTCGTGAAGATAGGCGGTGGGACGACTCCAGTCCCAGAGCGTGATGACGACATTGCGCTCGATGCCCTGCGGGCGGTCGGGTCTCGCGAACGGCAGCTCACCGGCCGCAATGCGGTCGGTCCAGTCGGCAAACAGCGCCAGCGCGCGCTGCGGGTCGAGCCGGTTGATGTCGCGCGCCATCAGCGCCCGGGCGCTGCCGGCCTGCAGCCGATGCGACCACGCGTCGATGGAACTGGCGAAGGTGCCGAACGCCGTCGGGATCGTCCGCATCCCCGGTGTGCCGAGCGCGTGGCACGATTGACAGGCGCCGCTCTTCACGATGTTCAGCCACGCCCCCTGACTCGCCACCTTCGCCAGCGGGAACTCGCGTGCCGCAGGTACTCTGAGCATCGAGAACCAGTAGAGCGCGGGATAGTACTGGGCCGCTGCTGACGGCGAAGGCGCCACGACGGCGGTCAGGTTCAGGGTCCGGCCGGGCGCGCTCTGAACTCTGGACGAATCGACGAGCCCATAGCCGCGCACCCACAGGCTGTAACTGGCCTGAGGCAGGTCGGGCAGGAGATAACGGCCCTGGTCGTCGGTCACTACGATCTTCGCGAGGCGGGTGGGGAGGTCGGTCGTTTCGGCGATCACCCAGACGCCGGCTTCCGGGCCGAGCGTGCTGGTGACCACGCCGCCGATGTCGTCACCGTCGATGTCGACCCCCGGCCCGGTCTGTGGCTGGCCGATCAGTTCAACGGCACAGATCAGAACAAGGAGCGCCGTGGCGCGCTGGACCATTCGTGCCGAAGGATAGCAGTGCGTGCCGGACATTTCCAGCCGGAGTACGATGCGACCCGATCTATGAAGATCCTCTTCGAGCCTCAGGCGGTGGTTGTTGTCGGGCCGAGCCGCACGCGGGGGAAGATCGGGTCGGAGATCCTGCACAACATCGCAGCCGGCGGGTATACGGGTCGGCTGTTTGCCGTCCATCCGTCCGCGGCGTCAATCGACGGCGTGCCTGCATACCCGCGAGTCAGCGTTGTGCCCGGCGACGTCGACCTGGCGGTGATTTGCGTACGCGCCGCGCAGGTCAGCGGCGTCGTGGACGACTGCATCGCGAAGGGCACGAAGGCGGTTGTGGTGATCAGTGCCAGGTTCGGCGAGACGGGGCCGGCCGGCCGCGCGCTGGAACGCGCGATTCTCGAGAAGGTGCGACGGGCCGGTATCCGCATGGTTGGCCCCAACTGCATGGGGATCATCAATACCGATCCCGCGGTTCGCCTGAATGCCACGTTTTCACCCGTGACGCCGCTGGCGGGTCGCGTCGCGTTCTCCACTCAGAGCGGCGCGCTTGGTCTGGCGATCCTCGAATACGTCCAGCAGCTCAATCTCGGCATCTCGACGTTCGCGTCGGTGGGCAACAAGGCCGACGTATCCGGGAACGATTTGATCGAGTACTGGGCGGACGACCCGCGGACCGACGTCATCCTCCTGTACCTCGAAAGTTTCGGGAATCCCAGGCGCTTTGCCGAGATTGCGAGGCGTGTCGCCCGGACCAAGCCGATCGTGGCGGTCAAGGCCGGGCGCTCGCAGGCGGGCGCACGCGCCGCCGCGTCACACACGGGCGCGCTGGCTGCCAGCGACGCCGTGGTCGACGCGCTCTTCCACCAGACGGGGGTGATACGAACCGCCACGGTCGAAGAACTGTTCGATACCGCGACGCTGCTGGCGCACCAGCCGCTGCCGGCCGGTCCGCGTGTGGCGATCCTGTCGAATGCGGGCGGCCCGGCCATTCTGGCGGCCGACGCGTGCGAGGCACAGGGGCTGTGCCTCGCGTCACTCAGCGAGGCCTGCGCGGCGGCGCTTGGTCGCTTGCTGCCGGCCGAGGCCAGTGTCGGGAACCCGATCGACATGCTGGCGTCCGCCACCCCCGATCAGTACGGCCGTGCCACACGCCTCCTGCTGGCGGACGACCACGTCGACAGCCTGCTCGTGATTTTCATTCCACCGCTCGTGACAAAGGCGGACGAGGTCGCGTGTGCGGTGGTCGCCGCCGCGTCGGGTGCGACCAAACCGATTCTCGCCAATTTTCTCGGTGCGCGCGGCGCTCCTCCCGAGCTCGCCCCCATCCCATCGTACGCGTTTCCTGAGGCGGCTGTGACGGCGCTTGCGCGCGTCGCCACGCATGCCGCGTGGCGGCGGCGCCCGACAGGCACGGTGCCGCATTTTGCGGACGTCAGAGAGGACACTGCGCGACAGATCGTGGAGGCGGCCCTCTCACGCGGGGACGGCTGGTTGAGTCAGGCGGAGTCGGAGGCACTCCTCGACGCGATCGGTGTGGCCACCGCGGCGGGACGGCTCGTCTCGACCGCAAACGGCGCCATCGTTGCGGCCTCCGAGATCGGGTACCCCGTTGCACTGAAAGTCGTGGGACCCGCACTGCTCCACAAGAGCGACGTGGGTGGGGTGGTGCTCGACATCCCGGGCGATGCCGCACTGTGCGGCACATTCGAGCGGTTGAAGTCGCGCCTGGGCGATCGGATGACGGCCGCGCTCGTGCAGCAGATGGTCCCGGGCGGCGTGGAGCTGCTGATTGGCGCCCTGCTCGATCCGACGTTTGGTCCGCTCATCGCCTGCGGAAGCGGCGGCGTCCTGGTGGAGCTGTTTCGCGACATGGTGGTCCGGCTGCACCCGCTGACCGATCTGGACGCGGTGGAGATGGTGGAGAGCCTGAAGAGCGTGGCGCTGCTTCGCGGCTACCGCGGTCGTCCGGCGGCGGACGAGCGTGCGGCGGTCGACGCCCTCCTGCGCGTGTCGGCGCTGCTCGAGATCTGCCCCGAGATCGACGAGCTCGACATCAACCCGCTCAAGGTTCTCGAGCAAGGCGTACGCGCGGTTGACGCGCGCGTGCGCGTCAGCCGCCGCCGCGTTACCCCGCCGACGCGGCGCATCGCCTGTTGACCTGGGTCCCGTCGCGCACGTCAGCGCTTCCGCGGCGCGATGAAATCGATCACCTGACGATCGTTTCGGCGATAGACGCTGAAGTCGGTGCGATCGATGGTCAGTACCTGACATCGGCGGTGCAACTCGCTCATGACGACGACCGAGGCGTCGGCCAGATCCATCTGCCGATAGCGCGCCATCAACATGCGGATGCGTGACCAGTGCGTCGCCGCGTCGAAATCCAGGCGCAGCGCCTCGCGTTCGAGCAGCTGGAACAGCGGGTCGACCTCCAGATCGTCTTCGCGGAGGGAGTACACCGCCTCGGTGAGGACCGGTTCGGACGTGAGCAGCGGAGGGCGCACCTGTTTCATGAGGGCAACAGCCCAGGCGTGATAGGGGTCGTTGCGATTGAGGTACGCCACGAGCGGCCCGGTGTCACAGATCGTGATCACGAGCGGCGAAATCTGCGGCGCTCGTTGGTCGCCGGCCGCCGGGGCCCGGCGAGGCTGCCGGCTAGGTCGGCGGTCACTGCGTAGACGGACGGGGCCTGGCGATCCGGAGCGCCCTCAACCCGGTCGCGAACGAGCGCCGCGACACTCCGTCCGGCCTCGCGCGCCTGCTGTTGGAGTCGTCGCAGCGTCGCGTCCGGTAGCTTGATTGTAATGCCCTTCATGGTGATCCAAAGGTAACTCGATTCTGACAGGACGGCAATACCGTGCTGCGGTCCGCGCTCGATCCTGCATGGTGGCGCGCTGGATCGCTGACGGCGTCGAGACACGCGATGCCCGCGGTCACGCAGGACCTGGAGGAAGCGCGATACACTGCAGGACACACCATGACCGCGGATCCAGGCTCGTCGTTCCCACGCTTTGCGGCGCTGCACGTCGCCCCCTACCGCCGCTATTTCGCGGTCAGTCTCCTGTCAATGCTGGCCGACAACATCGAGCACGTGATCAGCTACTGGGTCATGTTCGAGAAATTCCATTCCCCGGCGCTCGCGGGGTTCGCGGTGCTGAGCCACTGGCTGCCCTTCCTCTTTTTCGCGGTGTACTTCGGCGCGCTCGCCGACCGCTACGACTGCCGCCGCATCATCCAGCTCGCCCAGCTCCTGTTCATGGGCGTGTCGGCTGCGTGGGCGGTCCTGTTCCTGACCGATACCCTGGAGATGTGGCATGCCGCCGTCCTGCTC
>JBOGIR010000491.1:0-5126 GCA_050742335.1 Vicinamibacterales bacterium | reverse complement strand
CCCCATCAGCGGCGCGATCAGCGTCGACCGCTGAACGTCGCGGCGTGTCTCGAGAATGCATTCAGCGAGCCGCGAGATCGGCACGCACACATCGGTCGTCCACGCCTTCGACCCCGGACGCAGTGCGAGCGACGCATAAAAGGCATTGTGCCGAGCCTGCCACAGCTTCGAACGGTCTTCAGGAGTGGTCGCCCACTGGAACCCCGTGCCGCGGTTCTCGGCGGCGATCTCCTGTGCCGTCTGTGCGTGCTCGGCAACGGCGGCCGTGCTGGTGCCGTGGAATTCAAGGAACAGCGTCGGCTTGAGCGGGTAGTTCAGGTGTGAGTACCGGTTGACCGCGTCGATCTGGGGTTCGTCGAGCAGTTCGATCCGCGCCACCGGAACGCCAAACTGCATGACGGTGATCACCGTCTGAACCGCGCCCTCCATCGACTCGAACTGGCACACGGCGGCCGACGCGGCCTCGGGCAGACCATAGAGGCGCAGCGTCACGTCCGTGATGACGCCCAGCGTTCCCTCCGAACCGACGAACAGGCGGGTCAGGTCGTACCCGGCAGACGACTTCCGTGCGCGGCCCCCGGTGTGAATCACTCGGCCGTCGGCGAGAACGGCGGTGAGGCCCAGCACGACGTCGCGCATCGTTCCATAGCGGACGGCCGTTGTGCCCGACGCTCGCGTCGCGGCCATTCCGCCGATCGTCGCGTCGGCACCGGGATCGACTGAGAAATAGACCCCGCTGTTGACCAGCGTCTTGTTCAACTGTCGATGGGTGACGCCCGCCTCGACCTGACAGTCCAGGTCTTCGACACTGACACGCAGGATGCGGTTCATGCGCGACAGGTCAACTGAGATGCCGCCATGAATCGCGTTGACGTGCCCTTCGAGTGAGGAACCGACGCCGAACGGCACGATGGGCGCGCGGTACCGTGCCGCTATCCGCACGATCGCGGACACTTCATCGGTGGAGACTGGAAACACCACAGCGTCGGGCGGCGCCGGCGCGTGCCACGACTCGCCGTGGCTATGGTGTTCGATCTGCGTGGGATTCGTGCTGCAGCGTTCGCCCAACAGATAGCGCAGGTCGGTGATCGCCGCAGTCCGTGCGCTCTCACTCAGAGCGGATGGCATCAGGAGACTATTATCGGGCCTGGCGCTGGTGGGACGTCCGGCTCTAGAGAGTTGATCACGTAAGAGGACGACGCGACATTCGCACGGCGGGTCCTGTCGCCGGACAGCCCCACCCGTGCTCGGCGCCAACAGCACGGGTCTTGGGAGTGGCGCCTGCGGCGCGGGCGGGACGGCCCCGTCCGGCGCCACCCACGAGAGCGAATGTCACCCGGCCTGCGCAGGGGGATCGACTCGGCGATCGGTGTGTGATCTGATGGCGTATGCCCACACCCATTCGCTGGCAGGTTCCGGTTGAGCTGAGTCCTGAGGAAGCGCGCCTCGCAGCGACGCTGCACCGCATTGGCAAGTTTTACGTGTTCTTGCGCACGGTCCGCGCGGAGCTGTTCGATGAGGCGTTCCAGGCCGAGTTGGCGGCGGCGTATCACCCGCGGGGCACGACGCCGTTGCCCGCGGCCCTGTTAGCGATGGTGACCGTGCTGCAGGCCTACGATCAGGTGGGCGATGCAGAGGCGGTCGTGGCCGCCCGCGTGGATCAGCGCTGGCAATTGGTGCTGGGGTGCCTCGGCGCGAGCCAGGCGCCCTTTTCCCAGGGCGCGCTCGTCAAATTCCGCGAGCGAATGATCGCGCACGACCTGGACCGCAAGCTCCTCGATCGCACGGTGGCGCTCGCCAAGCAGACGGGCCGCTTCGGCTGGCAGGCGTTACGAGCGGCCTTGGATTCGTCGCCCTTGGTG
The DNA here is from genome assembly GCA_050742335.1 of Vicinamibacterales bacterium. Taxonomy (GTDB): domain Bacteria; phylum Acidobacteriota; class Vicinamibacteria; order Vicinamibacterales; family UBA2999; genus DATCJA01. The sequence continues at coordinate 3,264 of JBOGIR010000491.1, read as the reverse complement.
GGCGCCGGCCGCGTGGAGGACACGTGGAATTTGCTGGGGCGCGCCTTGGGCGCGGTGGTGACGTGCGCCGCTGCGACACTCAAGATCCCGCGTGACCAAGTGCTGCACGGCGCGGGCGTGACCCTGCTGGGCGCGCCGAGTCTCAAAGCCGCGCTCGACATCGACTGGGGAGATCCCGCGGCGCAGGCCGACGCCCTCGCGCGACTCCTGGCCGAAGTGGACCGCGTGGAGGCGTGGGTCGCGGCCCACGTGTCGGTCGCCGAGGCGCCGCCCGTGCAGGCCGCGCTCACCGCGTTGCGCCGCGTCCTGGCGCAAGATCTGGAACCGGATCCGACGACCGGGCACCGGCGCATTCGCCGCGGGGTCGCCGCCGAGCGGATGGCGTCGCTAGGCGATGCCGAGATGCGCCACGGGCGCAAGACGCGCACGCGGTGCTTTACCGGCTACAAACGCCACGTCATCAAACTCGTCGACGCCGACCTGATTGTCGGGGCCGTCGTGCGCCCTGCGAACGAGCCCGAGCATCACGCGCTGGCTCTCGTCGAGCCCGACGTCGTGCAGCATGGGCCGCTCGCCGAGTTACAGATCGACCGCGGGTACCTGGGGAGCGCCCGGATTCCCGGCCTGCACGCACAAGGCGTGGTGATTCGGGCGAAAGCGTGGACCAGTCCCAACGGCGGGCGGTTTCCCAAACAGGCCTTCGCGATTGATCTCCTCGGGGCCCGTGTCGTGTGTCCGGCCCAGCAGGTCGCGGTGATCGCGGTCGGCGCCACCACGATCCATTTCCCCGCCGCGGTCTGCCAGGCCTGCGTCCTCCGCGCGACCTGTACGACCGCGACACGCAACGGGCGCTCGGTCGCGATCCATCCCCAGGAAGCCTTCCTCCAATCCCTGCGGGCCGCGCAACGCCAGCCCGACGGCCGCGCCCACCTGCGACAACGGACCACCATCGAGCACTCGCTCGCCCGTATCGACCGCATCCAAGGGAGCAAGGCCCGCTACAAAGGCACGCGCAAGAACACGCTCGACCTGCGCCGCACCGCCGTGGTGGCCAACCTGCAACGGATCGCTCGGCTCCCGAAGGCCGCGTGACGTTTACGTGTTCAGTTCTCTAGGCTTTCGGCTTTAGGCTCTTGGCTTTGGGCTCCGTTCCTCACGATTCAAGCGTGACGGGCCAAGAGGCAAGAGCCGAGAGCCCAAAACCGTTTCGACGTATCAAGGTCAGTCGCCGAGCACGTCGGCCGGACGCAGGCGCAGGCGCGGCAGGACGGCGGAGCGTACGATCTGGCGCTTCTCGAAGACACGCGACGCGTTTCCCGGGCCCGTGAGATCGATCGCCTCGATCCGACACGACAGCGGATCGACGAGCCAGCACTCACGAACGCCGTACTGGCGATACCAGCTGACCTTCACCGTGCAGTCGTGCCGCCGGTTGCTTCTGGACAGCACCTCAATCGCCAGGTCCGGCGCTCCCCAAATCCGGTCGGTGCAGATGCCGAGACGAGCCGTCGAAATGAACACGATGTCGGGCTGCACTACGAGGGCGTGTTCGCGGTCGAGAATCACATCGACCGGCGACACCACCACGCGCCCGGCCTTGTGCCGGCTCACGTGTCGCTCGAGCCGTGAATACATCCGACCCACCACGATCTGGTGGTGAAACCCGGGCGCGGGAGGCTCGCGAAGCACGCCGTACGCCAACTCCTGCGGTCGCACGGTCTCCTCACCGGCGAGATACGCGTGGAGTGTCATTCTCCGCGACATGTGGTCTTCAGTAGTCAGGCTTTAGGCTCTTGGCTTTGGGCTTCGGTCCACTAAAGACCAGAGACCAAAGACCAAAGACATCTTCCTCTTCGACGACGACGGTGCCATCGTCGTCCGGGAGAAGTCAAGAGGATGCGAGGGGGCTATCGTGGAGGTGCGAGGCGCCGGACTTCCTCGAAAAAATTCTGGACGAGGACGATCTCGCGCGTGCCCTGCGGATCGGCGCCCCGTATCATCACGAACCGCTTGCCATCGGGGAAGACGTCGTACCGCAATCCGCCGTTGTTGCTACCCGCGTACTGCTCGATCGCACCCGTTGATCCCGGTACCCGCATGTCGAGCAACGGCATCGGCTTCCCGAGACGCAGCGTGTCTCCCACAGTCGCCACTGACACCACCATCAGCTTCGGCGCGCCTTCGTACGGACCCTGGAAGAAGATCTCTCGCCCATCGGGACCCCAGACTGGACCCAATCCGCCGCCGCTCGAGACGGCAAGGCTGTCGCCCTGCGGGTATCGCCGCACGTAGACCTCATTACGCCCTGATTCGTCCGACACGTAGGCGAGCCACCGGCCGTCGGGCGAGAAGCTTGGCGTGTGCTCGCTCGCTGGCCCGGTGAGCAGGGGTTGCGCTAACGGTTTGTCACCGGCGGTCACCACCCAGATGTCGTGCCGGTCACCGGTCTGGACGGTGTAAGCCAACACGCTGCCATCGGGCGACCAGGATGAATTGCGAACATTGGTGGTGGCCGCGGGATTCGGCACCAGCAGTCGTTCGGTGCCGTTCAAATCCTTGAGGAAGATCCCGCGCACGTTCTGTCTTGTCGAGGAAACGGCCAGTTGCCGGCTGTTCGGGTGCCACGACGGACCGAAGTCCGATCCTTCCTGCGTCAGCCTGCTCGTTGTTCCGCGTACGACATCGTGGATATGTATTTCGGTTTCCTGACCGCGCAAGACTTCGAACGCCACGTATTGTCCATTCGGCGACACGCGTGGGTGATCGAAACGATTGGGGGCTGGACCGAGTGCTGCATAGGCGCCGTCGCGACTCACTTGCACCAGCGCCCGTGTCGTGTCGACGGCAGGGACATACGCGAGCGTGCCGCTGTGCGATGCAACCAGTTGAGGAACCGCTCCAGCTCCATCGACGCCGTCACGGCGAACTTCATCGATGAGCGGAACCGCTGAACCGGCGAGCGTCAGGCTCGCGGCATCGAACGGCGCGACGAGCAGCGTCTCGTCACGCTGGAACAGGAGATGGCCGCTGCCGAGATAGTGGGGATCCCTGCCATTTTCAGCGACGACGTGACGCTCCCCGGTATCGAGGCTGACGGCGTCGATGCGCGGATCCCGAAGCTGACTGAAGATTACGGAGAAGAGGACGACCCGAGCGCCCACAACGAGCTTCGGACCACGGTGCCGAATTTCTCCTTGCTCCGCGTCGAGCGTTGTGACTTTCTGCGAGGAACCGCCATCTGCAGAAATCCGCTGCAGGTGACCT
>JBOGIR010000490.1:0-3734 GCA_050742335.1 Vicinamibacterales bacterium | reverse complement strand
CAACGACAGCAGACGCCCGCGGCCTTCTGGCCGCGCTTGCGGGTGCGGGTCGTGGCGGGCCGCGCGCAGCGGGTCCGCGTGCAGCTCGGCAACGATCAGCTCAAGTTGTACCTGCCACCGTTGCGCGGCGACGAGTTCATTAGCCTGACGCGCGAGCAGCATGGCGGCGACGTGGACGTAGTGCAGCATGGTGGCTTGTCGTCGGAGCGAGTCGCGCTGAGGGTCCAGGCCGCGCTCTTCGGCATGCTCACCGGCCGGCGTCGGGCGTGGCATGGCACGGTGCTGTTGGACACGGTCAAGACGCTCCGCGGCTTGCCGTTATTGGTGCCGCTTCGCGTGATTCGGCCGACACCGCCGCGAGACCGGCTGAAAGAGTGTCACGAGAAGGTGGTCGCACAGGAGAAGGTCTGGACTCGAAAGGCGAAGCTGGCCGCGACCAAGCTCAAGAAGTTGCGGAGCAAGCGGCTGCGATACGAGAAGCGTCTCGCAACGCGGAGGGAAGCATGACGACGCACGACTACGTGGGTATCGTCGGCGCCGAAGAGGCCAAGTTCACGACGGCCGGTCAGGTTGAGGCGCGGGCGCTCATCGCGCGGTTGCTGGAGCCGGACGGCGCCGTGTTGGTGAGCGGAGGCTGCCACCTCGGTGGGGTTGATATCTGGGCCGAAGAGGAATACGACGCGCTGTTGGCGTTGGAGTCGAGGCCGGAGTCGGTCATCCACCCGCCGGCGGTGCACGCGTGGGCGCAGGGCTACAAGCCGCGGAACTTGCTCATCGCGCGAGACAGCACCGTCGTGCACAACATCACCGTGGCGCGGTATCCAGCCGGGTATGCAGGCATGCGTTTCGCGGTGTGCTATCACTGCGAGCGGCGGTTCCGCAAGACCGATCGCAGGTCGCCGCCTCACGTCAAGAGCGGCGGGTGCTGGACCGCCTACGAGGCGGAGAAGATGGGCAAGCGCGCCCACTGGCACGTCATCTCGAACAAGGAGGAGACATGAAGGCCCTGATCGTTGCCTTGCTGCTGCTGATCGGTGGCGAGGCGCATGGACAACTCGCGGCGTGGGTGCCGCATCTGAATCAGCCGTTCGTGACCGACACGCTGGCGATGTTGGTCGGGCGCTCGTTGATGTTCAAGAAGGGGCCGAGCGCGGGAGCCGTGGCCGAGTATGTGGCGCCAAACATCGTCTTGTTGGGAGTCGTGCCCGACAGCGTGTCTCCCGACTACGTCCTGGCGCACGAGATCGGCCACATGTGGGCCGATGCGAATCGGACCGATACGGCGATCGTCAACATCCTGTCGCTGCACGATGCACAGCAGCGTATCGGAGGGTACGCTGCTCGGCGGTCTGGCGAGCACGCCGCGGAGGCCTTCGCATACGCGGTGCTGATTCTTCGGTTGCCGGTGCAGGAGCATGCGCCCATGTTGGAGAGTGTAGAGCGTCGTGTTCTCGGCACGACGCTGATGTACGAGCGGCTGAAGGCGGCGCTCGCGCCTCGCGTGGTCGTCAGGTAAAACCCTGGAAAGGAGAAGTGTATCATGACGTACAAGGCGGCGTGGTATCCATCACCCATCGAACTGCCGCAGCGGCGGCATGGAAAACTGCAGCTGCGCCACCGCACGATCGCGGCCGGACTGGACGTGAATATCGTTGGTCAGCGCCAGGCGTTGCTTCGTGGGATGCGGCCGGTGTTCGGCAAGACGACGGTGCCGTTGCGGATCCATGAGTTGGTAGAAGATGACCACGGCATCTGGATGACCGATCTTCCAGAGGAGCTGAACCAGATCGCGGAGATGTTGCATGCGGTGCGCCCCAAGGGAAGCGTGCTCGTCGGTGGACTTGGACTCGGACTCGTCGCTGCAGCCGTCGCGGCGCGGCCTGGCGTTAGGAATGTGGTGGTGGTGGAGCGCAGCGCTGATGTGATTGCGCTCTGCGCACGGACGAACATCTACGGTGTGGTGGAGCGAGATATCGGCGAGTATCTCGTCAAGACTCGGGAGTGCTTCGACTACTACTTGCTCGACACGTGGCAGGGCACGAGCGAGGGGACGTGGTGGGAGGAGGTGCTCCCGCTGCGGCGCACGATTCGACGGCGCTTCGGGCTCAAGCCCGCGATCCACTGCTGGGCGGAGGACATCATGCTCGGGCAGATCGTGCGCACGCTGACGACGATGCCGCCGCATTGGTACTACGGCGATCTAAAGATGCCGATGAACACGGCGGACGCGGACCGCTTCGTTCGCGATGTCGGGCTGCCAGCGTGGGAGCGGCAGTACGGAGCGGCGGTGGACGGCGCTCTTCGTGATGACAGCTGACAGCTGAAAGGAGTCCACTTTACTTTCTACTCCCCTCAAGATAGGTTCTCAATCCAATGCCGCGACCAAGGTTGCCGAAGTCACAGCGACTCACCGAGGTGACGTTCATCAAGCTGCGGCGCGCAGAGCGCCGGTTACTCGACCAGCTGAGTAGGCGCGAGAAGCGCTCTCGCTCTGCCATCATGCGAGATGCATTCACGCTCTACCAGACACAGGCGGCGCGATTCGATGTTGCACTGCAGATTCGCGTCGCCGCAAAGGGACGAAAGTGATCGTCGCCTGCGACGTGGACGGCATCGTCTGCGACCTGCACGCGGAGTGGCTCCGTCGCTACAACCGCGATTACGACGACTCGCTGACCATCGAGGGCATCCACGATTGGAGCATACACAAGTGGGTCAAGCCCGAGTGTTGGAAGCGCATCTACGACTACCTGCTGGCGCCGGATCTCTACGAGAGCATTTCGATGGTGCCAGGCGCGTTGGAGGGAGTGCGCCGGATCCGCGCACTCGGGCATCAGGTACTTTTCGTGTCGGCATGTACGTACAACATGACGGATCAGAAGGCGCGTTGGTTGGTGCGGCACGAATTCTGTTCCGAGGGCGGCAACGCCCTGCCGCGCGACTTCATCGCGGTGTTCAATCGGAACCACCTCGACGCATATCTGCTGATCGACGATGGTCCGCACAACGTTCGCCAGTGGGTCGAAGGGAAGGGCAAGCCGGCCATCATGTTGGAGCGGGCGTATAATCTGCATTTGTTGAACGAGGTACCCTCCGCGTTTTGGATGAAGTGCACTCGGGTGCGTGGCTGGGATGAGATCGCGCGTCACGTCGAATTGCTGTCGCAGGTTGGACCATGAAGCGCGTCACCAGGCCGAAGAGGAAGCCGAATCCAAAGGACCTGTTCGGCATCAAGAAGGTCCCGTCGTATTCCGTCGTGCCCAGTACGGGCATGATCTACGAGGCGCTGGGCATGTGGGACGGCGCCGACAAGTATGGCGCATTCAACTGGCGGGCGCATCCGGTGCAGGCGATGGTCTATGTCGACGCGATCGACCGCCACGTCAAGGCGTGGGTGGCCGGGCAGGAGATAGATCCGAAGTCAGGCAAGCCGCACCTCGGTCACGCGAAGGCGTGCCTGGGCATCCTCATCGACGCGTTCGAGACGGGCAACATGATCGACAACCGCCCGAAGAATGTCGCAACGCTTCGTCTGCTGGAACAGTACGATCGAACCACTCCACCTCAGGAGGTCATCAGTGTCCCGAACCCTTCACGTTCAACCGATCGGCGCCGAGCTGCTGCGCCCGCTCGCGGAAGGCCTCGCGCGGCGAATCGCAAGACAGCCCGCTGACGTCGATGATCTCGTCCAAGCCGGACTCCTCGCCTACGTCGTCGATCGCAAGCGCCTGACG
>JBOGIR010000489.1:0-5143 GCA_050742335.1 Vicinamibacterales bacterium | reverse complement strand
TTTCGACGAGCCGATGTCCGGACTCGATCCGCTCGGGCGGCGTGAGATTCGAGAACTCATCCTGCGGCTCCGCGGTCGCGGGTGCACCGTGTTCTTCAGCTCGCACGTCCTGACCGACGCCGAAGCGCTGTGCAACCGCGTGGCGGTGCTGGCGGGAGGACGACTCGCGGCAGTGGGCCAGCTCACGGACCTGGTGGCCTTCGAGGTGCGCGGGTGGGAGTTGGTGGTTGCCGGGCTCAGCGAGGCGACGCTCGAGCGCGCAAAGAGCCTCGGCCAGGTTGTCCGCGCGACCTCTCTGGGCGAGCAGCGCTATGCACTCGAACTCCCGCTGTCGGTCGCACCCGACCGGATGCTGTCGGATCTGACCGCGTGCGGGGCCCGGCTCGTGTCGCTCAACCCCGTGCGAGAGACCCTCGAGGACTTCTTCCTCCGGCAGGTTGGCGCGACGCCTCGCGATCGCGGCCTCGAAACGGCGTAGAGAACCGCCTTATGAGGGTGATTGGGCACGTCGCCGTGAACGTCTTCAAGGAGTCGGTGCGCGATCGCGTGCTGTACAACCTCGTTGTCTTTGCCGCGCTCCTCATTGGCGTGTCCTACCTCATCGGCCAGCTCACGGCCGGGCAGGACGTCAAGATCATCAAGGACCTGGGGCTCGCGGCCATTGGCACGTTCGGCCTGCTCATCGCCGTCTTCATCGGGATCGGCCTCGTGTGGAAGGAGGTCGAGCGACGGAGCATCTACGGCCTGCTGTCGAAGCCGATCCGCCGGTATGAGTTCATTCTGGGGAAGTACGCCGGGCTGGCACTGACGCTGCTCGTCAACGTGGTGATCATGACGCTGGCCCTGTACGCCGTGCTCGCATACTTGAGCACGCAGTTCCCTGCCGCGCGCGCCATCGATCCCGCCATGCTTCCGGCGATTGCGCTGATCGTGCTCGAATTGCTGCTCGTGACGGCTATCGCCCTGTTCTTCTCGACCTTCTCGGGCCCGTTTCTGTCGGCCGCATTTACGTTCGGCCTCTGGGTGATCGGCCATTTCAATGAGGACCTGCGCAATTTCGAGAGCGTCGTGGAATCAACGTTGGCGGCATCCCTCGCGCGCGCCCTCTATTACGTGCTGCCCAACTTTGCTGCGTTCGACGTCAAGACGCAGGTGGTGCAAGGCTTGCCGGTTCCGTGGTCCTATGTCATGGCCACAACGTTGTACGGCGTTATCTATATCGCCCTCCTGCTGACGGCGGCGGTCACGGTGTTCTCGAGGAGGGATTTCAAGTGAGCGCGGCCCCACCGATGCGATGGCCGCTGCTCGTCACCATCGTCGTCCTGCTGGGTGGGGTGGTGGGTCTTCAGATGATGCACGAACGGCGTGGAGGTCCTCCCGCCGCAACGGCTGAGAACCTGCTGTACGTGCGGTCGCCCGAAGCGATGGGGCGCCTGGCGCTGTCCTACGACTCGCTGCTAGCTGACGTGTACTGGATCCGTGCTGTGCAGTACTACGGAGACACCAGGTTGTCGACCGATCCGAACAAGAAGTACGACCTTCTCTATCCGCTGCTGGACCTCGCGACGTCGCTCGAGCCGCGCTTCAACATCGCCTACTACTACGGGTCGACATTCCTTGCCGAAGCGCCGCCGGGCGGCCCAGGACGGCCGGACCTCGCCATCGCGCTCCTCGAGAAGGGGTTGCAGGCACAGCCGGACAAATGGGAGTTCGCTCAATGGATAGGCTTCGTCCACTACTGGTGGCGGCAGGACTACGAGCAGGCGGCCGCCTGGTTCACCCGTGCGGCCGAATTCCCGAACGCGCCGATCTGGATGCCGTCGCTGGCAGCAACGACGCTCACCCAGGGGGGCAGCCGGCAGTCCTCTCGGCTCTTGTGGGAGCAGATTGCCCGGACGGCCGAGGATGAGTGGTTTCGAAACGATGCGCGACGGCAGTTGCAGCAGCTCGACGCGATGGACCAGATGGACCAGCTTCGAGCGATGGTGACTGCGTTTCAGCAACGGCGGGGTTCCCCGCCAGCCGACTGGCCCGATCTCCGAGCCGCGGGTTACCTGATGGACACGCCGGTCGATCCCACCGGGACGCCGTATCGCCTCGAGTCGGGAGTCGTCACGTTGGACCGGAGCTCGCGCCTGTGGCCGCTTCCTGCGGAGCGGCGCGGGCGACGCCCGTGATATCGCCACTTGCCATGTTGACCTTGGGGCTTGCCGGCCTCGTGGTCGGAAGCTTTCTCAACGTCTGCATTTACAGGATCCCGCGACGAGAGTCGCTCGTGTGGCCGGGGTCCCACTGCACGGCTTGCAACAGCCCGCTCGCGTGGTTCGAGAACGTGCCGGTCGTCAGCTGGCTGGTGCTGCGCGGCCGGTGTCGTACCTGTGGCGCCCCCATCTCGGGCATGTATCCACTCGTCGAGTTGATCACCGCGCTCGTGTTTGCAGGAGGCGCGGCCGTGTACGGACTGACGCCGCTGTTGGCGGTGCGCCTGGCATTTGCCTCGGCGCTCATCGTGCTGTTTGCCATCGACTTGCAGCATCAGATCCTGCCGAACGTCATCACGCTGCCTGGCATCGTTGCCGGATTCGCGGCGAGCTGGTTTCTGCCGCCCGGATGGCTATCGTCGCTCATCGGAATCGCCGCCGGGGGTGGCATTCTGCTGGCGACTGCCGAGGCGTACTACCGCGTGCGCGGTCAGGAAGGGCTCGGCATGGGGGACGTGAAGATGCTGGCGATGATTGGAGCCTTCCTTGGCTGGCCGCAAATGATCCTCACCCTGGTGCTCGCGTCCTTTGCCGGGTCCCTCGTGGGTGTGGCGCTGCTGGCGTCGAGACGAGCTGGGATGCAGGCGGCCCTGCCGTTCGGCACATTTCTGGCCCTCGGGGCCCTGGTGGCGGCGGTGGCCGGAGAACCGATCCTCGCGTGGTACCTGTCGTTTTATTGATTGTCCTCCGTGTTTCTGTGTCTCCGTCCTTCGGCTGTCGCTCAGGACGCCCCGAGCAACGTCGAGGGGCGTGGCCCGTGGAGGTGAAGGGCCTTTCCGATGACACAGTACGGGTATGCGCTGCTCGGGCTCACTGCCATCGTGGCGGTGCTCGTGGCGCTGTTGACGTTTGCAGTACTGAAATTCGCGGCGGGCGCTCGCGACGCGCGGCGCCGGCTGCACGAAGGCGGCGCCGCGGAGGCCGCGCTGTCGACGGCGATGCAGGAGGAGGTGTCGCAGCTGAAAACGCAGCAACAGGCGATGGTCGTTCGTGTGGCAGCCTCCGAGCGGCTGAGCGATCAAATCGTCGAGAGCCTGACGGCGGGACTGCTCGTTGTCGATGACGAGGGCCGTGTGGAGATTCTCAACAGAGCCGCACGCCGCATGCTGGGTGTGACCGGCGACCCTGTCGGTGGTGATTACCGGGAGCTGTTGAAGGGTGTGCCGCCGCTCGAGGAAGTGATCACCGAGTGCTTGACGACGAAGCGGCCGATTGTGCGCCGATCGCTGCTGCTGATCGTCGGCGGCAAGCGGTGTCATTTCGGCGTCACCGTCTCGTCGTTGGGCGACGCCGAGGAACAAGGCGCCATCTGCCTGTTTTCCGATCTGACCAATGTCGTCGAGCTGGAAGAACAGCTGCGCCTCAAGGACACGCTGGCACGGCTCGGCGAGCTGACTGCCGGTATCGCCCACGAGTTCCGCAACGGCCTGGCCACGATTCACGGGTACAGCCGGTTGCTCGACCCCGCCGCGCTCCCCGCGACGTACCGGCCGTATGTCGAAGGCATACGCCAGGAGACCGATGCGCTCGGCCAGATCGTCACGAACTTCCTCAACTTCGCGCGGCCGCAGAAGACGTCGTTCCTGCCCGTCGGCTTGGACCGCATCGCCCAGCGCGCTGTCGACGATTTGCGCCGGGAATTGCCGGAAGGGACGTCGACAGCGGTGACAGGGGAGTTCGCCGACATCCAAGGCGACGACATGTTGTTGCGACAGATGTTCGGCAATCTCGTGCGCAACGCCGCGGAGGCGTGCGACACGAGCGGCAGGCGGCCTGACATCGTGATTCGTGGGGAAGTGGATCAGGCGGGCGGTCTGTGCCGTATCACCGTTGACGACAACGGCCCTGGCATTGCGGAGGGGGATCGTGAGCGGGTGTTTCAGCCCTTTTTCACGACACGGTCACGCGGCACCGGGCTTGGTCTCGCCGTGGTGCAGAAGATTGTGGTGACGCACAACGGCCGCGTCACCGTGGGAAGGTCGTCGGCCGGGGGCGCCAGCATCGAGATGGTGTTTCCGATCGCTCCAGCCGGATCCCGGATCCCGGATCCCGGGTCCCGGGTCCCGAATCCTTCAGGCTAGCGGATCCAGTCGGCCGGGACCTTGTCGCTTTCCGCGTGCATCTGGAGCTTCGTCACATCCAGTTGTCGGTAGCGCACTTCCGACTGAAGCCGCTCCACCAGCGCAGCGACTACCTGGCGCTCGCGCGTGGCGGCGGGAGTCTTGGGTCCTCCATCGAGGGCAGCAAGGCTGGCCTGGGCGGCGGTGAGATCGGCGCTCACCTTGGCGAGCTGTTCCCGTACGTCCTTGGCCCTGGCACGCCAGTACTGTTCATCGCGCTTCTCGCGGGCCGGCGCCGTCGTCCTGACATTCAGCTTGTGGGTCTCTGCATCCTCCTCGAGGACGGTCGGTCCAGTCGGTGCTGCTGCCGTTACGGTTTCAGTCGGCTCCTCCGCCGCCGGCGCCTGATCGGTCTGAACCGGCTGGGCAGGCGTGGATGGCGGATCGACCGCGCCAAGGTCCTCATTGGTGTAGATACGCCCGGGCGTGCGTGTCGCCTCCTTGCGACGCTCGGTTTCACGGCGTGCGACATCGCCAAGCGACTGGGGCTGCGCCGCGGGTGCGTCGAATCCTAGAAGGATCAAGACGGAGGTCGCAAACAGCGCCCGGCGCAGCCCGTACCTAGTCAGCATCTCGAACGTCCCGCCAGGAGGTCACCGTCCAGACACTGCCACCCAGCCCACCCGTATACGTGATCACCACGCTACCGGTGATCGCGTTACTCGTCACCAAGTCGCCAACGTCCTGGTCCTCCACGAGCAACTGCCCGTCGAGCGATGCGTTCCCGGCGATGAACACCTGGCCTCGGACGAGCATCTGTCC
>JBOGIR010000488.1:0-10394 GCA_050742335.1 Vicinamibacterales bacterium | reverse complement strand
GTTCGACGTCGTGCCACGACATCTTCTCGAGGCCCGCACTCGTGCGGAGCATCGGGCGGCGCAGCCGTGTGTCCTCCTCGACCCAGTGATAGTTGAAGCGCCCGATGTCGCACATCCAGTAGCTGTTGACGTCGGGGTTGAAGCGCGGAGTCATGCGGATCAGGCGCGAGCCCCTGGCCCACTCCGGTTTCGCCTTCAACCAGGCGCTGGTGCTGCACCCCTTCGAACAGAGCGTGCAGATCGTATCGACGACCGCCGGGTTGTCCCACGGCCGGCTCTTGAAGCGATAGTCCCTCGTGAGAATCGCACCCACCGGGCAGACGTCCATCAGGTTGCCGGAAATCAGGGAATGCACGCCCTGCTCCTGGAACGTGGCGATCTCGCTGCCGTAGCCGCGATCGACGATCCCGATCTGTGCGTCGCCGTCGATCTCCTTCATGAACCGGACGCACCGCGTGCACAGGATGCAGCGGTTGCGGTTGAGCATCAGCGTCGGGCCGAAATCGACGTCCGCCTTGACGCCCTCGCCGTCGAACACGCGCCGGGGAAAATCCATCCGGCTCTCGGCCGGACCGAACGTGTACGAGAAATCCTGGAGCGGGCACTCGCCACCCTTGTCGCAGACGGGGCAGTCGAGCGGATGGTTGAGCAGGAGAAACTCGAAGATGCCCGCGCGCGCCTCCACGACGTCGGGGTCGCGCGTGGAGACGACCATCCCGTCGGTGCACGTGGTCGAACACGACGTCTGCAGCTTGGGCAGCTTTTCAACCTTGACCACGCACACACGGCAGGAGCCGTCGATGCTGATGCCGGGGTGATAGCAGTAGTAGGGCACCGAGATGCCCGCCTCGATGGCCGCCTGGAGAACCGTCGTCCCTTTCGCCACCGTGACCGGACGACCGTCTATCGTCAGCGTCACCGTTTCCATGTCTGGCTCATCTTATCAGCCAAGGGCCTCTGCCCTTGACTTGATGATCACGAACCACCGAGGCACTGAGGCGTCAACACAAATGAACTCTAGGACTGGGGCGGATTAGGGCCGTACAGCGGTCCAAACGGGCCCCGCCGTGCGTCAAAATCGCTCGAACACCGCAACCGCTGCGTAATCGCGGTTGACGAAAATCTGCTTGACCGCACCGTCGGTCGCCGACGTCCACTCGACGCGCTGCTCGGTCACTGGAACGACGACGTCCTGGGTTCGCCCGTTCGTGTAGACGATGGTCACGGTGACGGGAAGGTCGAACAGGATGTCGCCGATCTGTTCGAAGCGGACTGTGACGGCGCCGGGCTGCAGTGTGGTCCCGTAACGGAGACGGGGAATCTGGACGCCGTAGATCCACTGTTCGAAAAATCGCTCGAGCGGCTTTCCGGATGTCGCTTCGAACGCGGTGCGCAGATCGTTGGTGCCCGCTTTCTGGAATTTCTGTTCGGTGTAAAAGCGCCGCACGCCGGCAAAAAAGGCGTCGTCGCCTATCAGACGGCGGAGCATGTGCAGCACCGCCGCGCCCTTGTTGTACACGAGCGCGCGGAACACGCGCCGATCGTTCTTAAGGTGTCCCAGCCTCGACCCGAGGGAAATCGGCCCCTCATCCGATTCTGCGATGGCCCATCGGCGGAACTGGCGCAGCATGTCGACGAACGTCCGCTCACCACGCGCCTGCCGGGCGTACAAGGCGGCAAAGTACTGGGCAAACCCCTCGCTGAGCCACTGCTCGTGATAGTTGCGCCAGCCAACCGCCTGTCCCCACCACTGGTGCGCGAGCTCGTGCGCCAGGAAGAACTCGGGAAATCCAGAGAACGCGGCCGGATCGCTGCGCCACACGTAGCGCGACGTGGGAAGGGGATTGTTCAGTACCGTCATGTAGCCGGGGCTGTGACCGCCGGGCAATTCGTCCTCGACGAGCGCCACCGTCATCGACGCGAAGGGGACGTCGCCGACGACGACTGCGTAATACCGCATGATGGCTTCGACGTCATCGGTCAGGGCCCGTCCGCTTCCCTGCTGGCGCGGGTTGGCGTCGATCGCAATGCTGAGCGTCGCCGAGCCGGTCGAACTCGTGTCGTCGATCGCGAGTTCAATCGTCCGTTCCGCGACGCGGGTGAACCTGCTGACCACCACGGCAAAGTAGCGCAGCGGCTCCCTCGCCGTGAACACGAAGGAACGGCCGTCGGTGAGCGTGAGCAAATCGCGCAGCGTGACTTCGTCACCGGTTCTCGGTTGGCCGCTGGCGGCGCAGCCATATCCCTCCGGGATGATCACCCGCAGCGTCGCCGTGGCGTAGTCGGTAATGGGGTTCTGGGGGTACCAGAACGACCGGCTGCTCAGCAGGAAGTTGGGCTCAGGAGGAATGAAGAGCGGGTCGTCACGCTGGCTCTCGCCCTGCACGCCTTCGTCTCGGATGTTCTGCGGTGCGATCCGGCCGGCGTAGGTGACGAGCAGGCTGAGCTCCGCGCCGCTCGGCAGCGGGACCGGGAAATTGACGATCACGTTGTCCTGGTCGCGGACGCGGAGATACAGCAGGCGCCCGTACTCGACGCTGACGATATTCCCCACCGCCAGCTCATTGGCGAGCCGCAGCGTGAGGGAGGAGAGATCGGGCGCTCGCGTCCGGATGCGCATCCGTACGCGACCCTCGAGCCGCTCCGTTTCGGGCGCGATGCTCGCTTCGATGTCGTAGTCGAGCACGTCGTAGTCGCGCCGGTCGTCTTCGTTGAAGGACAACCCACCCCTCGCCGCGCGGCGCTGCGAAGACGGGTAGAGCGCAATCGTGTGGCGGTCGGTGCGATCGAAGAGGGTGATGTCCTCAGCCAACGTCCCGGTTCGCATGTACGTGAGCATGCCGTGGCGCCGCGTCCTGACTTCGGCGAGGAAGTCGCCGACGGGCGGCAGCAGGGACCAGGGTTCACTGCTCAAGTCACGCAGGTCGAGGCTGAACGACTTCGGGCCTTCGCGTGCGAGCAGGTCCTGGGCGCGGCGCAACTCACGCGCGTTGACGATTGTCGGCGTGAGGCTCGCCACGCTGACCCGTTGTTCGTACTCGAGCGGATTCAGGCGCACGAAGGCCGATTCGAACGGCGCCTGCAGCGTCTCTGCGCCCGAGAAAATCCGGAGCTGGCCGCGCTCGGTCTCGGGCGCCGGAGTGAACCGCATCACACCGCGCCCGAGCAGGACCAGACCGGTCACCCCGTTTTCGCTGTCGACTGGAAACACCGAGCCGTCAATCAGCGTGATGACGAGGTCTTCCGCCGTGATCGTGAGATTTCGCGCGGTGTATCGGGTCGACGTGTTGACGTGCAGACGGAAGAGTCCGTCAATCGAGGTGACGACTTGCGCCCCGGTGATGCGCCACGTGTCGTCGGCGCCGCCGGCCGGGCGCCGGACGTCGATGAGCACCGTCACGATGCGAGCCCGCTGGGGCGATTCCGCGAAGAGCTCCGCCATCACGCGGTACCCGTCGCCGGGGAGGGTGCCGGTCAGCGGCGCGCGATCGCGCTCGGCGACAACGACGCGCCGCGTATCCGGCCTGACGAGGTATCCCTTGAACTCTTCCAGGTCGTCCGGAGGGAAGGTGGGAGCCACGAGCGAGGCCAGCGCTGCCGCGTCGCCACCCTGCATCAGCATCTCGAGACGCGCAAGCAGCAAATCGACTCCGTCTGCCGGCGGTGTCTGAGCGGTGGCAGGGGACGTCCACGCGAGCGCCCCCACGAACAGGAAAGCCAGGCGGCGACTCATCACGGTACCCAGTCCGATGCTATCGCAACCCCGATGCATTCAGATGACACGTAGTTCGGTACCGACGTTCTTGAAACAATCGAGCGCAAACTGCAACTGGTCCCGGGTGTGGGTCGCCGTCACGATGGTGCGGACCCGCGCCTTGCCCCGAGGGACGGTCGGAAAGCCGATTCCCTG
Organism: Vicinamibacterales bacterium; assembly: GCA_050742335.1. GTDB lineage: Bacteria > Acidobacteriota > Vicinamibacteria > Vicinamibacterales > UBA2999 > DATCJA01. Next base: position 6,484 of record JBOGIR010000488.1, on the reverse strand, counting down.
CGCAAATACGCCCATTTCGAAGAGCCGGTCGGAGAGCGCCATCGCCAGGCGGCCGTCGCCGACGATGACGGGTGTAATCGGGCTTTCGCTGGCGCCGGTGTCGAACCCGAGCGCCGCCAGGCCGCCCTTGAAAAAGCGGGTGTTCTCCCACAATTGATCCATCAGCCACGGTTCGGTCTCCAGCACGTCAATCGCGGCCAGACACGCCGCCGCAACCGCCGGCGGATGAGAGGTCGAAAACAGGAACGGCCGGGCGCGGTGAGACAGGAACTCGACGAGCGCGCGTGACCCGGCGACGTAGCCGCCGAGCACGCCGAGGGCCTTCGACAGCGTGCCGACCTGCACGTCGACGCGGCCGTGCAGCCCGAAGTGGTCCACGGTGCCCCGCCCCTGCTCCCCGAAGACCCCGCTCGCGTGCGCGTCGTCGACCATCATGATGCAGCCGAACTCCTCGGCCAGGTCGCACAGAGCCGGGAGTGCGCCGAGGTCGCCATCCATGCTGAATACGCCATCGCTGATGAGAAGTTTCCGCTGCGCCTGCGGCAGCTCCTCGAGAATGTGCCGCGCGGCGGCGACGTCGCGGTGGGGAAAGACCTTGATGGTCGCGCGGCTCAGACGCGCACCGTCGATGATGCTGGCGTGGTTCAGCTCGTCGGACACGATGACATCCTCGCGCCCGAGGATTGCCGATACGGTGCCGGCATTGGCCGCGAAGCCGCTCTGGAAGACCACCGCGGCTTCGGTGCGTTTGAACGCGGCCAGCTTCTGTTCCAGTTGCAGGTGAATGTCCATCGTTCCCGCGATGGTCCGGACGGAGCCAGAGCCCACACCAAGCGTCCTGATCGCGTCGATCGCCCGCTCTCGCAGCTTGGGATGCGTCGTGAGGCCGAGGTAGTTGTTCGACGACAGATTGACGACGAGGCGGTGATCGATCGAGGTTCGTGCCTTCTGCTCCTCGTCCAGCACCCGGAGACGGCGGTAGAGGCCCTGGTCGCGAAGCGCCTGGAGATCGACCGCAAGGTAGTCGAGCGGGTCCTGGCGCATCGGGCAAGTATAGGATGGGCGAGGCCGGGCCGCGGCTCCCGCGAAGAACGTCGTCCGACGATCAGTGCGGGAACAGGAAAAGCACGTCGGGTCCGTTGCGGAACAGCTCGACAGCGCCCGCCGCCAGCAGAACGGCCGCGGTGGCTGTTCCTTCGTCGTCACGATAGGCGGCCTCGTGGAGGACGAGGTGGGTCGCTCCAGTCGATCGCAACGCCTGAAGCGAGATATCGGGGTGACGCGGAATTTCGGACAGCGCCGCTGCGAGACTGCCATAGTGCGGCGGATAGAATCCGCTGTAGCCATTGACGACGGGCCACCAATGGACGGTCGAGTAGTACATGGCGCGAAGATCGAAGTCGGGCGGGCCGAGCGGCAGCTCGAGGACCACCGTATCGGCCGGCTGTTTCGCCAGTTCGTGGTACAGCGCCGGCGCTCGCGCCGGACGGTACACGCGTGCCTCGGGAGCGTTGAAATCGCGCAACGGGAACATGCTATTGACGATGAAGGGCATGCGGGTGGCCTCGAGAACGGCAATCACGCTCGCGGCGATCAAGGCCACCCGCCCGAACCGCGTCCGCGACAACACCGCGGCGCCGTACCCTGCGAGCGCGGCGAGCGCAAGGGCGACGATCATGGCGAACCGGGCCGGTACCCGCACGCCGTCGAACCCCGGCACGTAATCGAACAGCAACCGGTACGGAGCTGCGATTTCAATCGGGCGACCCAGTGACTGAGGCATGGGTCCGAGCGACAGCCAGACCGCCGCGAGCAGTGTGACGACAAAGAATCCGCGGTCGCGCAGGAACGCACGGGTTCGTGCCCGGGCTGCAGGCGACACGACGAGCAGCAGCACGAATGCGACGCCGGCACGCAGCAGCAACTGGTTGATGTTGCTCATCCGCACGGCGAGAGGCCCCAGATCGAGTGTGATACGACGCAGCAGCAGAGTGGCGATGGCGGCAGCGCCGTGCCCGAGTGCGACCGCCACGAGGAACCAGGCGAGCCAGTCACGGGCCCTGCCCTTGATATCCCGCAGAGCCCGTGACTGGTTGGCAGTATCTCTTGGCGCGCTCCGCGCGCTTTGGACCGCTACACTTCGCCCACCAACGCCGCGCAGCGCGTACAAAATTCTCGTAGGAGGCCGCATAGCGGTCCAAGGCGCGGGGCCTCGGGATTCGGCGGAGAGCCGGCCTTCAGGGCTCGTTGCGTCTGGCATGACGCTGCGTGCGGCGAGACGGCCGCCAAAGGCGATTCCGACGAGCGCCAGCAGCACCGCCACCACGCCTGGGAACAGCTCTCCCTCAGGCTTGGGAATCACCTGCGTGAGCGGGCCCCACAACTGCTGTTCACCCGACGCGGTCGCGTACGAGTACACATCGGCGGAGAAGCGGACCGCTTCGGTCAGCGAGCGCGCGGCGAGCCCTTCGTCCCGCAACGCGATGTACGGCAGCAGGAAGGGCGCCGTCAGGAGGGCGACCAGGAGCCCGGCGCCCGACAGCGCCGCCCACGTGCGCCGGTCGCGCCACAGGCCCAGCCGGGCAACCTGCCACAGCGCAAAGGCCACGGCACACGGCGCGAAGAAGAGCAGGTAATAGAGGGACGACAGGTTCTGGGCGGTCAAAGCGAGCGCCGCGCCCGCCAGCGGCAGGAGGCGGCGGGTGTGGAAATAGCGGAGCAGTCCGTACAGGACGAACGGCATCCACTGAGACGAGAGCACCTGCAGGTGCCCGGATTGCGGCAGCCGGTAGGGGTCGAACGCGAACAGGAGTCCCGCCACGAACGCGGCACGTCCGTTACCGGTCAGCTCGCGTACCAGCAAGTACATGCCGAGTCCGGACAGGACGAACGTCGAGAGAAACAGTAGGTTGTAACAGAGAATCGGGTTCCTGCTGATCAGGTAAACGGGAAAAATCTGGATGGCCTGTGGAATGAGGTGTTCCGAATAGGCCAGCGCGAGCGGCACCGGATGAAAGATGTTGGCGTCGAAGAAGGTGGCGATCCGCGAGAGATCCCCGGTGAGCATGCGCCGGATCTGCTCGCAATCCCACGACAGAATCCACATGTTGAGAATCGAGTCGCCAAGATCCCAGGGGACGTCGCGTCCCAGTCCGCGCACGAGCGGCCAGGTGGCGACCAGAGACGTGACGACATAGACGGCGAGCGCATGAGACGCGCGCTCCACAGATGTGGCCTTCAGCCCGCCCGCTCGAGATACTCGCGCGTGAACGCCGCGATGTCTGCGTAGATCGAGGTGAGCTCTGCGGGGTCGGCGAGATACACGATCCGGAACGTCCCCTGCTCCGGGGGCATGCCGAACCCCGACCCGTACACGCAGAGGATGCCCGTCGCATTCAGCAGCGACAGCACGTAGTCTTCGTCAGTACGCCCCGGCGGAAGGGACACGGCCGGCATCGCGTAGAACGCCGCGCGCGGCGGCACACAGCGCATCCCGGGAATCGCGTTCAACGACTCGGTCGTGACCCGCGCGCGCTCCGCGAGCGCGCGGCGGAAGGTCGTCTGGTGCGAGCGATCGCCGGTCATTGCCGCGACGACTGCGTGCTGCATGGGCCCGGGGCTGCACAACCGTCCGTCTGCCAACTTCGTCATCGCCGCGAGCACATCGTCGAGACGCGGCGTGGCGGCGACGACCATCCACCCGGTCCGCCAACCCGGGGCCAGGTAGGCTTTCGACAGACTCGACAGCGAGATGATCGGCGCGTCGGGCTCGAGGGAGGCCAGCAGCGGCACGGGGCCATCGAAACCGACTTCCGCGTACACTTCATCGGCCACGATCGTGAGGCTGTGGCGCTCGGCGAATTCGATGAGCGCGCGCCGAACGGCCGGTGGATACACGGCGCCCGTCGGGTTGTTGGGATCGATGATGATCAGGGCGCGCGTGCGCGGTGTCACCAGCGTGCGCAGATGATCGAAATCAGGAAGCCACTCGTGGTTCGGATCGGTCCGGTAGCAGCGCGGCTGCGCGTTGATAGAGGCCAGCACCGCGGTGTAGAGCGGATAGGTGGGCATCGGGACGAGGACCTCGTCACCCTCGTCGACGAGCGCGTTCAGGGCGAGATCGATGGCTTCCGACGTGCCGGTGGTGATGAGCACCCGGTCCGGCGAGGCGGCCATCCCGCGTGACGAGTAATCGGCCGCGACGGCTTCGCGCGCCGCCGGAATGCCCACCGACGGCAAGTAGCCGTTGTGCCCGTCCACCATCGCCCGCCGGGCGGCTTCTATCAGGTGCGGGGGTGTTTGAAATCCAAACGCCACGGGATCGCCGATATTGAGGTAGCGGACCTTCCGGCCGCGCGCTTCCACGGCGCGCGCTTCGGCGACGATATTGCGGATTGCGTAAGAAAAACGGCCGACCCGCGCCGCAACGGGAATCGGCCGTGCAAGTTTCGACGTCAGCATCCAGGAACCATCTTACACGCGGTGCGCGGTTACCCCTTGTTCTTGCGTCAATTACACCGGCGGATACCCTGTTTGTGTAAGAATTACACGTTTTCCCGCCCGTAGGGACGTCTTCGAAGCCGCCGATCACGCTTAATTGTTGAAACTGCTAGGCTAAGCCCGATGGCAAGACGCTTGAAGCGAGCGGAGCCGTGACGCGGCATCCAGAAGCTCCCCCGATGCTGACCGCGATGCTCATGCTGGCCGTAGCGAGTACCTCGTACGCCGGGCAAGGCTCTGGAGAGCCCGCCAATCAGCGCCCGACCATCACGTTCAAGGCGGGCGTCGAGGTGGTGAGCATCACGGCCGCGGTGCGCGACCAGCGCGGCCGGATCGTCCGAAACCTGAAACGAAGTGACTTCGAGGTCATCGACAGCGGCAATAGCAAGGAAATCCGCGAGTTTTACACGGGCGAGGCGCCTATCAGCCTTGCGGTCCTCCTCGACGTCAGCGGCAGCATGGCAGTGGCCGGCAACATGGACCGAGCCCGCCACGCGGTGAACGTGGCGATGGGACTGTTGACCGGCGGGCGTGACGAGGCGGCCTTGTACACCTTCGACGCCACACTGCAGGAAGTCGTGCCGTTTACCCGTGACGTGGACCGTGTTCGGCGCCCGAACTTGGAGGGGCGGCCGTGGGGAATCACGTCGCTCTACGATGCGGTCGGGACGGCGGCAAAGACGGTTGCCGCGCGGGCCAACCGCCATCGTGCGCTGCTGGTCATCACCGACGGCGTCGACACCGGCAGCCGGCTTACCGCACCCGAAGTGTCGGGCATCGCCAGCGCGATCGACGTGCCGGTGTACCTGCTCACCGTGGTGAGCCCGCTCGATCATCCGGGCCACGAGCTCTCGGTGCTGGCGGCCGACGGGGCCTCCACGGCCATCGCAACGCTCGCGGACCTGGCACGTTGGACCGGCGGCAGCATGCGCGTGGCGAGCATGCCCGAGCACGTCATGGAAAGCATTGGCAGCCTGTTCGAGGAACTGCGATACCAGTACCTCATCACGTTCGAGCCGGATCCGAGCCCAGGGTGGCACCCGCTCGAAGTCCGCACACGCAATAGGAACCTGACCGTCCACGCGCGAGGCGGGTACATGTCCAGCCCGGCGCGCCCGGAGAACTAATCACGAACAAGACCAGAAGAGCCTGGGAGGAGAGAGCATCATGCGGAAAACGTTGTTGACGGCATCGATCATTGCACTGAGCGTGGCGATCGTGCCTGCGTGCGCCACGAAGGGGTTCGTACGAGAGGAAGTTGGCGCGGTGAACACCAAGGTCGATACGCTGGGCGGCACCGTTGAGCAGACGCAGCAGCGCGTCGGGCAGAACGAAGCTCGCATCGGCGCGGTCGATCAGAAAGCGGAAGCTGCTGGCAAAGCGGCCGCGCAGGCCCAGTCGGCTGCGACCGATGCACGCAGCGCCGCCGACAAGGCGCAGGCCAGCGCCACCACGGTCGGCGGACGAGTGGACGCGGTCGGCGGACGGGTTGACGCGGTCGTCGCTGCAACGCGTCGCCTCGTGTTCGAAGTGACCCTCAGCGAAGATCAGGGGAACTTCCAATTCGGACGCGCGGAGCTTCCCGACACAGCGAAGATGCGTCTGGACGATGTGGTCGCCAAGCTCAAGGCCGATCCACAGAACGTGTTCATCGAGATCGAAGGGCACACGGACAACGTGGGCTCCACGGACGTGAACGGACGGCTCGGCATTGACCGCGGCGAAACGGTGAAGCGGTACCTGTACGAGCAGCACCAGATCCCGCTGCACAAGATGAATGTGATCAGCTACGGTGAAGAAAAGCCGGTTGCGCCGAACAACACGCGCGACGGGCGGGCCATGAACCGCCGCGTCGTCATCAAGGTGCTGTCGTAGCGCGCTCCGAAAGCGTTCCGGAAGCCTGAAGGCTTCCGGCTACCGGTATGCACACACCGCCCGGTAGCCGGAGACCTTTAGGTCTCCGGAGCAGTACAGCCTGGTAGCC
>JBOGIR010000487.1:0-12921 GCA_050742335.1 Vicinamibacterales bacterium | reverse complement strand
CTGGGTTCCCCGCCTTCGCGGCGAGGATTTCGCTCGCCGCTACGGCGAGGCCTCGCCGTAGCTCGCGGGAACGATGCGCGAGCGGAGGCGGGTCGCTTCTCGGTTCGTGTTCAGGTTCGGTTCGGGGTTCACGTTCAGGTTCACGTTCGCACGCGCCTCAGCACGTACGTAGTGTCCGCCTTCAGGCGGACCTTTGCGCGTGCGCCTTCAGCCGAACTTGAACGTCGAAGAAGAACATGGGGAAGCGCGGAGTTCGGCAAGTCCTTCGAGCACTACAGTGGAGCGGCGATCTTTGCGTGTGAGTCTGCGCCCGGCAACGAGCCACTCGGATTACACTGACGGGATGGAGTCCGGCCGTGGCGAACCGATCGCGTGACTGGTTTTCGCAGACGGAGCGGGACCTCGAGCAGGCCAGATCCTCGCAGGCCGAGGGACGCCACGAGTGGGCCTGCTTCGCAGCGCAGCAGGCGGCCGAGATGGCGGTCAACGGCGCTCCACCTCTCGCTGGGGCAGCAAGCCTGGGGACACGTCGTCGCGCGGCTTCTGGAGGAGTTGCCGGGTCCAAAACCTGGCTCACCGGATGTCGCGCACTTGGTCGAGAAAGCGAAGGTACTGGACAATTTCTACGTGGCCACGCGGTGCGCCAACGGCCATCCGGAAGGCGCGCCGTTCGAACACTACGGGCCGCTGCAGAGCGATGAAGCCATCCGATATGCCAGTGAGATCCTTGAATTCGTCCGTGCTCGTCTGGCCTGATCGCGATCAGGTCGATCGGGCCGTGCGTCGATGGGCGGCTGGCGAATCCCGGACGCGGTCGCCTCTACGGCGGCTCGGTTACTTCGGGTCGTACGCCCGGGGCGACTGGGGCGTGGGCAGTGATCTCGATCTCGTCGCAGTCGTCTCGGAGACGGCCGAGCCGTTCGAGCGTCGCGCGCTCGCGTGGGATCTCGGGGCGCTGCCGGTACCGGCGGAAATCCTCGTGTACACCGAAGCGGAGTGGCGGGCGCTTGTCGCCCGCGGTGGACGATTTGCACGAACCCTGGACCACGAAGTCGTCTGGATCATCCCCTGACGTTCTGAACCGATTGAACCCACCGAAAACAATGAATCCGGGCGCGTTACGAGCCCTCGAGTTCGACCGCATCGTTTCCGTCCTCGCCGGCCTGGCTGTCACGCCAACCGGCCGCGATCGGCTCGAGGTGCTGCATCCGTCAACTGATGCGACTGAAGTGGCCCTCGCTCTGCGGGCTACGAGCGAAGCCGTCCGGTTTCTGGCGGATCATCCCGGGTTTCCCCTTCGCGCTCCTGCCGATCTCGACGAGATCATCGACACGCTCGAGGTGGAGGGGCGCGCGCTGGAAGCGCTTCGCCTGCTGGCGCTGGCCGAGTACCTCGAATCGGTCGAACAATCCCGCACGACGATCGCAGCGCTCGGTCCCACGTTCCCGCTGCTCCGGGCCGTGGCGGACGCCGCGGCGTCGTTCAAGGGCGAGATCGCCGACGTCCGGCGGACAATTGCGCCGTCCGGCGACGTCGTGGACCAGGCCAGCCCGGCGCTCGCCGGCATCCGGGAACGGCTGCGCAGGCAGCGCGCGCGTTTGCGCAGCACGTTGGAATCATTTCTCCGCGGCCGCGACACGGCAAAGTACCTGCAGGAGCAGGTTGTCACCGACCGCAACGGCCGTTACGTCCTGATGGTGCGCGCCGAGCATCGTTCTGCGATCCCGGGTATCGTCCATGGCGCATCGGCGAGCGGCGCCAGCCTGTTTCTCGAGCCGCTGGAGACAGTCGACATCAACAACGACATCGTGACCCTCGAAGAGCAGGAGGCGGAGGAAATCCATCGCATCCTGCTGGCGCTCACCGACGCGTTCCGCGAGCGTCCGGCCGATCTCCATCGCACGCTGGATGTCGCCACCGAGCTCGACGTGATTCAGGCGCGCGGACGTTTCTCGCAGCTCGCCGGCGGCATCGAGCCGGTCATCGCCGAAGACGGCACATTCGAGCTGCGCGGGGCCCGCCATCCGTTGCTTATCGCCGGGATCGGAGAGCTGGGATCGGGGATCCGGGATCGGGGATCCGAACCCCGGATCCCGGATCCCGTTCCCGTGGACATCCTTCTTCTCCCGCCCGTGCGTGTCCTGGTCATCGCGGGCCCGAACACCGGCGGCAAGACGGTGGCGCTCAAGACGGCCGGCCTGCTTGCTGCCATGGCGCAGTCGGGACTCCACATCCCAGTGGAGAAGGGCTCGCGGCTGCCCGTCTTCCGGTCGCTCTTCGCTGATATCGGCGACGAGCAGTCGATCTCGGCCAGCCTGAGCACCTTCTCGGCCCACATCACGAATGTGGTGGCGATGGACCGCGATCTTGATCTCCCCGCGCTCGTGCTGCTCGACGAGGTCGGCGCCGGCACCGACCCTGCCGAAGGTGGAGCGCTCGGCGCAGCCGTCATCGATCACTTCCGCGGCCGCGGCGCGCACCTGATTGCCACCACGCACTACGACGCGCTCAAGTCGTACGCGTCGACCACGGAGGGCGTCGCAGGCGCTGCGTTCGGCTTCAATCCGGACACGTTTGCGCCCACCTACCGGCTCGTCTACGGTTCGCCGGGGCGAAGTCTTGCCATCGAAATTGCAGCTCGTCTCGGGATGCCGACGACGGTCATCAGCGCGGCACGCGAGAACCTGACCGAACCACAGAAGCAACTGGCCGATCACCTGGCGCGCATGGACGATGACCTGCGCCGGCTCGAACAGGAACGGCGGTCCATCGAAGGCGAGCGGTCGATCGTCGCCGAGACAGAAAAACGGGTGCGCGCACGTGAAGCGTCGGTCGGCGAGCGGGAGGACCGAATCCGGCGGCGGCTCGACGCCAGGATCGACGAGCAGTTGCGTGTGGCCCGGCGCGAGGTCGATGCCGTGATCGACACGCTGAAGACGCGCGCGGCGGAGTTGTCCGAACGCGCCGCGGTGCGCCTGAATGCCGGTGGCAAGATGCGATCTGCCGGGTTGAGCACCGGCGACATCGGTGACGTGAGAGCCGATGCACGGGCGGCTCTGGATCGGGTCGCGGAGCGGCTGAAGGGCGCCGAGTTCGCCGCAGCCGATGCCTTGAGCGTGGCGCAACCGCCGGGGGCCATTGAACCAGGATCCCGTGTCAGCGTCGGCGCGCTCGGCCTGGAAGGTGTCGTGATCGAAGTACGTGACAAACACGCCGAAGTCGATGTCCGTGGCAAGCGGCTACGGGCCGCGCTGCGCGATCTTCGTCTCGTCGCAGGTGCACCCGCGGCTCCAACCGTGCGGGTGAAGGTTGACCTGCAGCCGCGCGAGGGCGGGCTCAGCGAGCTGAATCTGATCGGCGCGACGGTGGACGAGGCGGTGGATCGTCTGGAAAAGTTCTTCGATCAGGCGACGGTCGGCGACCTGCGCGAGCTGCGCATCGTCCACGGGCATGGCACCGGACAGCTCCGCCGCGCGGTGGCCACATATCTGAAAGAGCACCCGCTCGTGGCGCGCTTCGAGACGGCGCCGGAGAATCAGGGAGGCGGAGGGGCTACGATTGTCTATCTGAAGGACTGAAGTGCGGGATTCGACATTCAAGATGCAAGACTTCCGGTGCCACGGGCCACGGAGGCACGGAGACACAGAGTTGATCAACGTTTCTCCGTGTCTCTGTGTCTCCGTGGCTCGTGATTGTCTTGCGTCTGCACTTTGCACGTTGCACTTTGCACTTTGAACTTCCGTATGGGTCTATTCCCCCAGCAGTTCATCGACGACCTGAAGCAGCACGCCGACATCCTCGTCGTGATCCAGGACTATGTGTCGCTGAAGAAATCGGGCGCCACCTACAAGGGCCTCTGCCCGTTTCATGCCGAGAAGACGCCGTCGTTTCACGTCAATCGTGACAAGGGCTTTTTCCACTGCTTCGGGTGCGCCGCCGGGGGCGACGTGTTCAAGTTTCTGGAGCTGCGCGAGAGCGTGAGCTTTCCCGACGCTGTCCGGATGCTCGCCCAGCGGTTCGGGATGACGCCGCCCGAACTCGAGCAGAGCGACGAGCAGCGCGCCAGCACCACCGAACGCGAAAGCCTCTTGAAGGTACACGAGGCGGCGGCGAGCTGGTTCCGCAAGCAGTTGGCGTCTGCCGCCGGGGGGCGCGTCCGCACGCAGATCGGCGCGCGTGGCATTACCGACGCCACCAGCGACGCGCTGGGCCTCGGGTTCGCGCCGCGCGATGGCCTCAAGGACGCGCTTCTTCAGCAGGGCTTCTCACAGGCACTCCTGTTCCGCGCCGGGCTGCTGGTGCAACGCGAGGACGGCACCGTTGTCGATCGGTTTCGACACCGGCTGATCATTCCCATCCGGCGCGAAACTGGCTCGGTCGTCGCGTTCGGGGCTCGCGCCGTCGATGCCGATCAGCAGCCCAAGTACCTCAACTCGCCCGAGACCCCGATTTACTCGAAGAGTCGAATGCTGTACGGCTTGAACCTTGGCAAGAGCGCCATTCGGGAATCGGGGTTTGCCATCCTCGTCGAGGGGTACTTCGACTTTGCCCAGGTTTTTCAAGCCGGATTCCGGTCGGTCGTTGCATCCTGCGGCACGGCGTTGACCCCGGCTCAAGCTCAGCAGTTACGACGATTCACCGGAAAGGCTGTCCTGAGCTTCGACCCTGACACGGCCGGCCAGGGGGCGGCCGCCCGATCGTGCGAAATGCTGGTCGCGGAAGGGTTTGAGGTGAATGTGGCCATACTGCCGGCCGGCGAAGATCCCGACGCGTACATCCGGAAACACGGTCGACAGGGGTACGCCGAGCGCCTTCGGACGTCGCAACCCTATCTCGAATACCTGCTCGACCGGGCCGCTGCACACCATAACCTGCGAAATACCGAAGGACGGGCCCGGTTCGTGGCCGAGGTGCTTCCGATTGTCGAACGCATCCCCGACCGCACGCGCCAGGAGCTGTTCGTCGAGGCGGTGGCCGGGAGGGCGGGCGTCGGGGGCGAGTCCATCTGGGCGCAGGTGCCCAAAGCCGTCACCCGCCGGCAGCCGACCCTCACCAGCAGCCAGCTCCCGGGTCTTGGACAGGTCACCAAGGCTGAAAAAGGGCTGATTTGGTGGCTGATCCACCGCCCCGCCCTCGTACTGGACGCCTTGCACACGCTCGATTCGACCGATTTGGAGGGGCTGGTCTCCCGGGCGGTGCTGGATCTCGCGCTGAAACTGAACGATGATAGGGGTTTCTCTCCATCCGTGCTGCTCGAGCGCCTAAACGCGGCGGAGGCCCAGCTCGTAACTGGTATAGCAAGCGAAACCGAGCCCCACGTGCACGACGCGGGGGAGTGCGTGCAGATTCTCAGGCGGCTGCGCTACGAGCGCGAGCGCGCCGTGTTACAGCGTGAAATCGACCGGCTGCAGCAGGAGGGTAGCGTCGCACCGGGCGACGAGCTGCAGGAACTCTTGGTGCGGAAGTACGAGCTGATTCAGCGGATTGACAAACTGACGTGAGAGACGTCTTTGGTCTCTGGTCTTTGGTCTCTAGTTGGTCCTTGGCTCTGGCTCTGGCCCTGGCCTAAAGACTAAAGACCAAAGACCAAAGACCAAAGACTAAAGACCGGAGAGAGGCACAACGGAGGAACATGGCCTTGTCGATTGAAGAGAGATACGACGAAGTACGCACGCTGATCAACGTCGGCAAGGAAAAAGGGTATCTCCTCTATGACGAGGTCAACGAGATGCTGCCGTCGGAGATCACCTCGTCGGAAGATCTCGACGACCTGTTCAATGCGTTCGGCAGCGCCGGCATCGAGGTGGTCGATTCCGACAAGGCGTACCGTGGCGACAAGGAGTTCGACCGCGAGGGGTCTGGCGAGGAACCGGAGCTGGATCTCACGCCCGGCGCGCTCGACAAGACGAACGACCCGGTCCGGATGTACCTCCGCGAGATGGGCACCGTGCCGCTGCTCACCCGCGAAGGCGAAGTCGCCATCGCCAAGCGGATCGAGCGAGGCAAGCTCGCGGTCATCAAGTCGATTTCGCGCACGCCGACGATTGCCAAGCGCATGCTGATCATGGGCGACCAGCTCCGCGCCGGAGAGCGCACGATTCGCGAGCTGGTCATCTTCAGCGACGAAGAGATCACCGACGAAGTGATCGAGGAACGCAAGGGCGACGTGCTCGAGCAGATCGAGAACGTCCGCAGGGCGCGCGCCAATTTCGTGAAGCTGGCCGAGAAGATGGCGGACACGCCGCGCAAGGACAAGCGCAGGTTCCGGCGCGCGCGCTGGAAGGCGCTCCGCGGCCGCATCGACGTCTCCCGCCTCATCCGCCGGATTGAGTTCACCGAGATCGTCAAGCGGCGTCTCATCGAGGAGGTGAAGGAGGCGGTCGACGCGGTGCAGCGCGTGCAGCGTGAGGCCGACGCCTTCGACCGCCAGATCAATCCGAGGGTCAAGGGCAAGGGTCCGAAGCTGAAGGAAGAGGAGAAGAAGAACCTCGCGAAGAAGCTCAAGGACATCAGGACGCAAGTCAAGGCGATGGTCGACGAGCTGGAGGAGACGCCCGAGCGTCTTCGCCGGACGATCGAGGTGATTCAGCGCGGCGAAGCGCAGGCCGAACAGGCGAAAAAGGAGCTCGTCGAAGCCAACCTGCGGCTCGTGGTCTCGATTGCCAAGAAGTACACGAATCGTGGCCTGCAGTTCCTCGACCTGATTCAGGAAGGCAACATCGGCCTGATGAAGGCGGTCGACAAGTTCGAGTACCGCCGCGGGTACAAGTTCTCGACATACGCGACGTGGTGGATTCGGCAGGCCATCACCCGCGCGATTGCCGACCAGGCGCGGACGATCCGCATCCCGGTCCACATGATCGAGACGATCAACAAGCTGATTCGCACCTCGCGTGCGCTCGTCCAGGAGCTCGGCCGCGAACCCACCTCGGAAGAAATCGCCAAGCGGATGGACATTCCCGTGTCGAAGGTCCGCAAGGTGCTGAAGATCGCGCAGGAACCGATTTCACTCGAGACGCCGATCGGCGAAGAGGAAGACTCGCACCTTGGCGATTTCATCGAGGACCGCAACATCGTGTCGCCCGCCGAGGCGGTCATCAATCTGAACCTCAAGGAGCAGACCGAGGCCGTGCTCAAGACGCTGACGCCGCGCGAGGAAAAGGTCATCAAGATGCGCTTCGGAGTTGGCGACGGCAGCGAGCACACGCTCGAAGAGGTGGGGCAGAACTTTGCCGTCACCCGCGAGCGGATCCGCCAGATCGAGGCGAAAGCGCTGCGGAAGCTGCGCCACCCATCGAGGAGCCGGAAGCTCAAGGCGTTCCTGGAGGGACGGACGTAGGAAGTGCAAAGTAGAAAGTGCAAAGTGCAAAGTAAGTTTTCAACTGCAACCACCTACTTCTCGACTTACTTTCCACCTTGCACTTTGCACTTTGAACTTGCCCGGGGGCCCGTAGCTCAGCGGTTAGAGCGGCCGGCTCATAATCGGTTGGTCCCAGGTTCGAATCCTGGCGGGCCCACTCAGTAATGACTCCGGATCTCGAACGTCTCGTACAGCTTCAGGACCTCGACAACGCGATCGAGGAGGCGCGGCGGAAGATCGCCGCACATCCTCAACGCCTCGCCGAGGCCGACGCGCGCCTCAGCGACGCCACGCAGCGCGTCGAGATCGTCCGACAGCGCCTGAAGGACACGCAGGAGGCGCGGCGCGCGCTCGAAAAGGAGGCCGCCGTATTCCAGGGACGCCTCACCAAGTTCAAGGACCAGCTTCCAGAAGTCAAGACCAACCGCGAATACCAGGCCATCCAGCACGAAATGGCGACTGCGCAAGGCGAGCTCGGAAACGTCGAGGAGAAGGTGCTGGAGCGGATGCTCGAAGCCGACGCGATTGCCGCAGAGGTCAAAGGGGCCGAAGCGGCGCTCGCGCGACAGCAGAAGGACATTGCGTTGGAAAAGGCGGCGCTCGAGCAGGAGCTGATGCTCATGCAGAGGAAGCTGGCCGATGCCTCGAGCCGGCGCGCGTCGCTGACGGAGGCCACCGAACGGCGTCTCATCGCGCTCTTCGAGCAGGTCGCGAAGGCACGCAGAGGCGTGGCCATCAGCCTGGCCACACGGGACGGCTCCTGCTCGGTGTGTCACGTGCGGCTGCGACCTGTCGTCTTCCAGATGGTCCGGCAGAACGACCAGATCATCCAGTGCGACAGCTGCCAGCGGATTCTCTACTACGTGCCCCCTGCCGCTCCGGCGGAGGCGCCGGCCGCACCGTGAGTCAGCCCTCGCTCTTTGGAACAGCCTCCACTCGGTCGGCCGTCGCCAGCGTCGATGGCGGGTCGCGGGGCAACCCCGGCCCGGCAGGCTACGGCGTACGGATTGAGTGCGACGACGGCACGGTGGAGGAGATGAAAGAGTCGCTGGGCGTCGCCACCAACAATGTGGCGGAATACCGCGGCCTGCTCGCGGCGCTCGCCTGGGCGGTGCGCGCAGGCATCGGCAGGCTGCACGTGCGATCGGATTCCGAACTGCTGGTGAAACAGATGCGAGGCGAGTACCGTGTGAAAAATCAAGGCCTTCAGCCGCTGTGGGCAGACGCGCGCCGCCTCGTACAGCAGATCGGCGATGTCCGTTTCGAGCACGTGCGTCGCGAGTTCAATGAGACTGCCGATCGCCTGGCGAACCAGGCGATGGACGAAGGCCGGCCGATCGACCGTTGATCATCGCGTAGTCGTACGTCATCGAGAAGGATGAGTCCCCCACGATACGTACATCGGCGCGTGAGGACATCTCCACCGGCACTCGTACGCCGTTCATCCGCGCGTAACGACGGACAATATCGACGCGACGCGTCCACCACGACGGCTCTTCGGAGAGACTCCCGTCGATCCGCAGCATGTCCCCGCCGTCTCGTGTCACGGTGACCGTGCCAACCAGCAGCATGGGACTGCGGCGACGGGGGAGCAGGCCGATCTTCACGGTGTCGCCGGCCGCGGCGCGAACGTCGAAGTCGTAATTGACCCGGCTGAGCATAACCTCGCCGGTCGCACGCTCGTTGTGGTTCCGTCGCTCCGTTTCGAGCGCCTTCACGAGGACGCGTTCTCGAATGAGTCCCGAGCCGGCCTCGCGGATCACCTCGAAGCCAAACGTTCCGTCCGAATCCAGATGGGTCCACGCCTCGAGTGAGGCGGCCATCTTGCCGCCCCGTGTCGAGGCTTGGAGCGTCCGCCGTGCGCGATACGTGGTGAGCGGGGGCTGGTCCGAGTGGAGAAACCGTTCCACCAGTGTGTCGTCGGTTGAAGGCGCACCCAAGCCGCCTGCGGCGGAGACCGACTGCAGCATGGGGCGCGGGGCGGCGACGTGCATGCCGATGACCAACGCCAGCACGAAGATCCTCTTCATGATGTCCTCCACATCAGTTGAGGCACACACGCCACGACGGCGAAGTGCATGACACGACCGGCAGTACCAACGGCGAGGAAACGAGGGAAGGCCATTCCGAGCGCGCCGGCAACGACCGACACCACGAAGAACGGCGGGATGCCAACGAGTGCGCTGAGAAAGGTGACCGCGAGAACCGACCGCGGGCGTTGCTGCAGCCGCGCGCGCCAGCGATCGACGGCGCCCTGCACGCGCGGGGAATGCGGACGCGTAGACGTTCGGGAGGCCCAGTACATGAAGGCCTTCCCTGTCATTTGCCCCGCCGACACGGCAACGACCAGCGCAACCAGCCCCCCACGCGACCCGGCCAGCGGAATCGCCGAGATCATCAGCAGTTCGGCGTTCACCCACGGCAGCACGGCGCTGACAATCGCCAACGCGTAGTACCCGAGCACCGCCGACCACAGGTTCGGGAACACGCCGGGCCTACCAGTCGGAGTGGCTGCACAGGGCCACATACAGGAGCCAGGTGATCGCATACGGCGCCACGAAGTACTGACGCCGCGCCATCCAGTCGATGTACGGACCCGTCATCGATTTGAACTTGCCGGGCACGTAGTCTCGGACGAGCATCTTGAAGAGCAGCTCGAGGAACATCCGCATGCTGCCGATGGCTGCGAGCAACAGAAACGCGGGATCCGTCGTGTGACCCGACGCGATGACGCCGCCTACCGCCCCGAAGCAGGGACTCTTGGCAAACTTCCGCCAGGAGAAGCCTTCGATCGACCCGTCCTTGTAAGCGCCGGCAATCGCCTCGGCGGTTCCAATGCTGAGACCGATGAGCAGGCCGCGCACGCCTGTTGGCCAGAAGTCCGGGAAGCAGGTCCCGAGCGCGTAGATGCCATAGATCGACGAGAGGAAGCCGGCGCCCAGCAGGAGACGCAGGATCGGGTTGTGCACGATACCGGTGACGCAGTGGATTTGCGTGGGAATGCGGAACCCCTCCTGACGTTCCACGCGCACGAACAGCTTCCAGAACTCGGTGACGGTGCGTGTCAGCGCGAAAATCGAGACATAGAGCACGAACATCGACTCGTCTCTTGCGTCGGCGAGCCACGCCAGGCCGAGCGCGACGCCCAGCGCGATGACGATCTCGCGTGCGAAGCGGCGAAGCAGAAACGATTCGTGAGGTGAATCCTTGTAGGCGCCATACAGGGCGCCGTGGAACCCTGCGGCGAGTCCGAGCGCGACAATCGTGGCCGTGGCCATGTCCGGCCTCCTCTCACACCGGAATGCGAGAAGCACGGCCGAATCGGCTCAGATGGAAAGAAGGGAGCGGCCCGCTACTGCGGCGGCCGAATAACGCCCGTAATCCTGCCCGCCCGATCCTTCTCCGCCCGGTAGGACGTCAGGATGTCGAGGTGCATGGCGGTGCACAGGCCGGAAACGTGAATCTGCGTCTCCGGCACGCCGGCAAGCACGAGTTGATCGCGTGTTGCGCCCGCCACATCCAGATGCAGCGGCGATCGCGCGACGCGGTTCAGGACAGGCTCGAATCTGCCGCGCGGCGCCGGAGGCGCGACAAACCACCGATCGACGAGATATTGCGCGTGTCCGGCGGCTGCAAACGCATCGACGAGCTCACTGCCGACCTCGTAGCAGCACACGCCGATGCTGGGACCGATGGCGGCGTGGACATGTTCCGGTCTGGCGCCGAACTCACGCGCGAGCGCGTCGACCGCGGCGGTGACGGCACCTGCCGCCACTCCCCTCCACCCTGCGTGAACGGCCGCGACCGCGCCCGACTGTGGGTCGGCAAGCAGCAGCGGCACGCAGTCGGCCGCCCGAACGGCGACGGCAGTGTCGGGATCGTTCGACACGAGCACGTCGCCTGTTGATCTCTCGACTGGACGCGGCGATCCGCGTGTGATCACGACGACCCCGCGGCCGTGGACCTGGGTCAACGTGACGACGTGCGGCACCCCCAGGACCAGAGCGATCCGGCTCCAGTCGTCCTGCGACGACAACGACAGTTGACGGGTTGTGAACAGGTGCGGAGCCACCGCTTCGAGCGGCCGGCACTTCAATACGAGGCCACACGCCGACTGGGTCCAGCCGAACGATTCGGGAAGAGTTGGCAATGTCATGTACGATCGCGGGGGATGGAGATTATAGGCTCCGGGCTCGACGCGACCGAGATTTCCCGCATCGCCAGCGCGATCGAGCGCTACGGCGATCGGTTCGTGCATCGTGTCTTCACAGACGGGGAGATCGCCTACTGCCGGCGCCGCCGTGATGCGGCCTCGTCGTTTGCTGCCCGCTTCGCCGCCAAGGAGGCCGCGATGAAAGCGCTGGGCACCGGGCACTCACGGGGCGTCTTCTGGCGCGGCATCGAGGTCATCCGGCGCAGCGGTCCACCGCACCTGCGGTTTCACGAAGGGGCGGCCGCCCGATTCGTGTCGCTCGGCGCAACCGGTTCGCTGCTGACGCTGACGCACTCTCGGGAACTGGCCATCGCCCACGTCCTGCTCCTTCGCTGACTCTCTTCGCCGACAACCATCGTTGACACCGGCGGCCCGTCCGGTCTGGCACGGCCTTCGTGGACGCCTGCAACTCCCTGTATTTCATCGAGTTCTCCAGCCGCGCTGCATCCGTAGATCCGGCGGCGGCTTTGCTCCCAGGTGACAGTCAGCGCACATTCACAGAGACGGAGGGCGCCGTGGTCATCAAGATCACCCCGAATGACAAGAACAACCCGCCGGGCAAATTGGCCGAGGCGGAACTGCACTTCACCGAAGGGATGTTGCAGGGTTTGAAGTTGATCGGCTTCGGCGTCTGGGAGCGCCGAGGCGGCAACGGGCGGAACGTCACGTTTCCTGCCCGGCAGTACTCGGTCAACGGTGAGCGACGCAGCTTTGCGTTGCTGCGGCCGATTGGCGATACCACCGCGCAGGACCGCATTCGCGACGCGATTCTGGAGGCGTACGCCGAATACGAGGAGAAGGCCGCAGTCGCCACGTAGGGCCGTGCTAAGGGTGCTAATGGCCGTGCTACTGAAGAACCGGAAGGAGGCGCGCATTCTCCTTCTGCCGTTTCGGCGGGAGCGTCCACTCCTCCCGCAGGGACTTGTCGAATTCGGCGCGAAAGAACTCGTGCTTCATCCCGCCGTCGATGATGTCCCACGGCAGCACACGGTCCGTCGATCGGTCACGGAAGACGAAAAACCCGGCGTCGACCCCGGTTTCGGCGGTGGCCGCTCTCCAGTTTCCGCCATTTCGCTCGGCTGCTTCGATCACGGGCGCGACGCGGCGATCGCCGAGCGAGAGCAGCGCCTGGTAGAACGAATGCCGTTCCGACTTGATGTTGAAGTAGACGTTGTCGATGCCCGCCATCAGGGCGCGCATGCGGCGAGACTTCCGCTCGATGACCACATCGCTTTCCATCGGCAGCCACTGGTACGCCGTACCCGGTTTCGGCACCAGCGGGTTGACGCTGCCGACAATCCGGCCCACGTGTCCGCGCCCGCGGGCGTGGCCGAGCATGATGTCCCGG
>JBOGIR010000486.1:0-5570 GCA_050742335.1 Vicinamibacterales bacterium | reverse complement strand
CCCCGAACCGAACCTGAACACGAACCGAGAAGCGACCCGCCTCCGCTCGCGCATCGTTCCCGCGAGCTACGGCGAGGCCTCGCCGTAGCGGCGAGCGAAATCCTCGCCGCGAAGGCGGGGAACCCAGAAGTGTGAACGACCGTTGCTCTACAAGTGATTGATTAAGCTCGCCATACTCGCCGCCCCGAAGCCGTTGTCGATGTTCACCACCGCCACGCCGTTCGCGCAGCTGTTGAGCATGCCGAGCAGCGCGGCGACGCCGCCAAAGCTCGCACCGTAGCCGACGCTCGTCGGCACCGCGATCACCGGTACCTTGACCAGCCCCGCGACGACGCTCGGAAGCGCCCCTTCCATGCCGGCGACAACGATGAGCACGCGCGCGTGCTGGAGACGCTCGTGCTCGGCGAGGAGCCGGTGAAGACCGGCCACGCCCACGTCGTACACGCGATCGATGCGATTGCCCATCACGACCGCGGTGACCGCCGCCTCTTCGGCTACCGGCAGGTCGGAGGTGCCTGCGCACACAATCAGAATCGTCCCGTTTCCCGCCTCGACGCGCCCTTGCGCCAGCGTGATGGCCCGGGCGTCAGGGTGATACGTCGCGCCCGGCACGAGCACGCGGACCGCGTCGTAGACGTCGGGCTGTGCCCGCGTCACGAGTAGCGTCTGGCCTCGCGCCACAATCTTTTCCGCGATCGCCGCCACCTGCGCCGGCGTCTTGCCCAGACCAAGAATCACTTCGGGGAACCCCTGACGCACCTCCCGGTGCGTGTCCAGACGCGCGAAGCCGAGATCCTCGAACGGCGCGGCGCGCATGGCTGTGAGAATTCTCGCGGCCGCGCTCGACGGCTCGAGGTGGCCGTGACGGACGAGGTGGAGCAGATCCTGCAGTTCAGATTCGTTCATCACGATCAGATCGAAACACGCCTGTAGCAGATCGACACACGCCTGTAGGCCGGGTCCTTTCGGACTCGGCCGGAAGTATAATCACAGATAGTGTTCGTTACGCGTGCTCGCCTCGCATGACCCTCCTCGAAACGCTTACGCTGGCGGCGTATTTCTTCGTTCTGGTCATTCTCGCCGTGTACGGGTGGCATCGGTATTACCTGGTCTACCTGTACATGAAAAACAAGGATCGCCACCCGGTTCCTGACGCGTCATTTGAAACGCTCCCGGTTGTCACGGTCCAGTTGCCCATCTACAACGAGATGTACGTGGCGGATCGGCTGATCGATGCCGTCTGCCGGCTCGACTATCCGCGCGACCTCCTCGAGATTCAGGTCCTGGACGACTCGACGGACGAAACGACGAGCATCGCGGAGCGAGCCGTCCGGCGCCAGGCGATGGCCGGCGTGCACATCACGTTCTTGCATCGCACCAACCGGCGCGGCTTCAAGGCGGGCGCGCTCGATGCCGGGCTGAAGGTTGCCAGGGGCGACTACATCGCGATTTTCGACGCCGACTTCCTGCCGTCGCCCGACTTCCTGCGTCGCACCATCCATTTCTTCACCGATTCACAGGTGGCGATGGTGCAGGCGCGCTGGGGGCACATCAACGAGGACTATTCGCTGCTGACGAAGATTCAGGCGATTCTCCTCGACGGCCATTTCGTGCTCGAGCACGGCGGCCGCAATCGGGCGGGACTCTTCTTCAACTTCAACGGCACCGCCGGGATCTGGCGGCGCACGGCGATTGGCGACGCCGGTGGGTGGCAGCACGACACGCTCACCGAGGATCTCGATCTGAGCTACCGGGCCCAGCTTCGCGGCTGGAGGTTCGTCTTCCTCCACGACCTCGTGGCGCCCGCCGAAGTACCGGTGGAAATGAATGCGTTCAAGTCGCAGCAGCATCGATGGGCCAAGGGATCAATCCAGACCTGCCGCAAGGTGCTGCCGGGGATCCTGCGCTCCAGCCTGCCGCTTGGCGTGAAAGCGGAGGCGTTCTTCCACCTCACGGCAAACTTCAACTACCTGCTCATGTGCGTGTTGTCGGTGCTGATGGCGCCCTCGATGGTCATCCGCTACAACATGGGCTGGTACGAGATGCTCCTCATCGACGTGCCGCTCTTCTTCGCGGCCACGGCCTCGGTGGCCAACTTCTACATGGTGTGCCAGCGCGAGCTGCACAGGGACTGGACCACACGGCTGAAGTACCTGCCGTTCCTGATGTCGATCGGCATTGGTTTGACCGTGAACAATACCAGGGCGGTGCTCGAAGCACTGTTCAGGAAAGAAACCGAATTCGCGCGCACGCCCAAGTACCGCATCGAGGCGCAGGCTGATGAGTGGATCGGCAAGAAATACCACCAGATCGTCATTGCGCAGCCGATGGTCGAGCTGGCGCTGGGCCTGTACTTCACGGCCACCGTGTTCTACGCCCTGGCCAACGGCATCTACGGCACGGTCCCGTTCCTCGTGCTCTTCCAGATCGGGTTCCTCTACACCGGTCTGCTGTCCATCGTCCAGCAATTCGCGAGCAGCGACGTCGTGCTGAAGCCTAAGGAAGTCTGAGCGAACGCTGTTCACCCCAACGGGCCACGCCCCTCGACGTTGCTCGGGGCATCCTGAGCGGCAGTCGAAGGACGGAGACACGGAGACACGGAGAGAGAGCCTAACAAGGGAGCCGCCGATGAACTACGCACGCCTTGCAACCGCTGCCTTTGTCGCGTGGATCGTCTCAATCGGCATTGGGTTTCTGGTCAACGAAGTGCTGCTGCGGGACCTGGCGCTCGCCAACGCCGCGGCGATGCGTCCTGAGTCGGAGTTGACGGCCAACCTTCCGCTCGGCTTCGCGTTCCTGCTGCTCGGGTTCTTTGCGTTCGCGTACGCCTATGCCAAAGGGTACGAGGGCGAGAGCGGCGCCATGGAAGGCGTCCGTTTTGGCGTCGTCGTGGCGATTATCGTGATCGGCTTCGGCACGATCTGGCAGTACGTCGTCTTCCCGATCAGCGGGACGATGGCCATTGCGGGCATCGTTGACGGGATCGTCGAGATGGCGATCTACGGGGCGATCGTCGGCGCGATCTACAAGCCGGTCGGCGTGACCGCCAGCCGCCAGGTTGGGGCGTGAATTTGAGCAAGAGTCCAAGCGCAAGAGTCAGAAGGAACCGTGGCTTGGCCGCGCGTGGCAAGAGTCCAGGCCGGGCCACAGAGGCACAGAGGCACAGAGAAGACACTTGGAAAAAGTAGGCTCCGTGTCTCTGTGTCTCCGTGGCGCCTTGGTGAGGCTGACCACAGCCTGCTAGAGCCCAGAAGATGCCCACTGCCGAGAAACCCAAGGCCGGACTCGAAGATGTCGTCGCGACATCGTCGGCGATCTGTTTTCTCGATGGCGACCGCGGCGTGCTCGCCTATTGCGGGTACGACATCCACGATCTCGCCGCCTCCGCATCCTTCGAAGAGGTGTGCTACCTGCTCTGGCATCGGCGGCTGCCGACGCGAGCGGAGCTAGGCGATCTGCAGTCGCAACTCGCCGCCGCCCGCCGGCTGCCCGAGCCGGTCGTGCGCCTGATGCGGTCGCTGCCACCGGTGGACGGCATGGACGCGCTGCGTACCCTGACCTCGGCGCTTGGCCATTACGACCCGGAGGTCGCCGATCCGTCACCAGCAGCCCAGTACCGGAAAGCCGTTCGTCTGACGGCGCAGATCGGCTCGGTGGTCGCCGCCTGGGGACGCCTCCAGGCCGGCGGCGGTGTCATCGACCCGGATCCGGTGATGGGGCATGCCGCCAATTTCCTGTACATGCTCACCGGCGAGCGCCCCAACGCGGCTGCCATTCGTGCGTTCGACCTTGCGTTGGTTCTCCACGCGGATCACGAGCTCAATGCGTCGACGTTCGCCGCACGCGTGGCAGCGGCGACGCTCACCGACATGTACTCAGCGGTCGTTGCCGCCATCGGCACGCTCAAGGGCCCGCTGCACGGCGGCGCCAACGCCGATGTGATGAGGCTGCTGCTGGAGCTCGGGCCGACCGCCACCCCCGACCGTGTCGACGAAGCCATCCGGGCGAAACTGGCGCGCAAGGAGAAGATTCCTGGGTTCGGCCACCGCGTATACCGGACCGAAGACCCGCGTGCGACGCACCTGCGCCGCATGTCGCGCGATCTCGGCAAGCGCGCGGGCCAGGCCGCCTGGTACGACATGTCGGAGCGCATCGAGGCGCTCGTCAAGGGGGAGAAGAAGCTGAATCCGAACGTCGACTTCTATTCGGCGTCGACGTACTACACGCTCGGCATTCCCATCGATCTCTACACGCCGATCTTCGCGGTGAGCCGCATCTCCGGCTGGACGGCACACATCCTCGAGCAGTACGCCAACAACCGGCTGATTCGTCCACGCGCCGAGTACACCGGTCCCGCGTACCCGCAGCGCGTCGTCCCGCTCGATCAGCGTTAGGGCGATTGCGTTGAGTTGTCCGACGATGGTAGCGTCGTCCGCGCTCTGAGCGGGCCCTTACCTGGTCCAGGCACGCCCCTCGCACAAAGGTTCCCCCGGCCAGCCTTCAATCCCGAGGGCTCGCCAACGAGGAGGGGCAGGTGCAACCGCGATCTCTGGAACAAAGAGTGACATCTCTCGAGGAACAGATGCTGGAACTCCGCGATCTGCCGGCGCGTGTGGCGGGCGTCGAGCGGCAGATTTTGCAGCTTCGGGACGAGATGCGGGAGGCATTTTCTGCCACCCGGTCCGGGCTTCAGGGCGAGATATATGGCATTCGAGACGAGCTGCGAACGGAGATCCATCAGGTTGGAGGCGAGCTCCGCGACGAGATTCGCGCCGGGAATCAGGAATCACAGGACTTCATGAGGACGATCTACGAACGCTTCCAAGCGGACATCAGGACCATGGGTGAGGGAAAGAGAGGGCGCAAGCAGTGACGCGCATTTTACCCGAAGCGGGAAGGCACGCTATGCTCACCGTGCATGACTCGCCCGGGCTTGGCGAAGCGGCCGGCGACCTATGAGGACGTCCTGAAGGCTCCCGATCATCTGATCGCGGAGATCCTCGACGGTGAGTTGTACACGACGCCGCGTCCGGCGGTCCCGCATGCGGTCTCCGCGGCGGCGCTCGGGTTCGAGTTGGGGGCCCCGTTCGATCACGCTCGAGGCGGCTCGGGAGGGTGGTGGATCCTTTTCGAGCCCGAACTCCATCTCGGCCCTGATGTCGTGGTGCCAGACCTTGTCGGCTGGCGACGCTCCCGTGTGCCGCAACTCCCCAACGCTCCCGCGATGACGATGGCGCCAGACTAGGTCTGCGAAATACTGTCATCATCGACCGAGGCGATCGACCGTGTGCCCAAGCTGCGCATCTACGCGAGGGAAGGCGTTGCTCACGTGTGGTTCGTCAACCCAGGCACGCACACGCTCGAAGTGCTGCGCCTCGAGACCGGCCGATGGGTCGTGATGGCCACGCACGATGGCGACGTGTCGGTGAGCGTCGAGCCGTTCGACGCCGTGCCTCTGGATCTGTTCCGCCTCTGGGGCCGCAGCGCCCCGGAATCATGATGGGCCGCTGAGCTCAAGATCCACGACGTCGTCGCTGCTCCTGTGTGACGGTCCGGCTGAAGCCGGACAC
>JBOGIR010000485.1:0-14455 GCA_050742335.1 Vicinamibacterales bacterium | reverse complement strand
CGCCGGCGTCGATCGGCCGTCAAGTCGAGGCTGAGGCTCCTGGCCGCATGGACCAGCCCGTCGTCGGTCAGCTGCCAGAAATCGCGGTGCCGCCCCATCAGGCTCCGCAGCAGGCTGTACTGGAGTTGTTTGGCGCGCCAGGATTGGGCCAGCGAGTTTCCCCGGCCGGGGAACAGTTCGTCGCACAGTGCGGTCACGGAGAGGACGTCGAACAGCGTGCCATAGGCGTCAAAGGCCAGCACGGCGGGAGACGACACCTGCGTCGTCGATCGCAGGACCGCGTCACGAGTCGGCATTGCGGCAACTGTCGACAGGCCACCGCCTACCGCCTACACAAAGTCGCGCCGGTTGGTCGCCATCGGACACCTCGATTCCCAATTGTTCTGCATTCCGTGCCTTCCTGGGCCTCCGGAGAAGCTGGAGCGCGGCGACGGGTCCTGATAAACGCGGCGGCGTAATTGACGTATTCATAAGAGGTTGGCTACCATCAACGAACTCGCCCGGCACAGTGTGCCTGGCTTTCGCAGGCACATTTCACCCTAGGACCCCAGGAATTATGCCCATTCGTCGTTCGCGTTGTGCGCTGGGTGTCTGTACGGCCGCGGCGCTCCTGACAAGTACGCTGGCGCCACCCGCCTGGGCGCAACAGGGACAGGTCCAGGCATCTCAGATCGGGGCCGACGATGGCGACGGATCCCGCCCGGTCGCCTCGGCGCTTCCCGTGAGCGAAGCCCCCATGATCGACGGCATCCTCAACGACCGGGCATGGCAGCAGGCGCCTCCGCTGACGGGGTTTACACAGTCCGAGCCCTTCGAGGGCGAGCCCGCCTCCGAACAGACTGAAGTCCGCATCGTCTATGACGATGAGGCCATGTATGTCGGCGTCACGCTTCACGACAGTGACCCGTCGCAGATCGTCACTACGGACACGCGGCGCGACGCTAGTCTCGAGGAGATGGACTCATTCCAGATCGTCTTCGACACCTACCGCGACCGCCAGAACGGCTTCGTATTCGGCACCAATGCACTGGGGGTCCAGTACGACGCGCAGGTCCGCGACCAGGGCCGGGCAACCTCGACGTGGGACGGCAGCTGGGACGTCAAGACGAACGTGACCGAGTCGGGATGGACGGCCGAATTCCGCATTCCCCTGCGCACGCTGCGGTACGGACCCGCACCGCAAACCTGGGGCGTCAACGCCTACCGGAACATCCAGCGGAGCCGGGAGCGCACGTTCTGGTCGCCGGTGCAGCGGAACTACAACCTGTCGCGGCTGTCGTCGGCAGGGGACCTCCGCGGCCTTCAACTGGAGACCCCGCGCAACTTCAAGGTGCTGCCGTACCTGACCAGCTCTGCGAATCGCGACTACCGGCCACGCGTCGCGACCGACCTCGACGGCGATTTCGGCTTCGATGCGAAGTTTGGCATCACGCCGAGCCTGAACCTGGACGCCACGTACAACACCGACTTCGCGCAGGTGGAGGTCGACAACCAGCAGATCAATCTGACGCGATTCAACCTGCGTTTCCCGGAGAAGCGGCCGTTCTTCCAGGAGAACTCGGGACTCTTCCGCATCGGCAAAGGCAACGAGATCGACCTGTTCTTCAGCCGCCGCATCGGTCTCGACGAGAACGGGGGGCTCGTGCCGATTCGCGGCGGCGGCCGGTTGAGCGGCAAGGTCAGCGGGTTCAATGTCGGTGCGTTGAACATGCAGGCCGACAATGTGGGCTCGACAGCGGCCAATAACTTTTCCGTCCTGCGGGCAAGCCGCGAGCTGCAGAACCGATCGGGTGTCGGCGTGATGTTCGTCAACCGGAGCGCCACGGGAGGCGTTTCGCGATCGGATGACTGGAACCGGACGTTTGGTACTGACGCGCGCCTTGGGGTGGGCGAATACTTTACGGTGTCGGGGTTCGCGGCACGCACCCAGACGCCCGGGCGGACGGGCCGAGATCACGCGTACAACGTCGACAGCGAGTGGGACAACGGCGTTCACCAGGTGCAGTTCGAGTGGGGTGTGACCGGCGAGGACTTCAATCCCGAAGTCGGTTTTCTCGAAACGCCGGGCGGATATCGCCGCTATCGATATGGCGTCGGCGAAACCATGCGCCAGGAGACGATCAGGAACTGGGGGTTCCGTGAGCTGAACCCTCATATGAATTACACCCGCTACGATTACCTGGACGGGGGACTCCTGGCCGCTGAGCTGCACGTTGACAACCATTGGGACTGGGAGAACGGCAACTACGTGACCCTTGGCCTCAATGGAACATGGGATGGGTTGCGCGAGCCGTTCCAGGTGTATCCGGGGATCATCGTACCGCCGGGGGATCATGGCGGCCTGCGCGTCACGACGCGCGCGAACACGGATCGCCGGAAATGGATCTACGGCCGCATGCAGTGGGACAAAGGTCGATTTCTCACCGGCGATCAGGACAGCTGGACGTTCCAGACGATCCTGCGCGATGGTGGGAAGTTCGCGGTCGACGCCACGTGGAACTATCGTGCGATCGCCCTGCCGCAGGGAGCGTTCCACACGAACCTCGGCAACATGCGCGTCACGTACAACTTCACGCCGTCGGTGTTCGTCCAGAGCCTGGTGCAGTACAACGATCGAACCAATCGCTGGTCGACGAACCTGCGCTTTCACTGGCTCGAGACGGCGGGCACGGGCCTGTTCTTTGTCTACAACGACACCGAGGGCCTGAACGGCATCGGACCGGTGAACCGCGCGTTCATCGTCAAGTACGTGCGGCAGTTCGACATTCTGAATTAGCAGGCGGTGATGAAAGTCACCAAGACGCCACGGAGACACAGAGACACAGAGGTTTGTGAGATGTTCACGTATCGACAATGCCGTCGATGAGGCCGTACTCCAGCGCCTTCTGGGCATCGAGATAGAAATCAGTGCGCTTGGTGTCGCGGATGATCTTGTTGAGCGGACGGCCCGAGCGCCGGGACAGGATCTCGTAAATCTGTGTCTGCATCTGTTTGAGTCGATCGAGGTGTTGCGCGGCGGCGGACGTTGACTGCCAGCCGGCCCACTTCGCCGGCTCGTGGATCATGATCCACGAGTGCGGCTGCGCCAGCCGGCGGCCTGAGCTCGCGGCCTGCAATACGACGGACGCCATCGAGTACGCCATCCCCTGCACGACGATCGTGATCTCGATCCCGCGGTGTGCGATCTCGCAAATCGAATCGTGCAGCGCGAGACCGTCGGTCACGTTGCCGCCGGCGCTGGTGAGGTACAAGGTGATCGGCCTGGCGTCGTCATTGGCCAGCTCGCGCAGTCGCTCAATCACGCCGCGGGTCGGATCCTTCTCGATGTCACCCACCATGTAGACGTCACGCAGCCGGTCTGATGCGTCCTTGCGAAGGACGGCCTTGACCGCGTCAATCAGGTCCCACAAGAGCCGATCGTTGAGGTCGCGGTAGGGGGCGTAGGCGGCGACCTGTGCCCGTTCCTCTACAGGCCCCCGCTCCGGCGTCACGCGTGGATCGGCAGACGGAGGAGCCGGTGATGGCTGCAAGGGTTCTGGGGTCGATGTCGGGCTGGCACTACCAGTGGCGCGCCGCGTTGTGGCGTGGGGAACTGTCGAGTCCGACACATCCAGGATGCCTGCAAACCAGGTTCCCAGGGGTCAGACCCTGGTGACGCCCTGTCGTGGCGTCTGACCCTGGTGATCGGTCGACTCAACCCCTTGAGTCGCCGTGTTCGAGGGTCTGACCCCATATACTGGCCGCATGCGAACAGGCTTCTGGCTTGCGGCGGCGGGCGCTCTTGTCATCGTGAGTGTCCTCCTGGCGCGGGATCGTTCGGGATCACGCCCAATCGTGCCAGCGTCCTCCGGACCGGCTCTGGATGAGATTCGGGCCGACGACATCGCCGCACACCTGCGGTTCCTGTCCGACGATCTGCTCGAAGGGCGCGCGCCCTCCACGCGCGGCGGGCAACTGGCGGCGTCGTATCTGGCGACTCAATTGGCGCTCCTTGGGTACGAGCCGGCAGGAGACGACGGCACCTACTTCCAGGATGTGGCCATCGTCGAATCGGTGGTGAGTCCGTCGTTCACCCTCATCGCCGGCCCTGGCGAGCCGTTCAAGTACCTGGACGATGTCGTGGGGTTCAGCGACGTGCAGGAGCCGCAGGTCAGAGCGTCGGGTGAGATCGTCTTCGTCGGCCACGGCATCGTCGCGCCCGAATACAACTGGAACGACTACGCCGGTATCGACATGGCCGGCAAGATCGCCCTCGTGATGGTCAACGATCCACCCGCTCCACCTGAGGAACCGCAGCTGTTTGGCGGCCGGGCGCTCACGTACTACGGGCGCTGGACCTACAAGTTCGAGGAGGCGGCGCGGCAGGGAGCCGCTGGCGCGATCCTCATCCACACGGATGAGTCCGCCACGTATCCATGGCAGGTGGTGCAGTCCTCGTGGAGCGGTACGCAGTATGCGATTCCTGCGGTTCCCGGCGTGCCGCGGCTGGCACTCAAGGCGTGGGTGACCGATCGCGCGGCGAGGGACATCGCGACACGTGCCGGACAAGACCTGGACGCCCTGCGCAAAGCGGCGGCCGGTCGTGGCGCCACGCCGGTGCCGCTCGGGATCCAGGCCTCAGCGACGATCGCGCAGGCCGTGGCCCGGAAAACCTCACCAAACGTCATCGGCGTCGTTGCTGGCACCAACCCGTCGGAGGCGGTGATCTACACCGCCCACTACGATCACCTGGGCATGCGCGACCGGAAGTCCGGCGACCCCATTGACGCCGATCGAATCTACAACGGGGCGATCGACAACGCATCGGGCCTGAGCGGAACGCTCGAAATTGCCCAGGCGCTCGCGCATGCGCGGGTGCGGCCCGCACGGTCGATCTACGTGCTGTTCACGACAGCCGAGGAGTCCGGACTGCTGGGCGCGGAGTACTTCGCCGCCCATCCGGTGCTCCCGGCCGCCGCATGGGCGGGAAACATCAACATCGACTCGCTCAACATGGGCGGGCCGAGTCGCGACGTCGTGCTGCTGGGAGCCGAGCGTTCGACGCTCGGCATGATGGCGTCTCAGCTCGCAGGTGAAGGGGCAAGGGTCGTGGGCCCCGATCCCGAGCCCGAGCGCGGCTACTTCTTTCGATCCGATCATTTTCCCCTGGCGAAAATCGGCGTTCCGGCGGTGTCGTTGAGCGATCCAGTGGAGTTCACCGGGCGCAATCCGGATGCTGCGAAGAAGCTCAAAGAGGAGTACGACGCCAAGCGCTATCACCAGCCGCAGGACGAGGTGCTACCGGCGTGGGATTACACGGGCGCCGTCGACGACATGCGCTTCCTTGCCGAGCTGGGATGGCGCGTCGCGAACGCTCCAGAGATGCCGGCGTACCACCCGCGCGAGCAGTTTGCGAGGCCGCGGCTCTCACGATGACGCTCGTCGCGCTCGCGGATATTGAGGCGGCGGCGGAACGCATTCGCGGCGTCGCGGTCCGCACGCCGATCGTCGATGCCAATATCGATCGCGCACGCAGGCCGTCGGGTCCGCCAGACACGATTGGCCTGAAGTGCGAGAACTTCCAGCCGATGGGCGCCTTCAAGATCCGCGGCGCGTACAACATGATTGCGCGCTTGTCGCCCGACATCCGGGCGGCAGGTGTGATCACGTACTCGTCGGGGAACCACGGGCAGGCGGTGGCGCTTGCGGCCGAGCGGCACCGCGTGCCCGCCGTCATCGTCATGCCGGAAACGGCGCCGCGTGTCAAGGTCGATGGCGTGCGTCGCTGCGGGGGCGAGGTGATCTTTGCAGGCACCACGTCCGCGGATCGCCGGACAAGGGCCGAAGCCGAAGCAGCCGCCCGCGGCCTGACCATCGTCCCTCCGTTCGACCATCCATGGATCATTGCGGGCGCCGGCACGTGCGGGCTGGAAATTCTCGAGCAACGACCGGACGTGTCGGCGGTCTACGTGCCCGTAGGCGGCGGCGGACTGATTGCCGGCATTGCCGCTGCCATCAAAGGGACTGGCTGCAGGGCGCGCGTGATTGGTGTGGAACCGACTGGAGCCGCCAGGATGTCGGCCTCGCGCGCCGCAGGTCGTCCGATCAGGCTCGAGCGCACGTCGAGCATTGCGGATGGGTTGTTACCGTTGCAGCCCGGTGAACTCACCTTCGCGCACGTCCAGGCCTTCGTCGACGACCTTGTCACCGTTGATGACGATGCGATTGTCGCCGCGATTCGGTGGCTGTTCCGGGAAGCCAGGGTTGTCGCCGAACCGAGCGGCGCGGCCAGTGTCGCGGCGGTCCTGCAGGCGGGCCCCGCGTTCGAGCAGGGAACCGTCGCGGTGATCTCCGGCGGCAATGTGTCTCCTGAGGACTTCGCGCGATACCTGACGTCAGTCTGAGTCGCCTTGCCGTGCGCGACCCCTTGACTGACACCAGTACATGGTCTTTAATATAGTCATGTTCAAGGCCAATGTTTTTGAGGTCAAGGCCAAGCTGTCTGAGTATCTCGATCGTGCCGCGAGTGGAGAGCGGATCGTCATCTGTCGCCACAACAAGCCTGTCGCCGAACTTCGCGCGATCCAGGACGTGCGGATTGAGCCGCGTCCAATCGGGCCGCTGCCGGGGCGCCCGACGTTCACCGTGCCGCCATCGTTTTTCGAGCCGCTCGCGGACGAGGAACTGGAGTTGTGGGAACAGGGCGGCGCGGCCGACCCTCTGTCGTACGTGCCGACGGAAAAGACCGGCGGCCGCGCGTCAAAGGTGGCTGAGGCCAAGGCCGGCTACCATCGCGGTCGCGCTCGCGGCGCCGCCAGGCGCCGGCGGTGAGGCTGCTGCTCGACACGTGCACGTTTCTCTGGCTGTCCGGCGGCGGCGGCCTGTCGTCGGATGCGGCTGCCGCGGTGCGTGATCCGTCGAACGACGTGCTGCTCAGCGCTGTGTCGGTCTGGGAGATTGCGTCCAAGCACAAGGCCGGACGTCTGCCGCTCCCGGAGCCACCCGACCGGTTGATTCCCACCGAGCGGGGTCTGCGCGGGGTCGGCGCGCTGGCGTTCGACGAGGAATCGGCGCTTCAGGTGCTCCGGTTGCCGTCGCTCCATCGCGACCCGTTCGATCGCATGCTGATCTCGCAGGCCATCGCACACGGCCTGGCGATCGTCACGCCCGACCCGTCAATTGCGCAATACCCGGTGCGTGTCATCTGGTAAGACGCACCGCCTCATCAGCTCCTCTGTGTCTCCGTGTCTCTGTGGCCCGCTGAAGCGAGAAGGCGCTTCGCTTCCTCGATCGCTTCCTCCACCAACGTGATCTGACCGTCGAGCTGCTTCTCGTACACGTGCTTCAGGATGTCCCCGACTTGTGGGCCTGGCGAGAGACCGAGCTCCAGCAGGTGCCTGCCAAGGAGCAGCGGCGGCGGCGGGCGATGGTCCACGCCGAGCGATCGCGCGCGCGCGATGAACCAGTCCATCGCCGAGCAGTCGAAATCACCCGTGCGCCCCAGGCAGTCTGCGCGCGCGAGGCGTGCCAACAGCTCCAGATCGACCTTCTGCGCCAGCCGCCTGAACGCGCCGTCGCCCACCTGCGGGGCCTTGCGGAACATGCCCGGCTTCAGGTGGTGCGCCACGAGCCCGACCACCTGACTTCGTACGTCGAAACCCTCGATCGTGTGGACGTTCAGACGGTCGAGCATGCGGAGCGTCGGTTCCACGCCCGCCTCTTCGTGGTTCAACGACCGGATTCGTCCCTCGACGACCGCCGACGTCAACGGCTTGCCGAGGTCGTGGCACACCGCCCCGAGCATGATCGCGATCATTTGCGGACGATCGAGATCGCCGTTCAGCTCGTGCGCCTTGTCGACCACCATCAGCGTGTGCGTCCAGACGTCGCCCTCCGGATGCCAGTCCGGCTCTTGTTCGCATCCGACCAGCGGCCTGAGTTCTGGCAGGACGGCGTCGATCACGCCGAGATCGAGCGCCAGCGCCAGTCCAATCGACGGACGCGCGGCCGCGAGCAGCAGCTTTTCCAGCTCGCCCCAGATTCGCTCGGCGGGCAGATCGTCCAGCGGAATGCGGCGGCACAAGGAGGCCGTGGCATCGTCGAGCGTGAACTCGAAGCGGGCCGCAAACTGGATCGCGCGGAGCACGCGCAGGCTGTCGTCGCCAAAGGTCTGGGGATCCACCGCGCGCAGCACGCGCCGGTCGAGATCCGCGCGGCCATCGAACGGATCTTCGTAGGCGTCAGTCAGCGGATCCCATGAGATCGCGTTGATCGTGAAATCGCGCCGCCGCGCCGCCTCCTCGATCGGCATGAACGGGTCACCCACGACGCGGAATCCCTTGTGCCCGCGGCCGGACTTCGACTCCCGGCGGGGCAGTGCCACATCGAGTACGTCTTCCGTCTCTCCTCTCCCCCCTCCCTCCTGTTCCCTGGCCCCTCCCCCCTGTTCCCTGCCCTCAATCACCTTATAGACCGGGAAACTCCGCCCCACGGTCTCGACGCGGCCGTATCGCCGGAGGAGTACCGCCAACCGATCCTCCGGGACGCCGAAGACCTCGAGATCGACATCCTTCGACGGATGCCCTCTCAGCCGATCCCGCACCCATCCGCCGACGATGAGCGCGCGTCCGCCGGCGTCGCGCACGGCGGTGGCTACGGCGCGGGAGAGGGCCAGTGACATCGCGCTAGTGATTGTGCTTCGATCGACGGTGGAACAGGAAGAGTCCGCGATGTCTCACAGCGACCCCACCATTGCGCTCCTGGAGGATCTCGTGGCCATCGACTCGGTGAACCCGTCCCTTGTGGCGGGGGCGCGCGGCGAGGCCGACATTGCCCGCCGTGTCGCGGCCGAATGCGCCGCGGCGGGGCTCGCGGTCGATGTGATCGAGATCGCTCCCGGCCGTCCCAACGTCGTCGCGGTGCTCGAGGGGCGCAATCCAGGGCCGACGCTGATGTTCTGCGGGCACGTTGACACCGTGGGCGTCGCGGGCATGGAGCAGCCGTTTCGCCCCGTGTACCGCGATGGCCGGTTGTACGGCCGCGGGGCGCAGGACATGAAAGGTGGAGTCGCTGCCATGCTGGCCGCTGCGCGACAGGTCGCGGAGCAGGGCGGGTGCGCGCGCGGGCGCCTCATTGTCGCCGCCGTCGTCGACGAGGAGCATGCGAGCATCGGCGCCGAGGCGCTGGCTGCGGCGTGGCGCGCCGACGCCGCCGTCATCACCGAGCCGACCGATCTCGACATCGCCGTGGCGCACAAAGGATTCGAGTGGGTCCGCGTCGAGACGCACGGCCGCGCCGCGCACGGCAGCCGTCCGCGCGACGGCCGCGACGCCATTCTGCGGATGGGTCGCGTGCTGAGCGGCCTCGAATCGCTCGACCGGCGGTTGCAGGCCGAGCGCCCGCACGCGCTGCTCGGAACGGGATCGCTGCACGCGTCGACGATCAACGGTGGCCGCGAGCTGAGCAGCTATCCCGAGCGATGCAGCCTGCACATCGAGCGGCGCACGCTCCCGGGCGAGCCGGCCGACGCGGGCTTGCAGGAAGTGCAGGCGATTCTCACCCGGCTGCGCAGTGCCGATGGCGAGTTCGCCGGAGACGCGAGCCTGATGTTCAGCCGCGCGGCATACGAACTCGAGCCCTCCCATCCGTTGCCCGAGATGCTCGCACGAGCCGCCGCCGCCGCCGGGTGTCATCCACGGCGCGTCGGCATGAGTTTCTGGAGCGACGCCGCGATCTTGAGCGCCGCAGGCATTCCTACCGTACTGTTTGGACCCGGCGGTGCAGGTCTGCACAGCGTCGAGGAATTCGTTCGAATCGAAGACGTGCTCGTGTGCCGCGACGCGCTGGCGGCGCTGGCGCGTGAGTTCCTGCGCTAGCAGCCCGTGGCAAAAGTCCCGGCCGGGCCACAGAGGCACAGAAGCACAGAGAAAACATCAGGAAAGGGCTCCGTGTCTCTGTGTCTCCGTGGCCCGTTGGTGCGTTTCACCACAGCCTGCTAGGGCGGCGGCCTCAGGCGGCGCGCCGTTGGCCGACCAGCGGCAGTTGCACCACCGATGTCGACCGGGCGGCCTGCTCGTGACGTGTGGGCACGGTGCCCACGTCCCACCCTGGCGTCTGGTGGCCGCACGAGGTGCAGATCAGCGAGATCCGCCCGCGCTCGAAATGCAACAGCGCGTCGTGGCCGTGCAGCCCGCACAGAAACTGCCGCACGTGCGCCGTCGCACGGCCCATGAACCTGTTCGGGGGCTGTGTCAGTGTGATGGTCCGTTGCTGCGCCGAGTCCGTAAGCATTGCCGTGATCCTCTTTTTACGCGCTGTTGAGCGCATGATTTCCCGTCGCTCAGCAGCGTGGCAGCCCGAGCGTTTTCAAGACCGATGCCACGAAGGGGACGCGACGTTTGGCGAAGGAAGTCGAAGCGATTACAGGAATGTCACCGCCGACCGGCGGCGAACGAGGGCAAATGTCCTCAGATGAGTGGTAATTGTCGCGTTACAAAAAGCAGAGGTGTGCGGGGGGCTCAACGTTCACGGACGAGCGCCCTGACCACGAAGCCAAGGTTGGCGGGGCGCTCGCCGAGCCGGCGCATGAAGTACGGAAACCACTCGCTGCCGAAGGGGACGTAGACACGCATCCGGCAGCCGCGTGCGACGAGCGATGCCTGCAGGTCGCGGCGGATCCCGTACAGCATCTGGAACTCGAACCGGTCGTTGGTCACGTGCCGCGCCGCGGCATGCGTGCGCACCTGGGCGATGAGGTCCTCATCGTGCGTGGCGATGGCCGGATACGTGCCGCGGTCGAGCAGCGCGTGCGCGAGCCGGACAAACGCAGCGTTCACGTCCTCCTTGCGCTGACAGGCGACGGCTGCCGGCTCTTTGTACGCCCCCTTGACGAGCCGGACGCGCGCGCCCAGGTCGTTCATCCGATGCACATCTTTTTCCGTACGGTACAGAGCGGCCTGCAACGCCACGCCGACGTTGCGGTACTGCTGCTCCCAGAGCGTCTCGAAGATCTCCAGCGTCCGTTCCGTATAAGCCGAGTTTTCCATGTCGATCCGGACGAAGACATCGTGCCGCGAGGCGGGTTCGAGGATGCGGCGCAAGTTGTCGACGCACGTGGCCCGGTCCACGTCGATGCCGAGCTGCGTCAACTTGAGAGAAATGTTCCGTTCGATGCCGGACGCCACGACGACGTCCATCAGCCGGACGTACTCCTTGGTCGCGGCCGCGGCCTGCTCGAACATCTTCACCCCTTCGCCGAGGTGGTCGAGCGTGATCAGGAAGCCTTGTGCCTGCAGACGCCGCGAGGCTTCGACAGCCGCCTGGATGGTTTCACCGGCGATGAACCGGCTGGCGAAACTGTCGCTGGCCGCCAGGCCGTACCGGGAGGCCAGGCGCTTGAGCAGGGCGCTGCGCGAGAGTGCGTAGAAGAACGCCTTCGAACCGCCGTACATCAGTGCGTACGACGCGACGGCGAAGCGAGGAGATGGTCCAGCGTGCTGGCGTAGTAGCGCAGCACGTTCCGTTCGCGAATGCGGACACGGCTCTGCTCCACGACGATGATACCGCGCGTGTCGAGAAGCTCGAGACCGGCATCCACGGCTTCCTCGCCGCTGGT
This sequence comes from Vicinamibacterales bacterium, assembly GCA_050742335.1. Classification (GTDB taxonomy): domain Bacteria; phylum Acidobacteriota; class Vicinamibacteria; order Vicinamibacterales; family UBA2999; genus DATCJA01. The sequence goes on along the minus strand of JBOGIR010000485.1, from coordinate 2,862 downwards.
GACGCCAAGGTTGGCGCCGTTCGACCGCAGCGTCTCGATCACCGTGTCGGCGCGCGCCGTCAGATCGCGCCGCGAAATGGACGGGCGCATCGCGGTGGCCACCACCGCCGTTGGCAGCACCTTGTAGAGCCGGCCGATGGCATCCATCACCGTGTGCGCGAAGTCGAGCACGTCGCGGCGCGAGGACGCGTCGATGTCGACAGCCATCGGCTTCCCGAACGTGACGAAGGCGCGCGACCTGTACCCGACGGCGTGACGCACCATTTCGGCCAGCTCGCGGCTGAACGGACGCTGCGTGCGTTTGACCCGCTGCCGCGCCAGCACGTGATCTTCGAGCACCAGGTCGTACGCGATGGCGGTCGGCACCACCATCAGCTGCGAGGTGTCCGCCTGCAGCGCGGCATGGATCAGTCCCGTTTTCGGACTCTTGATCTCGCCGCTGTAGCTGCGCCCCCCTTCGGGATAGAAGAACAGATCGTGCTTGCGCAGCAGTTCCGCGACGTACGCCTTCAACGTGATCAGGTACCCCGGATCCTTGGTGTTGCGGCGGATGGGAATGGCGCCGGTCACGTGGCGGTGCAGGAGACCCAGCGGCCCGCCGAACAGGTTGATGCCGGCCGCGATGATCGGCGGCCGCACGCCGTTCTCATCCAGCACCAGCAGCTCCACCAGGTAGTCGGTATGGCTCTTGTGATTGGAGGCGTAGACCACCCGTCCCGTGCGCGTCGCCGCCCGGGCCCGATCGACGTGCTCGGGGATGCGCTCGATCTTGCGGAGGATTGGATAGAGCGGGTGCTTGAGCGCGCGGTAGATCGGGTAGCGCTGGGTGGTGCGCAGCTCCTCGAGGTAGGCCTCGACCCGCTCGCGCGCGGCGCGTCCGCCCTGGCCGTGGCTGCCTTCGATGTAACGGGCGACCTCTTCTCGCGCGAGCACGGCCTCGGTGATCTCGTCGATCATCGGCATTGGGACTATACCATCCTGACGCTGTCAGTGCTTGGTGCCTGGGGCTTGGTGCTTGGTTCGTGCCTGGAGCTTGGTGCTTGGTCGGTGCCCGGTGGGTGGTGCTTCGAGCCAGGCACCAATTCCAACCAGGCACCACGAGGTCCTAGGCACTGACGAGTCGTGCACAAATGGCATCGGCGAACTGCGTGGTGGTGGCGCTGCCGCCCAGATCGCGGGTCCGTACGCGACCCTCGGTGAGCACCTCACCGAGCGCCGTCATGATTCGGTCCGCGAGAGCGCCCTCTTGTATGTGCCGCAGCATCAGTACCGCCGAGAGCAGGAGTGCCGTCGGGTTGGCAACGTTCTGCCCCGCAATGTCGGGCGCGCTGCCATGCACCGCCTCGAACACCCCGATGCCGGCGCCAAGATTCGCACCCGGCACGACGCCAAGACCGCCGACGAGTCCCGCACACAAGTCCGACACGATGTCGCCGTAGAGATTTGGCAGCACCAGCACGTCCAGCTGCGACGGATGCATCACCAGGTGCATGCACACGGCGTCGACGATGCGATCGTCGGACGTGATGTCGGGGTAGTCGGCCGCCACTTTCCGGAACGTGTCCAGAAAGAGGCCGTCGCCCAGTTTCATGATGTTGGCCTTGTGCACCGCCGTCACCCGCCTGCGTCCGTGCGTCCGGGCGTAATCGAGCGCAAACCGGGCGATCCGCGCCGACGAGGCTTCTGTCGTGATCTTCAGGCTTTCGACGACCCCTGGCACCACTTCGTGTTCGAGCCCGGCATACAGATCCTCGGTGTTCTCGCGAACGATGATCACATCGACGTCTTGATATCTGGTCTGGACACCCGGGAGGTTCTTGACCGGGCGGAGATTCGCATACAGATCGAGCGCCTTGCGAAGGCCGACGTTAACGCTGGTGAACCCGCCGCCGACCGGAGTAGCGACCGGACCTTTCAGGGCGACCTTGTTGCGGCGAATGGACACGAGCAGGGCGTCCGGCAGCGTGACGCCGAATCGATCCAGCGCGGCCATACCCGCCAGATGCGACTCCCACTCCACGTCGAGCCCGGCCCGTTCCAGGATCGTGATGACGGCTGCCGTCACGTCCGGCCCGATACCGTCGCCTGGAATGAGCGTGATCCGGTGCTTCATAGGTCACTGATCAGGAGTACTTGCTACTTACTTTCGACTTGTGACTTTTCACTTTTGACTTGCAGGTTCTATCTCTCCCTGGCTTCCCAGTACAGCAAGACCAGCGCGCCGGCGATGTTGAGCAGCATCAAGCGCGTGGAGAGCTGGTGGAGCGCATCGAAGCGCACGCGGCGGGCGTCGCTGGCGGGCAGCCTCGACGCCAGGCCGCCTGATTCCTGCTGAACGACGTCGATCTGCCGCAGCACGATGACGCCGGAGTAGAGCGCCACAGCGAGCATTGCCGCGACGATGGCTGCGCGCACACCGGATGCGCGTGGCCGCGGACCGAGCAGCCGCATGGCAAACAGCGTGACGAGCAGCAAGGCCCCCGCGGTGTACGCGACGTAATGAAACCGCGCGAGAATCGACCCGAACACTTCGCCTGCGAGTGCGCGGCCGGCCACGGGTTCGCTCACCTGCAGCACCTGAAACGTGGTGGGTGCGACCAGCGCGCCCAGCGTGATCATGCCGCCGAGCCAGACGCCCAGTGTCAGGACGTACACGTACCGCAGTGCGAGCATCCGCGCATTATAATTCCCGTGCTACCAGCAGTCCGTGCGCCGTGCGCCCCCACAGGCCATCTTCCGTGTCTCTGTGGCTCCGTGGCCCGTGAAGGCCGTGTACGTTGCACCTGTACCCCGTTCGGGAGGCTCTTCTTGTCCGTGCAGATATCGGTGCGCGTGCCCGCGCTCATGAACATCGCCACACGT
>JBOGIR010000484.1:0-23839 GCA_050742335.1 Vicinamibacterales bacterium | reverse complement strand
ACCCCACCGCGCACAGTCCGCGCGGCGGGGGCCCCGGCGAAGGGCGCCAAAAGCACTGTCACGGGTGAGGCATCTCCACCCCAACACGCAGGCGTGCGTGTTGGGGGCCCCGGGCCTGCGCGGCGGGTGGGGAGGCCCCTCCCGGCGCCACCCGCCCATAAGGACATCGTCAACTCAACTGGCCTCCGGAAGATGCGGCGCCGGACTGGTTCGACCCTCACGTTGATCAACCTGTTCGTCCTCGGCGCGTCGGCGCCTGCAGCACTCGCGCAGGCGCCCGAGCACGACCATGCCGCGCGCGAGCAGTACCACCTCGAAGCCAGGCGAACCACCCGCGCCCCCGTCGTCGATGGCGTCCTCGACGAGCCGGTCTGGCGGGAGGCCGCCATGATCGACAGCTTCACGCAGCAGGAGCCGTCTGACGGCGCGCCGGCCACCGAACGGACCGAAGTGCACGTGCTCTACGACGCCGAGCACCTGTACATCGGGGTCCACGCCTTCGACTCGGACCCGGCGGGCGTCATCGCCACCGAGATGCGCCGCGACTCGCCGCGTCTGCTCGACGAGGACAATTTCCAGATCATCCTCGACACGTTCCGCGATTCCCGATCCGGCTATATGTTCGTGACCAATCCGCTCGGGGCCAAGCTCGAGCAGCAGGTCTTCGAGGAAGGGAGCGGCAACCTGCGTGGCGCCGCCGCGAACATCAATCGCGACTGGAACGGCGTGTGGGATGCCGCCGCACAGCGGGTCGCCGACGGCTGGACGGCGGAGATCGTGATCCCGATGGTGACGGTCCGCTCGCCGGACGTCGACGTGCAGACCTGGGGCGTCAACTTCATGCGGAACATCCGCAGGAAGAACGAGCAGGTGTTCTGGTCCCCGATTCCCAAGCCGTACACGCTGACGCGGGTGAGCCAGGCGGGCACCGTGTCGGGCATGGCCGACGTGACGCGCGGCCTCGACCTGCGGCTGAAGCCGTTCGTCATTACCGGCGGCCGCCGCGACCGGCTGGGTGCCTCCGTGTCGAGCGACGCCTTGCGCGACATCGGCCTGGACGCGAAATACGGGCTGACGTCCGGGCTCACGCTCGATATGACCGTCAACACCGATTTCGCGCAGGTGGAAGTGGACGAGCAGCAGGTCAACCTCACCCGGTTCCCACTGTTCTTCCCGGAGAAGCGCGACTTCTTCCTCGAGAACTCGGGACAGTTCACCGTCGGCAACCAGGGCAACCAGCGGGCCGCCGACCTGTTCTTCAGCCGCCGCATCGGGCTGTCGTCCTCCGGTCAGCCGATTCCCATCCTGGGCGGCGCGCGGATGACGGGGAAGGCCGGCGGGCACAACGTCGCCGTCATGCAACTGCAGACGGGCGACGCCTTTGGCCGCCCCGGCGAGAACTTTCTCGTGACCCGCTACAGCAAGGATGTGGGCGCCCGGTCCCGCTTCGGCGGCTTGATCGTCAACAAGGAGGCGATCGACGATCCGGGCTTCAACCGCACGTTTGCGGCCGACGCGCTGTTTGCGCCGACGCCGAGCTTCTCGGTGCATTCGTTCCTGGCGCAGACCGCGACGCCGGGCGTGACCGGCCAGCAACAGGCGTTGTACACGCGCGTCGGGTTTCTCAACAACCGGTGGAATACGTACGGCGAGTTCACCGATATCGAAGACCATTTCAATGCCGAAGCGGGCTTCGTCCCGCGCACCGGGATTCGGCAGACGATCCTGCACGTGGAGCGGAATCCGCGCCCCGGCGGCTTGATTCGCGTGATGGAGCCGATGCTCCAGATCGACTACACCACCGACCAGCAGAACCGCCTGATTACCCGCCGCATCCACCACATGGTCGGGACGCGGTTCCAGAACGGCGCGTATCTCAACGTCGTCTTCAACCGGTGGCTCGACGTGCTGGACGAGCCGTTCGTCATCCAGCGCAACGTCACCATTCCCACCGGGGTGTACCGGTTCTACGAATGGAACCTGACGTTCAACACCAATCCGGCCAGGCGCATCTACGAACGCTTCTCGTACTCGCCCCAGACCTTCTACGAGGGCACGCGGCACGAGATGGACATGACGGTGGGAGTGCGGGCCACCAGCCGCGCGTCTGCGGAGCTCACCCTGCAGCGCAACGACGTGGACCTGCCGTGGGGTGCGTTCGTCGTCAACCTCGGGATCATGAGGGTCGATTACACGATCTCGCCTCGCATGGCGATCCGGTCGCTCTCGCAGTACAACTCGTCGACGCGTCAGCTGAGCACCAGCGCCCGGTACAACTTCATCTACAAGCCCGGGAGCGATCTCTACGTCGTCTACGACGGGCTGCAGGGGAACCTGCCAGGCCGGCCGGACCTGCGCAACCAGCAGATCGTCGTGAAGATGACCTACCTGCTGTCGCGGTAGTCGTCGCGACCACGCGGGCCGGGGGCCGGGAACTTTTCACCGACATCGGACAATCACTGCCAGATGGGAGCGCGGTCAGAATCCCTGCACGACGCGCCGGATGACGATCTCGTCCGGCGTGCACAGGCCGGCGAGCGCGAGGCGTTTGCCGAGATTTACCGCCGCTATCATGCGGTGGTGTACCGTTTTGCCCGCATGATGAGCGGCTCACTGGCGATCGGCGAAGACATTACCCAGGAGACGTTCACGGTGCTTCTGCGGGATCTGCACCGCTACGAGCCGCAGCGGTCGAGCATATCGACGTACCTATACGGGGTGGCGCGGAACCTGACCCGCAGCCGCCTGCGGCGCGACAGGCATTTCGTGCGGCTCGAAATCACCGAGGATCACGAACCGGCTGTGCGCGACGACCCTGCAAGCTCGCTCGAGCGTTCCCGGGAACGGAGTCGTCTGCGCCAGATCATTGCCGATCTGCCGTCGCGGTACCGGGAAGTGGTAGTGCTGTGTGCCATTCACGGCTTGTCCTACGCGGAAGTGGCGGCGATTTTGGGGACGCCCATCGGAACCGTGCGGTCGCGCCTCAACAGGGGCCGCCAGGCAATCGCAAACCGCATGCGCGAGGCAGAAGAGCGGCCCGATGCCGTTCCTCATCGCGCCGCGAGGTGTGTTGTATGAGTGACGAATCCGACGCGCGGGTTGATGAGGTTCTCGACGCGCTCGCTGCCGCCGATGCCAGCCTCAGGGCGCCGGTGCACGTGCAGACCGCCGTTCTGCGTCAGTGGGACGAACAGCAGGTCCGCCAGATGCGCCAGAGACCGATACACGGGCGGGGCAGGAGGCACGTCTGGGCGCTGGTGCCGGCCGCGGCTGCCGCCCTGCTTGGCGTCGCGGTGCTTCAGCGCGGTTCGGTAACCACCTCCGAGCCCGAGGCGTCACCGGTCGACGGCGCCGTCCCTGTTGAAGCCTCAACGGTCACGGATGTGTCGCCGGCATCATCGACCGAGACTGTCATCGCGACACCACTGGCGCGTCCGATTGCGGTTCCTCGTCGGCCTCGACCGATTGCAGATGCTGGCTACGTCATCATCCCGGAACCGCTTGTCGATCCGACGACGCTGCACGTCGTTCGAGTCCGCATGTCCAGAATGGCGCTGGCTACTCTTGGCGTGCCACTCGTCAATCCAGACGCCGACAGCTTGGTGGAAGTCGAGATGCTGGTCGGCGCCGACGGCGTGGCGCAATCGATCCGACACGCTGCGTTGGTAGGCGAACAGATGGAAGCAGGGGGAGAGCGATGAGAACGCGTGTATCCGTCATCATGTTGGTTGTCGCGCTGTCGGGTGTCGCGGGTGCCGCCGGGCAAGAGCGAGACGTCATCGTCTTCCGTTCCGGCCCGCTGGATCCGGCGTCCGGGCAAGTTGGCGCCGGTGTGGTGGCCGGCGTGCCATTTCATTTCGAGCTGCCGGTCGACGTGATGGCCGTCGAACCATTCGACGTCGGGGAGCCTGTAACGGGCGCTCCGTATTCGGCGGAGATGACCACCGAGATTCTGCAGCAGCTTGCCGACGGCAACCGCATCGAGCGGCGCTCGATGAGCGCCGTCGCGCGCGACGGGGAAGGACGCGTGCGCCGCGAGTATCGGCTGGCCGCCATCGGGCCGATCCTTCCGCAGGGAGATGTGCAGATCGTCACCATCAACGATCCCGTCGCCAAAGTGCACTACAAACTGGATGCTGCTCGAAAAGTCGCGATTCAGTCGCCGATGATGTTTACGAAGAGAATCGAAGGTCCCGTGCGCAGCTTTGCTCCTGGACGATCGGCGGACGTACAGGACACGCGAACCGAATCGCTCGGCACCCGTGACATCGAAGGAGTCAAGGCTGAGGGCACCAGGACGACGGTCACCATACCTGCGGGCGCAATAGGAAACGTGGCGCCAATCGACATGGTGAGCGAGCGTTGGCACTCGCCGGAACTGCAGACGGTGATTCTGTCGCGCCGGTCCGACCCCAGATTTGGCGAGACCACGTATCGCCTTGAGCATATCGTTCGGACCGAACCGCCGTCCGAGTTGTTCCAGGTGCCGTCGGACTTCACCATCGAGAAGGGCGGGATGATGGGTGTCGAGAAGCGAATCATCCAGGGTGGTGCGCCGGTTCGATCGCGCTGATCTCCATGTATAGTGGGTCGTCCCGAGCCGGGACGCGATTCCCTTCTACACGGAGGCCCCTGGATGCGGTGGGTGAAGAGACTCGGTCTGTCTGCTGTCGCGCTAGTCGTTGTCGTCCTCGCGGTGTTGCCGGCGATTGTCGGCATTCGGCCCATTATCGGCCCTAGGGCACGGCCGCTCACCGACCGCGCGTTCGAATCGACGCCGCAACGCCTCGAACGCGGCCGCTATCTGGCAACCTCGGTCAGCGGTTGCGTGTTCTGCCATTCCGAGATTGACTGGGCCGGTTTCACGGTCAAGCCCGGTACGGAAGGGAGCGGTCGATCGTGGGCTGAGGAAGGCCTGCCCTTTCTGACGGTTCCCAACATCACACCCGACGCCGAGACCGGCGCGGGCAGATGGACCGACGACATGCTCGCGCGCGCGATCCGCGAAGGCATCGGGAACGACGGCCGTGCGCTCTTTCCGTTGATGCCGTACCACCAGTACAGATACATGGCGGATGAAGACCTCGCGTCGATCGTCGTGTACCTCCGTTCGCTGCCGCCAATCCGCAAACAGGTGCCACCGTCGGCGATTCCATTCCCGGTGAACCGGTTCATCAACGCGGTGCCCGAACCTGTGACCGACCCGGTCCCGCCGCCGGACAAAAGCGACCAGGTCAAGTACGGCGACTACCTGGTACGCATCGGCGTGTGTCGTGACTGCCACACACCGGCCGACGCCCAGGGACAGGCGATTCCCGGCATGGAGTTCGGTGGCGGCTTCGTGCTGACGAGCCCGTTAGGGGAAGTCGCCAGCGCGAACATCACCTCAGCCCCGAGCGGCATTCCGTACTACACGGAAGAGCTGTTTCTCGAGATGATGCGCACGGGGATGGTGCGATCGCGAAAGCTCCACGACTACATGCCGTGGAAGATGTATCGCAACGTGACTGATGAGGATCTCGAGGCGATCTTCGCGTACGTGAAGACCATCCCGCCGGTGCAGCACCGCGTCGACAACAGTCTTCCTCCCACCGACTGCCTGCGCTGTGGGTTGCGGCACGGAGCGGGCAATCAGAACAAGCCCGCCAACGACTGACACGCGCACGTCGTGATCCGGCACGGCTGTCCAGTGATGCAGGCTACACCGGCACAGGAGCCACTCCAGGGTCGACGGATCTTGCGGGTGCGGGTGGGATGCCCGACCGGTGGCGGCCTTCAGGGGGCCGAGACCGGTCGGGTCATGGCCACGAGTGGGGAAGTCTCCCGCTGACGGTTCGCAGCCACCGCGCCCTCCTGGCAAACCCGGGTCCAGTCGGCGATCGCGCTCATACCGGCGGATCTCGTCAACGGCCGCCACGAAAACCGCCCGTTCGGATGTCTTTCATCTTCATCCCGCAAGAAGGTTCACTGCGGCTGGGAGGCGCGTTGATTCGAGTTGTGAGCGGGTCGGCACGTCGACATCGCGTGGCCACCAGCCGTAAGATGGCGCGTCTACCCATACAACCATGGACGCGATCATGCACCGCCCGCAAGACCATACACGGGTGGCCGCCGTGCGTTGTCCCAGCTGGTTGACGATGGTCAGCGAGCAGTGAACCGGATGGCAGGGGAATGACCGCCAGGGATTATCTGCTTTCTTTCCCGGAGCGACTCCTCCGGTCCGTGTTGGGGCTGGGCGCTGGCGTGGCGCGGGAACTGGGGGAGGTCGCCCTCCCGGAAGGCCTCCGTCGCAGCCAGTTATATCAAAACCTCGTAGACGCCACGCTCCGGTACGTGATCGAGCAAGTTGGCGGCGTCGAGGGCGTGTATAGCGCCGAAAGAAGGTTGCCAGACGACTTCCTCGCAAGGCGGACTGCGGGCAACGCGATCGAACTGCTTGGCATCGTCGCGTTTCGCGCATCGCCCGTGTGGATCCTCGCGGCGCTCGCCGACCTCTGCGGCCTGGGTCGGCATCTGATTCCGGAGATTGCCGAGGCACTCAAGGCGCAGGGGCTGCTCGAAAAGGATACACAGTTCACCAGTGTCGATCAGATGCTGGACGGCCTGGAACGGACCTCGTCTCAGCTGGCTGCCACGATGAACACGCCGCCGCTCGATGTAGCGGGACTGCGCCGGGAATGGGAGTCCATTCGGGAACACGCGGGACGCCTGCAGCCGGCCGATCTGCCTTCACGGGACACGATCCGCCATGTGTGGGCGCAGCTCAAGGGAGAATCCGAGCGGCAGGACAGGTCGGTCTTTGAAACGTCCTCCGTGATGGCGCTCTCAGCGGCGCGCGCGCTTCCGGATGGCGTGCGCTGGATCTCCGCGTCCGCACGAGTCGGGGCGACACGCGCCGGCCAGATCTTCGCGGCGGCGCTGCTCGATCACTACCGGCAGACGTTGAGCGAGATCCGCCAGGTCGGCTATGTGGGATATGCGAGGCGGCAGTTGCGCCCGTACCTCCGCGCCTGCGTCAATCAGTTCTCGCCGGAGCGGAGCACGGTGACCCAACGTCTTGTTGAGAAGCTTCGGCGCATGCGATCAGCCGGGGAAGACCGACCGGATGGTGCGTGACGATACCACTGCGTAGCAGCGCGCCGGAGCCGGCAGCACCGAGACTGACGCCAGAAGCGGCGCCGCTCATCGCGTGTTCGTTACTCGGCGTAAACACCGATCTGGGTTCCGATCCGCCGGCTGGTGGGTCGGTTAGCGGTAGGCGACGACTCATGCGCACTAGGAGTTCTCGGAGTGAACTTGCGCTAACATCGGTCCCAAGAATCAAAAAGGTTCTTCCGGATTCGCGTGGCCCGGCACCTCGGCCAAGGGAGCTTTGCATGAAGCGTGTTCTTGCGCTCGCGCTCGCAGTTGTTGCCCTCTCCTCGCCGCGCGCGCAAGCGCCGGCCGCGGGCAGGGCCATCGATTGGGACAAGCTCTTCCCCGAAATCCTAGAGCACTACCGGGCCTTGGTGCAGATCGACACCACGGCTGGCCGCGAGACGCTGGCGGTCGACTACTTGAAGAAGGCTCTGGAGCGCGAAGGCATCCCCACCAGAACCTTCGCCCTGGATCCAGACCGTGCCAATCTGGTCGCGCGCCTCAAGGGTAACGGGTCCAAGCGGCCCCTGCTGATTCTGGCCCATACCGACGTGGTCGGTGTGCAGCGGGACAAGTGGCCCGTGGATCCGTTCGGCGCGGTCATGAAGGACGGCTACATCTGGGGACGCGGTAGCAAGGATGACAAGCCGGTACTGGCCGCCAATCTCATCACCATGCTGATGTTGAAGCGCTTGGGCGTTCAACTGGATCGCGATGTGATCTTCCTCGCCGAATCGGGTGAAGAAGCCGATGTCACTGGGGTCGGCATCAACTTCATGGTGCGCGAGCACTTCGCCGAGATTGACGCCGAATTTGCCATGACCGAAGGCGGCGGCGCAACCATCGAGGGCGCACATGTGACTCGGGTCAACATCGGTACTGCTGAAAAGCTGCCTGCGCGGGTGCGGTTGGTGGCCAATGGCACTGCGGGTCATGGCTCCGCTCCGCGGATGGACAACGCGCTGATTCATCTGGGTGCAGCCGTCGAAAGGGTCGGCCGATGGGAGACGCCCATGCGGCTGAATGACACGACACGCACATACTTTGAAACCCTCGCCAACATCAGTTCGCCGGAGCGGGCCGCGATCTACAAGGCGCTGCTCGATTCCACATCCACGGCCAACGCTCAGAGGTTCCTGCGGGAACATTCGCCCGGGGAATATTCCATGCTGCGCACCTCGGTCGTCCCAACCATGCTTAGGGCGGGTGTGGGAGCAAACGTGATTCCCTCAGAAGCGGAAGCTACACTGGACATCCGAGCGCTGCCGGATGAAAACATCGACACGTTCTACGCGGAAATGGCAAAGGTGATCGCGGACCCGGCAGTGAAGATCGTACCGCTTCCGCAAGCCCGTCCCCCATCACCCGCATCCAAGCTTGACACGGAGATGTACCGCGTCATGGAACGGGTAGCCAAGACCATTTATCCCGGCGCCACGGTGCTGCCATCGATGTCCGCAGGCGCCAGCGACCAGGCCCAACTCCGCGCCAAAGGCATCCAGTCCTACGGCATCGGCCCCGCGTCTACGGAATCGGACGCGCTGAACTATCCCGCGCACGGTGACGTTGAGCGACTGGCTGAGTCCTCGCTCTATCCTTTTGTCCAGTACGTGTGGAACGTGGTCACCGAGGTCGCCGCGCATAAGTAGTGATAGCCACGGCGCCCCAGCTCCACTAACCGGCGGCGATGTGAATCGGCCGAGTTATCGGACGGTCGCAGCCTTAACCTGGGGCATAGGCCGATTAGGCAACGTGTAACGCCGATCTGACTCTTGACCGGCGTGTCGATGTCGGAGCCTTCAGAGGCCGGCGTATGGCCCTGCACCGGATCGAGGGCTTCGGCGATAATGCTCGTGTCAAAGGAGAGAACGGCCATGAAAAGGACTCGCTCCGTGGCCCTCCTGATTCTGTGGTGCGTGTTGCCAGCTGTCATCCGCGCGCATCACTCCGGCTCGGAATACGACCGGACGACCATCGAAATCGAAGGTGAGCTCCTCGAAATCGCCTGGCAGAACCCCCACGTCCATTTCACCGTTCGTACGACGGATCCGAGGGGGCCGACGCTGACGTGGGACATCGAAGCGAACTCGCTGAGTATCTTGCGGCGAACGGATGCGACGCCGGAGAACCTGAAGGTAGGCGACAGGATCAAAGTCGCCGGCGCACCCTCACGCCGCGCGCCGAATCGGATGTGGGCGAGCAACATCCTTGCCGCAAACGGCCGCGAGATCGTCCTCGGGCCCGACATCAGGCCGCGGTGGCAGACAACGGCCATTGGATCGCAGTCGACATGGTTCGAGGGCGGTACCGCCGTAAACAAGACGGCGGGCATCTTTCGCGTGTGGAGCTCGAAAATTGACGAACCAGGCGGGTTGTGGAGAAGAGATTATCCGCTGACCGACGCCGCGAAGAAGGTCCGTGCGTCGTTCAATCTCATCACGGACAGTGTGGCACCGGGATGCCGGCCGAAAGGCATGCCGACGATCATGGGGCAACCCTACCCAATTGAGTTCATCAAGAAGGGCGACACGATTCTGCTGAAGCTCGAGGAGTACGACACCCTTCGAACGATCAACATGGCCCCTGCTGCGACTTTCGATACGCTGGCGAAGACGCTGCTCGGTCGATCGAAGGGGCGTTGGGAAGGAAACACGCTTGTCGTGACCACCAGCCGCATCGATTGGCCGTACTTCGATCAGAGCGGCATCCCACAGGGGCCGTCGTCCACCCTCGTGGAACGGTTCACACCAACGAGCGACGGTACGAGACTCAATTACACGATGACCGTCACTGACCCTGCGACATTTACGGAGGCGCTCGAGCTGAAACGCTCATGGGTATGGCGGCCGGGTGAGACGGTCAAGCCGTACAACTGCGTGGAAGCCAAGGGCTCGCGACGATAGTTGCGACCAATCCGTGAATCGGCCTCGCCGGGATGAGTGGATGAAATCCGCCGTCCGGCCCTCGAAAACATCGCGAAGCAACGTCTACACGAATTTCTCGCGATAACGGCGATCTATTTACCGATGCTTGCGTCCGGCGCCCCCGGGAAGCCCCCAAGCAGGCGCGCTAGAACAAGCGGCCAATGAGCGGATAACTCACGCCGACAGCGGGAGCCTCTTCAACCGCCGAACGCCGCACGCGGAGACGGCTCGGCGCCGCGCCCGCGGCGAGTGCTGGGCGTTGCTGATGGCACGGAGGTTCGGGTTTGACGTCCTGCGTGTCCCCGCTGTGGCGGCCGCTGCGTTTGATGGCGCTGATCGACGAGGCGGCCGTGGTCGACCGGATCCTCCGGCCCCGTGGTCTGCCGGCCGAGATCCCTGCACCACGTCCCGCCCGTGCGCCGCCACTCCGCTGGACCGCTGGACACCCCGAGACAAAGCCCGCTGGGAAGATGTCACATCGGTGTCGCGCGATTCCTCACATAGGCGTGAGCCAGCTCATCGCGCCGCGATGGATTGACGAATGAGGTCGACGGTGCGCGCCATGTTCTTGTCGATGAGGGCGCGACCGATCTCCGCCGTCGAACCGCGCGGGTCGCCCTGGATGCCGTTCTTGCCATCGGCGGCGACGATCTTGGAATTGCGCACCATAGTCGGATCGACGGCCATCATCTGCGACGTGTCGCGGGGGTCGGCGTGGTTACCGATCTGCTCCCGCTTGATGCCGCGTGCCACCATGATCACGGCATCGCCCTCGGGATCGCTGCGGTAATAGCCGGGGATGGCGTGGACGCGCGTGTTTGCGCCGGCCCATTCCGCGTTGAGCGTCGCGGCGACAGCAATTTGTCCGGCTTGGTTGGGGCCGCTGTCGCCGATGAAAACGACGTCGCGGAAGCCATGCTGCTTCACACTGCGCGCGATGTATTCGAGCACCTGGCGGAAGACGGGATCGGGAATGCTGATGGTGCCAGGAAAGCGCATATGGCCGGTGGGCGGATCGATGCCGCCCTCGGGCGTGTAGGCGACGACCGGCGCGACCAGCGCGTTGCCGAGACGGCGTGCGATATTGTCGGCGTTGGCAGCAATGCGCACATTGTGCTTGCCGAGCGCCATGTGAGGACCGTTCTGCTCGGTGCCGCCTGTCGGAACGATGATGGTGGTCTTCCCAGCCGCGATCGCATCGCGGACTTCCTCCCAGGTGAGCTTCTCGATGAACACGGTGTCCGGGGTTTGCGCGGACGCCGCCGTGGCGAAGCAAAGGACCGCGAACGCAACCAGATAGCGGATCATGGCGTTTCTCCCCGTTGAATAAGATAGCGTAACGCCGGCGCTGAAGCATTGTCGCTCTGCCTTCGCTTCGATGGTCTTCCGCCGGATAGATAAACCCTTCGCGACTTCTCATTAGTAACCCTCAAGTGTTGCGCTGGTGAAGACGCGATAGCTGCAAGGACTCGCAGCTAATCACGCCCTCCATTTCCGCAGTCGCGGCACGTAACGGCCTGACGGACTGGCGGTTACGCTCAAGAACAGACCTCGACGTGATGACGTTGGCTGCAGCCGGCCGGAGCCAACCACACCGCTCGCAGCTAACCAACGGGCGGATCGTATGGCGCCCGATGCTATCATCCCGCCAGTGTTGGAGTTGCCACAGGCGACATGGCGGCAGAGCAGTCGCCGTTGGCTGCGGAGACGCTCGCCGGTCTACTCCAAAAGTAGTTCGACCGACAGGCTAGAGAAGGGAGCCTAAGGATTCCCGTTCGAAAGCCAAACCGGCTTTTTTCTACCGGAGGAACCGATGGACGTTCAACGAACCGAGGTTTTCGCGAAAGAGTGGATTCAGGCTTGGAACCAACGTGATGTCGAGGCTGTCGTTTCTCACTACAGTGAGGATGTTGAATTCCAGTCGCCCTTTGTCGTCAAGCTTCTAGGAGAAGCCTCCGGGATCGTCTCAGGAAAACAGAACCTGCGGGAGTATTTTAGAAAGGGGCTGGCAGCCTTTCCGGGGGACCTCAGGTTCGAACTCCTGGAGGTTTACGTGGGAGTGGACAGCCTACTCGTTCATTTCCACGTTCATTTCCAGGCCAAGGGGAGAAAAGCCATCGAGGTCATGGAACTGAACCGCGAAGGAAAGATCCGGCGTGCTTTGACGCTTTTCCAACCGTGAAAGCCGGCGGTCGAACAAGCCGATGAACCCGTCGCCGCTGCGGTCGCTGGCGCGCTCTGCAGCGGTACCCTCGCTGCGCTCGGCGCGGGTTATCGGCCGGCCGTTAGTCAGGCTGATAGCGACGACGACGAAATGGTTCCACGACGCGTCGACCGGTACTGGAGCGAACGATTCGGCTTGGAGCAACACATGCTCGATCAAGTGGGCGTCCGAGTCGTCCCTCATGCACGCCGGTGGCACGACTGCTTGGCTTTCGTGTTTGTCAGAGGTCCCCTTTGTGTGGTGTCCGTAGGACCAGCCTTTGTCGAGGCGACACGCGAGCGCGTCCGCGAATCGGGTCCTTTCTCATCACTGAACGAGAAGAGTCTCCAACTGCTATTCGGACGCCGCATCCACCGTTTCGCTGGCCCTTTGTACCAGGGCTACGCGGAACGGGAAGACTTCACACCCATGCCATCGGAGTCAGTACGAATGCTGAGCAACGAACACCGCCATGTCGTGCAGCGACTCGCGACAGCTTCTGAATCCGAGCGGCCGGAGTCGACGCTAACGCCGGTCTGGGGCGAGGTCGTGCAAAGGTTCGCGAAGGCCTGCGAACCGACAGAATGGGAGCACAGCGGAATCGACCGAACTGATTCGGCACTCTTCGGACACTTTCTGGGCGACGAGTTGGTCGCTCTTGCTCACTACGGGATGTTGGCCCACGACGCGGCCAGTATTGGTGTGCTGACCCATCCCGCGTATCGCAACCGCGGGTACGGCAAGACGGTGGTGAGTGCCGCCATGGCCGACGCGTTTTCGCACGGGCATGTGGTCTTGTACCAAACGCTTGTCGCCAACCGTGCCTCGGTTTCGCTTGCGAAAGCTCTCGGCTGTCAGGACTACGCGCGAACCTTTGACGTGCATCTGGTGGAAGAGACAGCCTAACATGGCATGCCGACAGCGCGCTGAGGACACTGGCCGCGCTGCGGCTGATGCCTGACGTTAACTCCCGCAAGACGCCGCAGTAGCAACCGTTTCCAAAGCCGTATCAGTCGCCACTGGGACTATACGGAGGACAACCGTTCAAAACACGCCTGGCAACACAGTTTGGTGCCTTCTCCTGGGAAGCTCTCGAAATCCTCAGCTGCCTGGAAGGTGTGACCGTCGTGCATTCCACTCCGATATGAACTCTGTGGGCTTCACAATTCGGAGCTGGGGTAGCAACGTCTCTATTGCAATTTTGTGTTGGTTCAAGTCTTTGAGATCGTGGGTGGCGAAGTAATCGCATTTCGCGTTCTCGCCAGCGGCATATGCTATTGCGCGTGCGTCGTTGGTACCGAGCCCTATCTTTACCAGTTCCTTAACAACGTTTTCGTCGATGTCGCTCATTATCGGATTGGCGATGAACCCCCGAGGTCCGTAGTCCAGATTCGAGAAGCCCAGCAACACTGGCGACGGTTGGACAACGGACACGTCATCCCATCCGGCCTGCACCCTTTCCCGCCGGTCCACGGTAGAAATGCGCCGTTCTTCGATCCGCGAGATTTCGGTTGTCACGCGCTTAATGAGACCTTGTTCGTGTAGCCGCTCGATCTCATTTAAGGCCGCCTGTTCTTCGGGCGGATCAAGATCTTGGAGGATTCTGGCGGACGTGAGGACGGTGTCTAACGCGACACGAATCACAAACAGAAAGAATCGTAGCACGCGGCAGTTGCGTCGGTCCTGTGTAACGCCGAAGCGGCTTCCGAGCCATTCGGACGCAGTTAGAAAGTCCCTTGGCGACCAGGCAGGAGTTGAGCCCCTGCGGTACAATCTCGCCGATGGTCACGGTCAATCGCCGCATAGCTGCGTCAATCGAGGGTGACTTCGTCGTCTTTATTATCGGCGCACGTTTCAACCGCTGGTGGAAGCTGCCCAGATATCTTTGGTTCTTGTCCACCATGTCGAAGATGCTTGCGGAGGTCGCTGCGGATCCCAAGAGCGGCTTTCTCGGATGGGAGCCCCTGGGCCTCACGACGAATGTGCAGTACTGGCGATCGTTTGAACACCTGACCGCGTATTCTCGCAACCGCGACCAGACCCACTACCCATACTGGGTGAAGTTCAACAAGGAAATCGGCTCGAACGGCGACATCGGCATCTGGCACGAGACCTTCCTTGTACGCGCAGGCGAGTACGAATGCATCTACAACAACATGCCGTTGCGAGGCCTTGCGAAAGCTGCCAAACACATTGATGCCACAGGAGCCGCACGCAGCGCCGCGGGACGACTGGGGCGCACGGATGGCAGCGACGCCGCCGTTGCCGCCGTGGCATTCTGGCTTTAATCAATTGAGTCTGGACCCTAGGAACACGTTCACTCCCGACTAACGCCGCAGCGTAGAGGGACCGTCAGGCAGCCATCCGGTGCGTTGCACGGCCCCTGAACGGGCAAGGCTCTAACTCTAACGGACTGGCGGACCTTCGGCGCGCGTTACCCGGCACCACACGTCCGATACGAACATTCCCATCTCCATCATTGATGTGGCCAAGCGGATGCGCGTCACGCGCGCCGCTCGCGCTGCCCCATGTACACCCCCGCGAGCACCAGTCCGCCGCCGAGCGCGATGAATGGACCGAACGGCTCGTCCAGGAGCGGCACCGCCAGCGCCACGGTGGCGAGCGGTTCGAGGTAGAGGTAGAGGCCCGCGCGCGTCGCGCCCAGCCTCGCCACCCCCTCCTGCCAGAACCACTGCCCGAGCGCGAGACCGGGGATCGCCAGGTAGAGAAGCGCGGCGATGCCGCGCGGCGAGAGCGAGCGCACGTTCGCGAGGTCCGCCGAGGCGGCGAAGAGGATCGTGGTGAACGCGGCGGCGATCAGCAGGATGCCGAAGGTGACCGCCAGTGGGTGGCGCCGGCGGACGAGATCACGCGTCACCACCGTGTAGAAGGCCCAGGTGTGCGCCGACGCGAGAACCAGCCAGTCGCCGGTGCTCTGCAGCCATCCCAGGTCGGTGAGGCGTCCGCGCGAGACGAGAAGCAAAATGCCCGTGGTCGCAACGGCGATGCCCGCGACGCCACCCCACCCGATCCGCTCGCGCAGGAAGAGGAACGAGAGGACGGCGAGGGCGAGCGGCGACACGGAGATGATCCACCCGGTGTTGGTCGCCGAGGTGGTGACGAGCCCCGCGATTTGCAGCAGGAAGTGTAGCGTGAAGATCGCGCCGCCCAGAAAAAGGGGCCGGGCGTCGGCGCGCGCGAACCGCAGCGGCACGCGCGTCACGAGCAGGACGCCGCCTAGGAAGGGAAGTCCGATCGCGAGACGCAGGGCGAAGATCTCGACCGGGCAGAGCTCCGCCACCAGGATCTTCGTGGCGACGAAGGTCCAGCCCCAGATGACGACGGCGGATAGGAGGAGTACGCGAGGAAGCATGTTCGTTGCCCCGAAAGCGGGAAGACACCCTTTTCGGATGGAGCTCCGTCATTCTCTCGCAACCTGTGGGTGCAGGCCTCGCCCGGAAGAATTGAAACGCCCATTCAGGTGGACGATACTCACGTGTCAGCCGGGTCGCGCGCGAGGAGGCGGACGCTCAGGGCGGCGTTGATGAAGCAGAGATGGACCGCGGCGTGAAGGCAACGCAGGGACTCTGCGCGTCTTGCGCTCATGCCAAAGTGATTGAATCCTCGAAAGGCGCCTCGTTCGTGCTCGTTGCGTGTGACGGATACGCGTCGGCTGCGGGTGATCAGACACCCGCTAGAGATGATTGATGTTCCGAATGCTGAAAGCGGTTGTCGCGCGGCTACTGGGACGACGTCCCTCGCGTCCAAGTCCGCCAGCCGAGCCCTACGCGGGCGTTCGAGTACCGCGACGTCGACCACCTGACGGCCGCACATCCTCGGTTTCGATCATGGAACCAGAGCCCGATCAGACGATCGAGAGTGTCGGCAAGACGTACGGGCAGCGGTAGCTTGCTCGTCAGCCGCGGACGGGACATCGCTCTCAAAGTCATCTCCAGAAGCCTCACCCACGATCCCGCACGCGTGGCGCGCTTCCGCCGCCGCCAACGATTGACACGCGCACGTACCACCGAGGCACGTCAGCGCGCCCGAGTCTCGGACCGCGGAAGGCGCGTTCCGAGATCCTCAAATCTCACATCATCAATCACCAAATGGACCAAGGCCCATGCCCCCAGCGCCGAGGAGGACTGTGACCTCGTAGCCTCTGCCGATCTGGGCGGCGACCTCGTAGCGGCCGACGCGGCTGCCGAGACCGATGGCCATCTGCGGCGGATTCTACTCCACGGCTGGCTCGGGGAGTATACTTTCTATACCTGATGGCCTTCGAGTTCGATCCCGCGAAATCGGCGGCGAACAAGGCCAAGCACGGGATCGATTTCGTGGAGGCTCAGGCGATTTGGCAAGACGCGGACCGACTCGAAATCGCGGCGCGCTCGACGACCGAGGCACGCTCCCAAGTCATCGGACGAGTTCAGCAGACCACCTGGTCTGCATTTGTGACGTATCGCCATGAGGACATCCGCATCATCTCGGTCCGCCGCGCACGCAAGGAGGAAGAAGCGCAATATCTCGAAGACCGCTCCGAAGTACGCACCGGCTGAAGAACTGGATGCGCTCCATGATTCCGGCGTCGAGATGACGCCCTATCTCGATTGGGAGCATCCACGCCGTCCCGGACGGGAGATTCAACGCGTGAACGTGGACTTCCCGGTCGACTTGCTGAAGGCCATCGACCGGGAGGCCCGGCGGATCGGCGTCACGCGTCAGGCGTTCATCAAGCTGCGTCTCGCGGACACGCTCAGCGGGTCTTGAGCCCTGTCTTTGCGACGAGCGAAGCGAGTCGCGGCGCTTCCAGCTGCGCTTGCCAGCCGAAGCTCACGCGCTCGTCGGCACGCCTGAGCGAAGGCGCAGTGACAACAGCGAAGTCGCAGCTCTCGTCAGCGAGAAACCGCACCGGCTAATCTCGAGTATCCGCGGCGCCTTTGCCGATGAAAACGACTTCCTCGTGGGCGAGCGTGTCGGCCGCGTACGGCATCGCCGCCTGGATGTCCTCGCGCGTGAGGCGGGGGTAGGCGCCCATGAGATCCGCCTCGGAAGCTCCTTCGCTCAGTTTCCGCAGGATCAGCTCGACCGGGATGCGTGTCCCACGGATCACCGGCTTTCCCAGCATCACATCCGGATTCACTCGTGCTGATTCCGACGACGTGCGCAGGCGCCGGTGGTGGCGCGGTATCGATCATGGGGTACAGCCAGGAGTGCTCCAGCCCCACGTGTCGCCTGCCGTACCTGGACGGGATGTCCTGTGTCCAGTTGCTCGGAATCGTCAGGCAGAACGCCAGCAGCGACACGAAGGCGATGCGCTGGGACGCCAGCGGCGCCGCATCGAGCGAGCGACCGCGTGATGCGGCGGCGACGAGGCAACTCTCGAGACGGCCCAGCCTCCGCAAGCGCGAGCGGTACAACAACACGGCGCCAACCAGGGCCATCACGATGTTGAGCGTCTGACCGGTGCCGAGGGCGAGCCGGTGCGTCGGATAGTCCCTGAACAGATCGATGAAGAACCGAGGGAACGCGTACCAGAACACGAAGCGGGCGGCGGTCGCGCCGGGCGTCGTGTTCACCCGCCGTACGCGCATCAAGTACGCTAGCAGCAGGAGGTTTTTCGCCCCGTCGTAGAGCACCACCGGGTGGCGAAACCCGTCTGCGTCCGGGAACTTGACCGCCCACCAGGCGTCCGTCAAGGCCCCGACGATCTGGCCGTCGATGAAGTTGCCGACTCTCCCGATCCCCATGAGGAACGCGCCGGGAATGACCAGGGCGTCGGCCAGGAGCAGGAACGGCTTTCGGTACAGGACTGCGAAGAGGCCTGCGCCGGCCGCTCCCCCGAGTAACAGCCCATGGGTGGCCATGCCCCAAGCCAGTACGCGGGAATCAACCCGAGATGACGACCGT
This sequence comes from Vicinamibacterales bacterium, assembly GCA_050742335.1. GTDB lineage: Bacteria > Acidobacteriota > Vicinamibacteria > Vicinamibacterales > UBA2999 > DATCJA01. Next base: position 5,665 of record JBOGIR010000484.1, on the reverse strand, counting down.
AGAACGGCCATTCGTCGAAGGCGATCTCGACGGCGCGGCCGCCGACGAGGACGCCGACGGCCATGAACAGGCTCAGGCTCCAGACTTCGCGGAGCGACATGCACAGGCATCCACGACCGCGTCTCAGGAAGAGGTGGAGCTGCAGGAGCCCGAGGGCAAAGCCGAGCCCGTACCACCAGAGGTGCACGCCGGCGACGTCGAGTAGTATCGGATCGATCCGGTGGACGTACGGCCCGAACATGGCTCCCTCTGCTCCCGGCGACACGAGATCACGACGTCAAGTGCCTGCGAGTCGCCTCCAGCATGAAGGTGAACACGCGCTTCGGAATATCGTTGACGATTGGTTGAAGTCGAGCGTAGACCTGCTCGCGTGTGTCGGCGTGCAGACGGTCTACCCAGAGAAACGGAGTCGCCCTGTCGCGCTCGGTCTCCATGCGTGCTTCGGTGGCGTCCACATAGCGTTCAAACGCTTCGAGCGTGCTCGCCCTCGGCTCCGTCGCGGTGACGACCGCGGCCCCTGCACAAGCGGCGGTCGCGCAGAAGGCGGCGCGGAAGCTGGCTGTCAGGCGAGAACTCTCCACAGGACCTGTCCACATAGCCGTTCTCCCTCGTAGTGCACTACAACGAGCAGGGGGAAAGGTTACAGGTCGACTGTCTCCACGACGAGACGTTCGCCAGGCGCTTTCAGCAGGAAGCGCGCGTCGTGGCCGGGCTGGAGCATCCTCACATCGTGCCGCTCTCTGCCGCGGCATCGAGGGCGGCGTCCCGTGGATGAGCATGCGGCTGATGGCGGGGGGCAATCTGGGAACTCTGGTGAGCAGGGACGCCGGCCGGCTGGATCTCGGGCGAGCCATCGGCATTCTGGCAGGCCGTTGCGGCGGCCCTCGACTAATTAGTCCAACAGATGTTTGTTGGGACAGCCGCCTACTCCTCCATGAGCGCCCGCAGAAATTCTCGGGTGCCCGGTGGTCCTGTAAGGGCGAGCCAAATGGGACCACCATCTGGCTCGACGGTGATTCCGAATCGAAGGAACCGGCAACACTGGCGCTCGGCGTCGATCACCAGCGCAATCGAGTTGAGAATCTCCGGGGAGGCCGCAAAACCAAGGCGGCAGCCATCGGGCGTTTCTTCGTACGTGCAGGTCCGTCGCATTAGCCCAGGCCAGAGGGCCGCCTGACGCGTCCGTCGCGTCTCTGGTGTGAGCGTGCAAACAACCGGGAGACTAGACATCACGTACCTCCCAGGAACACGGAGCTGTCGGAACAGTCAGACTCGCTCCTGCGCGCATTGCTGAAACTGCCACTGCCAACGGGCTGCCATTGAGCTGCCAATGCAGTGAGCCCTACCGACTGCCGCCGCTGCCACCACCCTGTAGGGTGGCAGCGTGGCAATGGGGTGGCACGAGGGCTTGGCGGCAGGTAAGCCAGGAGCTTGACTAAATCCAGCGGCGAACTTGCCGGGTGTAGGCGTCGTATTCGGCGCCGAAGCGCCGACGCATGTAGCTCTCCTCGCGGCCAATCACGTAACGCTGGATGATCACCAGTGTCGGGATGAGCAAAAGAATCGGCCACCAGGTGTTCAGCCAGAATCCGAGTGCCACCACCAGCATCGCTGCGCCGAGGTACATCGGATTCCGGGTGTAGCGATAAGGTCCAGCGATGACCAACGTGGTTGCCGGACGGAATGGCAGAAAGCTCGTGCGCTTTCGCCTGAACGATCCAATAGCAGTGCCCATTAGCAACACGAAGCCCGCGAACAGAAGCCACGCGATCAGGGAGCGAACTGAGTCCCTACCAATCGGCAGGCTCCACCAACGATCCAGCAGCCAGCCGCCGACGACGGCTGCAGCATAGATGAGCGGCGGCGGAATCCGCACGCCTGGGTTGTCAGTCTGCTCGCGCATGAAGGTAAATTCCCACGGGGTGTATCAAAACCTCGAACGGCACGCCTCGCCGATGATGAGCGCGATCCTAGTTCGTCGGCACGAGGCGCTTCAGCTCCTCGTCGAAGTGCTGGACGACGACGAGGGTGGCGGCGGTCTGCCCCGAGCCGCCGGCTGGTTTGATCATCAAGAACCGCTGGCCGTCGGGTGAGATGTCGTACGTGCGGCCGAAAAAGCCACCCGGGCTCGTGAAATACCCGTCCTTGATCAGCAGCGTCGGCGTCGTGGCCGCCCACGACGGAGCGCGCTCCTCCGCGGGGCGTTCGAGGGCCGCGTGATAGAGCCGCTCGAGCGTGCGCCAGCGGTCGGTCGTCATGGAGGTTAGGAAGGCGCCATTCTACGCCCGAACCGTTCACGTCGACTGGGATTCCGTTCAGCGCGGAGGGAGGTCGATCAGGACGATATCGGAGTTGTCGCTCGAACGGCCAAAGATGATTCGCTTCCCATCGGGGGTGACGTCGAAGGCCCCGATGTCGCCTAGGTCCGTCTCGCTGGTGAGGTCGGCGAGCTGGCGTGTGGCCTTCGAGGCCAGGTGGAGCAGCCAGAAGCTGCGCCCGTAGATGCCGCCCCGCAAGAACACGACTCCGCTGCCATCGGGCAGAAAGCGATGGCGCGCGGTTCCAGCGGAGACCTGGGTTGGCGGCAACACGACAGCGGCACCATCGGGTCGCACTCCCATGAGCGGGGCTTGCGCAGCAACGTTGGGCCCGGCATAGAGAATCAAGTTGCCGTCCAACGACCAGACCGGATCAGACGCCTGGCCCGACGCCAGCCGCACTGGCGCGCCGCCGTCCACGGGAATTTTGAACAGGCCCGGCCCCTTCTCGTCGATGCCGCCGGTCACCACCCAGGCGCCATCGGGTGACCAGTCGGCGGTGCCACGGACGTCGATCGACTCTCCCAGGGTTCGTGATTCAGCGCCATCCGCTGCCACGACCATCAGGTACCGCTTCCCGCCCTTTCTGAGCGCGGCGACCACGCGGAGGCCATCCGGAGAGACCGCCGGTGGCTCCAGCAGCGCGCCCTGCGAGCCTCGCCAGATCTCCAGCGATTGTCCGTCCTTGAAGCGCCACAGCCCGTCGCCCGTCCCCAGGGCCGACAGGTAGAACAGCGACGTGCCCTTGACGCGTGGTGCCAAGGCGCGCACGGCCGGCAACTGGTACGGCTGCACCTCACCAGCCACGACGAGTCGATCGAGAATCGGGACGCTCCACAAGCCGGCGCGCGGACTGGCAACTGACGCGACGAGGCGCCGGCCGTCGGCACTGGCCGCGATCGACGTGTACTGCTCGAGCCCCGAACTCACCCGGTGCGAGACCTTCGTGTTCACGTCGAGTGCCCAGAGCCACGGCCCCGACCCATCGTCAGCGCGCGCCACGTAGAGCAACGTGCGCTCGTCGAGCGGGGTCAGCGAGCTCGCAGCCGTGCTGTTCTGCGTGAGCCGCTCCGCCTCACCTCCCGAGGACCGAATACGCCACGCGTCCATCTCCTCGGTTCCAGGGTACCCGTGGGCGAAATAGATCCATTGCCCATCGGGCGACCAGATGGGTCCGTGGTTGTGCTGACCGGGCACGCTCACGTGAATCTGGGTGGGGTTTGCGCCAACGCGGTCTGCCACGAAGAAAGGGTCGCCGTCCGCTGGGGTGCTGTAAACAATACGGTTCCCGTCGGGAGCCCACGACACATTCTGGGCGCGGTCACCCAGAAACGGCCTCGCCGTGCCTCCAATCAGCGGCAGCAGCTGCAGCCGTCTCCCTGTTGGAGTGCCTGAAATCCAGATCTCCGAGCCGTCTGGGGTGAAGCCAATGCTGCGTGACGAGGCCCCCAGCGGTCCGTACACGTCACGCGGCGTGAGGGGAGTGAAACGCCCGGTGCCCACCTGGCTCAGCCAGATGCCGAACTGGCCGTCGCGGTCGGCCAGGAACGCGACGAACCGGCCGTCAGGCGAGATTGCCGCGTCCGTCTCCGTTCCGCTGAAATTGGTGAACGGGGTGAACGTCGCGTTCGCGAGAGGATTCTGCCAGGGCGCCGGCGGCGCTGCGCGCGGCCAGAACCCAACGACTGCCGTGGCCACAGCGGTCAGCGCCACGGCCCACGGCAACAGGTGCCGTCTGGTCGGGCGCCCCGAGGCATCGAGTCGCACCTCGCTCACGACAGGCCGCGCAATCGCCTCGTCCAGCTCGGCCCGCGCGTCGCCGATGTCGCGCTTCCGGCGCCTCACGTCCTTCTCGAGGCACCGATGCAGAAGCGTGGTCACGCCTGACGGCAGCGTGGCTGGCAGCGCGGTCCAATCGGGCTCGCGCTGCAGGATGGTCGCGATCGTGTCGGACACGGTCGCCCCGGCGAACGCCGTGCGGCCAGTGAGCATCTCGTAGAGCACGCAGCCGAACGCCCAAATGTCGCTGCGCTTGTCCACCGTCTTGCCCCGCGCCTGCTCCGGGCTCATGTAGGCCGCTGTCCCGAGAATCACGCCCGCGCGAGTCCCAGCCACCGACATCGTCGGTGACTGCGACAAATCGCTGCCTGCCGTCTTCACACTCAGTGCCTTCGCCAACCCGAAGTCCAGCACCTTCACCACTATGCCGCGTTCCGGACTATGCCGCGTGATTCCTGACGCACGTGTGTTGCCAGGGGTCCTTGTCGTGAGGACTCGGCATAGCCACGGCCCCTGTCTCGGCGCGACGCTGGGGCATGGACACCCCACTTCACCATTTCTTTAATCGCCGTACGAATCCGAGGACGCTCGACGTCCTCACGCGTGGCCCGTTGAGTCCCTACCTGACGGCCTACGCTCAACGCTTGCACGACGACGGGTATGCGCCCCAGTCGGGCCAGTTGCAACTCCGTATGCTGGGGCACTTCAACCGGTGGTTGAAACGCCAGCGCATGGTTGCCGTGGCGGTCACGTCGTCGACGGTGGAACGATACGTCCGTTCCAGACGACGCGTCGGGAAGCTGCGCCGAGGTGACCCGGCCGCCCTCGCCCGTGTGTTGGACATGCTTCGACGCGACCAGGCGGAGCCCAGTGCGCCGCCGCTGACGGCGATCCAGGTGGTCGTGCAGGAGTATCAGCACTACCTCCGGCACGAACGCAGTTTGGCGGAGGCGACGATTACCAACTACACGCCAATCGTCGCCACCTTTCTCGCGGCGTGTTTTCCCACGGGCCGCCTCGACTTCCCTCGGATTGCGGCCCGCGAGATTGCCGACTTCGTCCGACGCCAGGCTGAGCGCATTACCACGAAGCGCGCCACGCTCGTCGTGAGCGCGCTTCGCTCCTTTCTTCGGTACCTGCTCCAGCGGGGGCTGATCGCCACCGACCTGGCGGCGTGCGTGCCGACGATTGCCACGTGGTCGCTTTCGACCGTGCCCAAGTTTCTTCCCGCCGATCAGATCCAACGGATCTTGGATGCCTGCGAGCGGGACACCGCCGTCGGGACACGCAACTACGCCATCCTGCTCCTGTTGGCGCGTCTGGGGCTTCGCGCCGGCGAAGTCGTGGCGTTGACGCTGGACGACATCGACTGGGACGCGGGCCTGATCACGGTCCGGGGCAAAGGCAAACGCGTGGCGCAGATGCCCGTGCCCGTCGACGTGGGGACGGCGATCACAGACTACCTCTGCCACGCCCGCCCGGCGTGTGCCAGTCGCCGGGTGTTTCTCCGGGCGAAGGCGCCGGTGAGAGGGTTCGCCAACTCGGTCGCGATCTGCTCCCTGGTGGAC
>JBOGIR010000483.1:0-29617 GCA_050742335.1 Vicinamibacterales bacterium | reverse complement strand
CATCAATGGTGGACTCTTTCTGGAAGAGAACATCCTCGACAACGGCCCTGGCACACGCTTCACACCCGATCATGACCAGCGTCATGTAGGCGCTGCCGGCGTCACGTACCAGAGACTCAATCGCGGTTTGTCAGCTTCCCTGGCGGCACGGTTCGAAAGCGGCACGCCACTCGAGGTCGAAGAAGACGATTTCGTAGCCCTGACGGAGCGCCCGGGCGCCGAGCTCGTCAACTTTGCGGGCGGCCGCGTCCGTCCACGGACGGTGTTGGATGCAACGGTTTCGCAAACTCTGCACCGCGGACGCCGGATCGACGTGTCGGTGCGAGTCGGCATCCTGAATTTCACGAATCGAGCCTATGCACTGAATTTTGGGAACCCGTTCAGCGGCACGCATTTTGGTGCCCCGCGCACTCTGCGTGCAGAAATGCAGCTCGGACTGCACTAGCGTGCGCCTGGCGGTGGCTTGGATTCGAGTCCGCCACGGAGACATGCGTCGCCGCCGCCACTATCGGGGCGCCAGGAAATCACTGGCCTTGGGGGCGGCAGCCGACCACGCCTCGACGCTGATGTTGAATTCCCAGGGATACTGATAGGTGGGCAGGATTTCTATCTGCGTGCCGTACGCAGCATCAATGAAGGTGCGATCGTTCTCGCGCCACACCGAGATGTCCTTCCGCAGGAGAGGCACCTCCAACTGTGCGGCGATGTCCAGAACGCGGTTCTCCACTTCCCCCTCGGACTTGTCCACCGCGAACCGGGCCAGTTGCTGCAGTTCGTCTCGGAATTCGTAATACGTCTTGTAGGCGGAGCCGGTGCGCCAGGTCGCGTGGAGCAGGAGGCCGGCAATCGCAAGCGTGACGAGCGTGCGCATGACACAACTGTCGCGGTTATCGGCCGGAGGTGCTCAGCTCGTAAGGTCTCATTCAAGCCACAGCGCCTACGTGCGGAGCATCAGGCCTACGAGCACGAGCGCGCCAAGGCCGAAAAATGCCAGCAGCATGTGGTCGGCGGCGTAGAACGCAAGGGTATTCGGCATGACGTTCGCGAAGCGCAGCGTCCCGCCACCGAGCTGCGAGAGATTGCTCAGCGGGTCGCCGCCGAGGACGCTCGCCACGTACTGATGAACGCTGTCATCGAGCGCCGTGATGCCGGCGACAACCGCGCATGCACTCGCGGCGCTCATGAATTTCTCTTTGAGCATGCCCCCAACCCTCCCGTGCAACCTCGTGCTCCCGGCCTTGCGGCCCCGACCACGAAGAGGGCAAGAGGTGCGCCACGTCCCGTTCCGCTCTGGCCGGTCCAGCGAAATGCTTGAGTGCCTTGGGTTTGTACCTTCGTGGCCACTTGATCTTTCCGGACACGGGACCTAGTGGCGCGCGTGCCGTTCCGGGACACCTGCGTTGAGAGTTGTGCTCTGTCGAAGTGTCAGTAGATGTAGATCGCCCCCGAGTCGCGGACCGAACCGATTGCCTACTTGCTCGCGATGACCGCCCGCCCGTCCATGAACGGCCGAAGCGCATCGGGAATCACCACCGAGCCGTCGGGCTGCTGAAAGTTCTCGAGGATGGCAATGAACGTCCGCCCCACGGCCAGCCCCGATCCATTGAGCGTGTGGACGAACTCAGGCTTGCCTCCGCCTGCGGGACGAAACCTGATGCTGGCGCGACGCGCCTGGAACGCCTCCGTATTGCTGCAGGACGAGATCTCGCGGTAGGCGTTCTGGCTCGGAAGCCATGCTTCGATGTCGTAGGTCTTCGCCGAGGCAAACCCGATGTCCCCCGTGCACAACAGCACTGTCCGGTACGGCAGCTCGAGACGTTTGAGCACCTCTTCCGCGTTGCCGGTCAGCCGCTCCAGCTCGTCGTAGGAGGCAGCGGGCGTGCTGAAGACCACCAGCTCGACCTTGTCGAACTGGTGCTGTCGAATCAGCCCGCGCACGTCCACGCCGTACGATCCTGCTTCGCTGCGAAAGCACGGCGTGTACGCGGTGTAGCGGATCGGCAGCTTGCCGGCGTCGAGAATTTCGCCGCGGTGCATGTTGGTCAACGGCACCTCCGCCGTCGGCACCAGGTACAGGTCCCAATCGCCCGCAATCCTGAACAGATCCGCTTCGAACTTCGGCAGGTTGCCCGTGCCGGTGAGCGACGCACTGTTGGCCATGAACGGCGGCTCGACCTCGGTGTACCCGTGCTCCTTGGTGTGCAGATCGAGCATGAAGTTGATGAGCGCACGCGCGAGCCGTGCGCCTGGTCCGACGAGCGCGGTGAAGCGGGCGCCTGCGATCTTGGTGCCGCGCTCGAAATCGATGATGCCGAGCGCCGGTCCGAGATCCCAGTGCGCTTGTGGCGTGAACGTGAACTCCCGCGGGGTGCCGTGGCGCCGGGTTTCGATGTTGTCGGCGGCGCCCTTCCCTACCGGAACCGTCGCATGCGGCACATTGGGAATGACGAGGAGATGCGTATGCCGCCGCTCCTCGATGGCCTCGAGCTCCGTGCTCATCTCCTTGATGCGCTGCGCCCGCTGGCGGCTCATCTCCTGAATGGCGCTGATGTCGCGCCCTTCACGCTTCGCGCGGCCAGCCTCCTCACCGGCGGCGTTCTGGTCTCGCTTGAGTCCCTCGATCTGCGGAATGATGCGGCGCCGCTCCGACTCGAGCATCGCGAGCGTGTCGAGCTCGGCGCTCAAGTCGATGCCACGGTTCTGCAGTGCGCCGCGAACGGCCGTGAGGTCGTCTCTGAGGAACGTCGGATCGAGCATCCTGCTTCTGATCCTATATCCCGCCAGTGCCAGTTGGTAGGTGGTAGGCGGTAGGTGGTAGGCGGTGGCTGTTGTTCTTGCTACCAACTACCAGCTACCGACTACCAACTGGCTACGATACGATCGCAGAGATGACCGACACGATCCGCAAGGCTGTCTTCCCCGCCGCGGGGCTCGGAACACGCTTCTTGCCGGCCACGAAGGCACAGCCGAAGGAAATGCTGGTGCTCGTGGACAAGCCGGTCATTCAGTACGGCGTCGAGGAGGCCGCCCAGTCGGGCGTCTCCAGCATCATCATCGTCACCGGCCGGGGCAAGAACGCGATCGAGGACCACTTCGACGTGAATGTCGAGCTCGAGAGCTTTCTGGAACAGCGCGGGAAGACCGCGCAGCTCGAAGAGATCCGGAAGATTACCGCTTCGATCAACGTCGCGTACGTGCGGCAGGGCGAGCCGCTCGGACTCGGGCACGCCGTCCTCGTCACCAGGAACCTGATTGGACACGAGCCATTCGCAGTCATCCTGGGCGACGACGTCATCGATGCGAATCCGCCGGCGTTGCGGCAGATGATCGAGGTGTACGAGCGCGTGCGCGGACCTGTGCTGGCGGTCGAGCGCGTCGCGCCGGACGAGGTGTCGAGCTACGGGATCGTCGAGGTCGACGAGCGCGAGCAGCTCGGCCGCGGTGTCCACCGCGTGAAGGACCTCGTCGAGAAACCGCGGCGTGAGGACGCGCCGTCCAACCTGGCGATCATCGGCCGGTACATCCTCACGCCCGACATCTTCGACGCGCTCGACGCCACGTCGCGCGACACGACCGGTGAAATTCAGCTGACGAATGGTCTGCGACGACTGCTGCGTGAACGGCCGGTGTACGTCTACGAAATCGACGGCGTCCGCCATGACACGGGCAACAAGCTGGGGTTCCTCAAGGCGCTCGTGTACTTTGCGCTGCGGAGACCGGATCTCGCCGAGCCGTTCCGGCGCTACCTCGAATCGCTGGATCTGAAGATCGGCGTCGGTCCTTAATCTCCGTTCTTCATTTCGACAGGCCACGGAGGCACAGAGACACGGAGTGAACCAGTCACGGGCTCTGCCCTTGATATCCCGAGCCCGCGACTGGTTGACAGCGTTGGCTTGGCGCGCTCCGCGCGCCTAGGGGGTTCAGTCCTTCGACCCGCTTGGTGTCGCCGATGAGGCTGCCGGCTTGGCGGCCCCATCGCTCTGGGCGGCAGTATCCGTTTTCGCCGCTCCGTCGGCTTTCCCTTCTGCGGGCTTGTCGGCAGGTGCGGGATCCGATTTCGCCTTCTTCCCCTTCTGTGCGTAGTCGGTGATGTACCAGCCGGTGCCCTTGAACTGAATGGCGGGCGACGACACAAGGCGCTGCACGGGACCCTTTCCACACACGGCGCAGATCTCGACGGGGGGATCGGCAAACTTCCGAATCAGCTCGAACCGCTCGCCGCATGCGTTGCACTCGTACTCGTACAAGGGCATGCGTGCTACTCCAATACGGCGTCCGAGGCGTCGTCGAGCAGGAGCCGGCGATGCGCCCAGAACGGCGCGTTGCCCTGCGCGAGCACGGCATCGTGGAACGTCCGCATCGAGAATCGGCCCGCCTGCGAGGCCTTGTAGTCGCGGCGCAGCTTCAACAGCATCAGCTTCCCCAACGAGTACACGAGATAGGTCGGGTCGAACGCTCCCCGCTCGGCTTCGCGTCGCGCGGTCGCCTCCTCGAGAAAGGCTTCGTCACGGAAGAAGCGCATCCCCTGCTCCACCGACAGGTCCTCGCAATGCAGGCGGATGGCGACCACCGCGCGCGCAAGACGGACAAGCGCTTCGGCGAGTTGTCCGAGCCTGATGGTGTCGTCGCCGCGGCGGAATCCGGCTTCCATCATCATCTGCTCGCAGTAATGCGCCCACCCTTCCACGAACGACGCCGGCGCGAACAGCGTCGACTTGCGCACCTTCGAGTCGACCTGACGCAGGTGCTGATAGTGCAGGAAATGCCCCGGGTACACTTCGTGGATCGAGATGTTCCAGAGCGTCGGGACGTTGAAGTCCCGCATGTGTTCTTCCTGCCGGTCGGGTGGCCATTCGCGATCGACGTCGGTGAGGTAGTAGAACGCGCGACTCGGCTTGCTCTCGAACGGCCCGGGCGTCCACATGCTCGCAAACGCCCACCGGTAGAATTCCGGTGACGGCGCCACCACAACCGGTTCCGATGCGGGGAGCGAGACGATGCCCTGGCGCTGCAAGAATTCGGCGAGCTCCTTGACCTGCTCTTCCGCGACGGCAACCAACTGACCCGGATCAGGATGCCGTTGCTTCGCGCGCCGCCAGTTGACGATCGGATCGCCGCCGTTCATCCGGCCGGCCACGGTGCGGAATTCCTCCTGCACCTCGTGCAGCTCGCGCAGAGCGATCGACAGCAGGCGATCGGCGGCGAGCGAGATCCCTTCATCGAGCTTCAGCTTGCGCTCGAAGTTCTCGCGTCCCAGGCGGAACGACGCTTTGGCGCGGGGAGCGAGGTCCGTTTCCAGATACTCGATATAGCTCCTGATGGCACCGGCGGCCTCGGCAGAGGTGTCGGCGAGGTCGCCGAGGACATGAAGATCGTCGATGGTTGAAAACGCGCGCGGCAGATCGGCTTCGATGAACTTGAGCACGCCGCGCCAGGATTCCAGGCCGATCTTGACGAAGATCCCGGGACATTCGCGAATGTTGTCGCGAGCCGCCTGCACGAGCCGCGGACTCTGACGCAGCTTGGACACCACGCGGCGCGCGCGCTCCGCGTCGGGAGCGTAATTGAACAGCGCCTGGCCCGCCAGACTCATGCCGAGTGTCTCGGCATAGAGTTGGGGATTTCGTTCCCAGCCGCGGACCATCTCCATGTCGTGCATTCGCGCCTCGATATTGGCGGCAACGATCCGGTGCTCCACCTGCTCAGTGCGCTGGAGCAAGGCCGCGTCAATCTGCTGGAGGCGCCGGCCGAAGCCGGCAAGGGCGCGAACGTGCGCGTCTATCGAGGGCCGGCTGAGGTCCTCGAGCAGATCGTCGTGGACGTGAATGCCGTCCGAGCTCGCCTGGCTGGGAAGGACTTCATAGAGGTAGGCGAGATAATCGTCGACAAAGTGAGGGAACGGTTCCGATAGCTGCATGCGTGGTGACGGGCGCTCTGCTTGTCCGGTCCGTGAGCGCTCATCTCGCAATGGTACAATAACTTTCCGGTCCGATGTCCGGTACGTTGTTCGTCGTCGCAACGCCCATCGGCAACCTCGAGGACATCACGTTTCGGGCGCTCCGCGTCCTGCGCGAGGCCGACGTCATTGCAGCCGAGGACACCCGCCGGACGGCGAAACTGCTCGCACACTACGGGGTCACGACTCCGACGCTGAGCTTCCATCAACACAGCGCCCGATCGCGTCTGCCGCATCTCATCCGCCGTCTCGAACAGGGCGACCAGGTTGCACTCGTGACTGATGCCGGAACGCCTGGCATTTCAGATCCCGGGATTGAGCTCGTGCGGGCCTGTCTGGAGAAAGGCATCGCAATCGATCCGGTGCCCGGACCAAGCGCGCCGTTGACGGCCGCGATCGCCTCGGGCTTTCCGCTGGAACCCATGACGATCTTTGGGTTTGTACCAACTAGGTCTAAAGACAGAAAGAACTGGATGGATCGTGCGCGGACCGTGCCCAACACGTTTACGTTCTTTGAGGCGCCCCATCGAATTCGACGGACTCTGACGGATATCGGCATTTTATTGGGCACACGACAGATTATTGTCGGGCGCGAGCTTACTAAGCTTCACCAGCAGTTCGTGCGAGGCTCTGCGGCCGATATTGTTGGCCAAATAACAGAAATCAGGGGGGAGTTCACAGTTGTGGTCGGCCCCGCCGAGACGCCGGTGGAAGCCATAAGTAGGGCTTCAGATACAGAAATTGCGAGCGAATTTGGTCGTTTAACACATAATCTGCTGGGAGGACGACGCAAGCTGGTGGTCGATCTGGCGAGAAGGCACGGCCGTTCAGCACGTGAAATCTACGGAATCATCGAGCGCCTCAAGAATTCTGGCATATGACAAATTTTGTGGGGCCCTCTGAGGCTCACGTGGTCATTCTCGCGGCCGGTCAGGGAACCCGGATGCGATCCGCCGTGCCAAAGGTCCTACATCCCGTTGCGGGGCGCCCGATGATCGAGCACGTTCTCAAGGCAGCCGCCGCCATCGCTCCAGCCACGGTCACCCTGATTGTCGGTCATCAGGCAGAGGCGGTACGCGAACGGCTCAAGGGTCGTCCGGGGCTGAATTTCGTCGTCCAGGAGCCGCAGTTGGGGACGGCGCATGCGTTGCAGCAGGCCGAGCCGCTGCTGGCGGGGCGCTCCGGCACTGTCGTGCTGCTTTCGGGTGACGTGCCGCTGCTGCGCCCGGCGACGCTCATGCAACTGCTCACCGCCCACCGCGACGCGAAGGCCGCCGCGACGCTCGTCACCGCTTTGGTGGACCGACCCTACGGCTACGGCCGAATCATCAGGACATCGGGGCGCGTGGCTCGAATCGTCGAAGAGCGCGACGCCTCTCCGGCGGAGCGGCAGGTACGCGAAATCAACAGCGGCATTTACGCGTTCGACCTGGCCCCGCTGTTCGACGGCTTGCGCGGCATTGCCGCCGCGAACGCGCAGGGTGAGTACTACCTCACCGACCTGATCGCACAGTACCGGCGCCGTAAACGCCCCGTTGAAAGCCTCACTGTGGGGGACCCCACGGAAGTCCGTGGCGTGAACAGCCGCACCGAGCTTGCCGAACTGAGTGCCGTCATGAGACAGAAGAAGAACGAGGAACTGATGGCCGCCGGCGTCACACTGGTCGATCCGGCCACCACCTATATCGACCCGGACGTCGTCATCGGTCCTGACACAGTGATTCATCCGGGTGTGGTTATCCAGGGACACACGCGCATCGGCGCGGCGTGCGAGGTTCACGCGTACGTACGCATTGCCGATACCGAAATGGCAGACCGCGTCACCATCCACAATTTCTGCCTCCTCGTTGGTGCGCGCGTTGCAGAAGGGGCGTCCATTGGACCGTTCGCCCACCTCCGGCCGGGAACAGAAGTGGGGCAATCGGCCAAGATCGGGAATTTCGTGGAGCTGAAGAAGACGACGCTCGGGGCGCGGTCAAAGGCGAACCATCTGTCCTATCTCGGCGATGCGACAATCGGCCCCAATGTCAATGTTGGCGCCGGGACGATCACGTGTAATTACGACGGCGAGACGAAGCATCAGACAGTGATTGAAGAAGGCGCATTCATCGGCAGTGACACGCAGCTCATTGCGCCGGTCCGTGTTGGCAAGGGCGCGTACGTGGCCGCAGGCTCGTCCATCACCGAAGACGTGCCCCCGGGGGCGCTCGGGATCGCGCGCGGTCGCCAGACGAATGTCGAGGGGTGGGTGGAGCGCAGGAAGAAGGCGGCCCCGACCCGAGAACCTAGAAGACGAACCCCGAACCCACACTCCAGAACCGAGAACTGAACGTTATGTGCGGCATCATCGGGTACATCGGCTCGAAACCCGTCGTTCCCGTGCTCCTCGAAGGCCTGCGGCGAATGGAGTATCGCGGGTACGATTCGGCAGGGGTGGCTGTTGTCAGTCCGGAGGGGATCGCCCTTCGCCGTTCGGCCGGGAAGCTCGCGAATCTCGAGAACGCGATTCGCTCCCAGCCCGTTGACGGGCTCTACGGCGTTGGGCATACGCGCTGGGCCACGCACGGCCGTCCGACGGAAGAGAACGCCCACCCGCATCGCGACTGCACGGGCCGCATCGTCGTCGTCCACAACGGCATCATCGAGAACTACCTGGAGCTGAAAGAGGAGCTCCAGGCGCAGGGGCACGCGTTCACAACCGAAACGGATACGGAGATCGTCGCCCACCTCGTCGAGCGCGAGATGCGGTCAGACGGCCTCGAACACGCGGTCCGGCGGGCGCTGGCGCTGATGCGCGGCATGTTCGCCCTGGTGCTCGTCTCGGTCGACGACCCCGAAAAGATTGTCGCCGTCCGCAACGGCCCGCCCATCGTTGTCGGCCTCGGCCGCGACGAGTTCTTCGTGGCGTCCGATATTCCCGCCATCCTCGCGCACACGCGCGACGTGGTGTTTCTGGGCGACGAAGAAATGGCGGTGATCACACGGTCGGGCGTGACATTCACCGATTTTGCCGGTCGTGCCGTGTCAAAGACGACGCAGCGGGTGATGTGGGATCCGATCGCGGCGGAAAAAGGCGGGCACAAGCATTTCATGCTCAAGGAAATCTACGAGCAGCCGGCCGCCGCGCGAGACACGATGCTTGGTCGTGTCTCGCTCGACCAGGGACATGTGTTTCTCGAAGAACTCAATATCAGCGACGACACATTCCACGCGCTCCAGAAGATCACGATCATCGCCTGCGGCACCTCGTGGCACGCCGGTCTCGTCGGCAAGTATCTGATCGAGGCGCTCGCGCAGGTTCCGGTCGAAGTCGACTACGGATCTGAATACCGGTATCGGAATCCGATTGTGGCCGGCCGCGAGCTGGCGGTCGTGATCACGCAGTCGGGCGAGACGGCCGACACCCTGGCCGCGCTGCGCGAGGCGCGCCGCAAGGGTGCCAGCAGCGTGGCTATCTGCAACGTCGTCGGGAGCATGGCGACGCGCGAGGCCGAAGGCACCGTCTACACCCATGCGGGGCCGGAAATCGGCGTCGCGTCGACCAAAGCCTTCACGTCGCAGCTGGTCGCGCTCCAGCTTCTTGCTCTGTACATCGCTCAAGTGCGCGGAACGCTTTCATCAACGGAGATCCGCCGGCACATCGGAGAGCTCCTCAAGATGCCCCACCTTCTGGAACAGGCGCTGAAGGCCTCGGCCGCGACCGACAAGGTGGCAGAGCGGTTCTACGGCCGGACCGATTTTCTCTTCCTCGGCCGCGGCATCAACTATCCCATTGCGCTCGAAGGAGCCCTCAAACTGAAGGAAATCTCGTACATCCACGCGGAAGGGTATCCGGCAGGAGAGATGAAGCACGGTCCGATTGCGCTGATTGACGAGCAGATGCCGGTGGTGGCCCTCGCGCCGGACGATCACGTCTTCGAGAAGATGATGGGCAACGTCCAGGAGGCCAAGGCGCGAGGCGGCGCGGTGATTGCCATCACGACAGCCGGCGATTCGCGGATGTCCGCGGCGCTCGACACACACGACGTTCTGCTGCCGATGCCGGCGACGACACCTCTTTTGACACCAATCGTCCTGACGATTCCGCTGCAGCTGCTGGCGTACCACATCGCGGTGCGCCGCGGCTGTGACGTTGATCAACCAAGGAATCTCGCGAAGAGCGTGACGGTAGAATAGTAGGCAGTAGACAGTAGGCAGTGGGCAGTGAGTTGACGGTGGGCGCCGTGGGTACCCGCGTTCCTTGCTGTCTACTGCCTACCGCCTACTGTCTACTGCCTACCGCCTACTGCCTACCGCCTACTGCCTACTGCCTACTGCCTACTGCCTCCATTCCCCTTCCCCCTGACCCCTGACCCCTTCATGATTAGATGCTGAATGCAGATCAACCCCGAGATCTTCAAGGCCTACGACGTTCGCGGACTCTATCCCGGAGAAATCAACGAGGGGGTCGCGCAACTGATCGGGCGGGGCCTTGCGGCGTATCTGGGGACAGGCCGCCTCGCCGTGTCACGCGACATGCGGGTGTCGTCTCCCGGTATCGCCGCCGCCTTCATCGACGGCGTCCGCACGCAGGGCACCGACGTCGTCGACTGCGGCATGCTCGGCACGGACATGTTGTACTTCGCCGTCGCCCACGACGAGCTCGGCGGCGGCGCGCAGATCACCGCGTCGCACAACCCGAAGCAGTACAACGGGATCAAGATGGTCCGCGCCGGCGCACTCCCGCTGAGCGGCGACGCCGGCATCGGCGACATCCGGGACATGATTGCAAGCGACACCCTCCCGCCGCCTGCCCCGCGGCGCGGTGCCGTGTCAACGCGCGACGTGGTCCCCGACTATGTCGAGAAGGTCATGTCCTTCATCGATCCCGGGGCCATCGAACCGTTCTCCGTGGTGCTCGATGCCGGAAGCGGCATGGCGGGACTCGTCGCGCCAACGCTCTTCGACCGGCTGCCCTGCCGTGTCACGAAGCTCTGTTTCACGATCGACGGGACCTTCCCCACGCATGAGGCCAATCCGCTCATCGAGGAAAACCGGCGCGATATCACGGCGGAAGTGGTGCGCCAGAAGGCGGACATCGGCATCGCGTGGGACGGCGACGCCGACCGGTGCTTCTTCATCGACGGGAGCGGCGAGTTCATTTCCGGCGACTTCGTCACGGCACTCCTTGCCGAGGCGTTCCTGCTGAAACAGCCGGGCTCCACCATCGTGTACGACCTGCGTGCGAGTCATGCGGTGAGAGACATCGTGACGCGGTACGGGGGACGCGCGCTCGAGAATCGCGTGGGACACGCGTTCATCAAGCGGCGGATGCGCGAGGAGGACGCTGTCTTCGGCGGCGAGGTCACGGGGCACTATTACTTCCGCGACTTCTACTACGCCGACAACGGCTTCATTCCGGCGCTGCTCATCCTCGAGCTCATGTCGAGGAAGAAGCAGTCGTTGCGCGATCTGCTGCGCCCGTTCCGTGAACGCTACTTCATTTCCGGCGAGATCAACACGACGCTGGCGTCGATGGCCGACGTGCCGAAGAAGCTCGCCGCCATCGAGGCACGCTATGGTGACGGACGGATCGAACGGATGGACGGGATTTCGGTCGAGTATCCCGGCTGGCACTTCAACGTGCGGCCGTCCAACACGGAGCCGCTGCTCCGTCTCAACCTGGAAGCCACGTCGCCGGACCTGATGGCGCAGAAGCGCGACGAGGTGGTGGGGATCATCGGAAGTCTTTAGGCTTTAGGCTTTGGGCCTGAGGGGGACCCAAAGGACCACTGGCCATCAACGATCTACCAAAGACCAAGGACCAGAGACCAAAGACTAGCGTCCAGCGCCTTCCCACGTCTCCATTACGGTACAATGAACGCGAAGCGGGAGTAGTTCAGCGGTAGAACGCGAGCTTCCCAAGCTCGATGTCGCGGGTTCGATCCCCGTCTCCCGCTCCAGTCCCTTCCACAACTTGTAGTGATTTCGTGAGACAGGCGCGACGGGCCGCCTTTCGGATGCGGGCGTCCAAGCCGACCGGGATAAGCACCTGCAATTGGAGAACTCGGGATCACCTCACACCGTGATGGTCACGAGCGCCACGAGCGCAGCCAGCACGCCTGCCGCCTGCCACCAGAGCGGCGCACGCTCACGCGTGAAGACGAGGGCAAGCCCAAGCGCGCCGGCCGCGCCCAGCAAGAAGCGCCAATACACATCGACGGTCTCTTCCTGGAGACTCCGAGGGGAACGGCTGCGAACCTCCTGATCCGAATAGCGCGACACAGACGATAGCATCGTGCGGGGTCGCCTTGACATAGCATCGTGCGGGGTCCTTGACAGTCCTCCGCCCTCGGCGCATGCTTCGCTTGCCATCCCAGACACTTACGGTAGGAGCAACGCATGAAGAAGCGGGCCGCGGCTCTCCTGGTCGGGTGTGCGCTCTCTGTGGCGTCTCCCTCGACGCAGGGTCCTCCTCCGGTCGTAAGATCCCCACCCGACACGACGGCGCCGGACATTCCTGGCGTGGTGGCGGGTGGAACCAAAGTGCAGCTGGTCCGGGACCTGTTCCAGAGCACCGAGGGCCCCATCGCGATGCCGGATGGAAGCCTGCTGTTCACCGAGCAGGATGCAGGCGACGGACAACTGGTCAAGATCGACAACGATGGCAACATCTCCACATACCTCCAAAATACGAACCGGACCATCGGTTTGGCGTATGACCCCAAAGGCAGGCTGATCGGAACGCAGTCGCGCATCCCGCGAGTGGGGGTGCTCGCACCGGCTCGAATGACGCTTGCCGCGGAGTTCGAGGGCGTGCCGCTCGTGTTCCCCAACGACCTCGTCATCGACAGGAAGGGCGGCATCTACTTCACCGACCAGGTGAACGACCGATTCCGTCCGGCACCTCCGGGCCGTAAGCCTCTCATCTTCTACATCCAGCCCGACGGGCAGCTGGTCAAGGTCAGTGAAGAAGTCACCCGTCCCAATGGGATCCAGCTCAGTCCGGATGAGAAGACTCTTTACGCGGTTAACGGGCCGGTCATCGTGGCGTTCGACGTGCAGCCCGACGGCACGCTTCGCAATCTCCGAAATTGGGCAACCCTTGTTGGTCTACCCCGCAACGAAGCGGGTGTCGTGACGGGTGGGGCCGACAGCGTCGCCATCGACGCCGCCGGACGTTTTTACGCGGCGACCGGTGTGGGGGTGCAGGTGTTCAGCCCGCAGGGGCAGCATCTGGGGACGATTCCGACCCCGATGTCCCCACAGGCGATCGCCTTCGCCGGCCTGGACAAGAAGACACTGTACGTCGTGGGCCGCGGCGCAGTCTGGAAGATCGCAATGATCGCTCAGGGCTATCTGGGACGGGCTAAGTAGTCGGCAACTCGGGAGGCTTTCGATGAATCTGCTCAGAGGGCTAATTGTCGCCGGCGCGATCCTCGCCCTACCGCTCACTGGCTACGCCCAGGAAGCGGTGGTCAGCGGCACGGTGACGGATTCCACGGGCGGCGTGCTGCCCGGGGTCACGATCACGGCGCGTCACATTGCGACCGGCAACGTATTTGTCGGGGTGACCGACGAACGCGGCGCGTTTCAGCTCGGAGTCCGTATCGGCGGCTACGAGCTCACGGCCGAATTACAGGGGTTCGCGATGCTCGTCCGCAGCGGCCTCGAGCTGCTCGTGGGCCAGCAGGTGGTCGTCAACCTCCAGATGACTCCGGCAGGCCTGCAGGAATCTGTCACGGTCACCGGCGAGGCGCCGCTCATCGACACCACATCGTCGACTGTGGGAGGCAACATCGACCCAAGGCAGATGCAGGAACTGCCGCTTGCGGGGCGGAGCTGGCAGGATCTGACGATGTTGGCACCAGGCAACCGGCGGAACGAGTCGGGCGACAGTCCCACCTTGCGGAACCGTCGGGACTTTCATATCAATCTCGACGGGCAACAGACGACGTCGATTCTGGTCCAGGGAGGCGGCACTGGTACCGGCGCGGCCGATCAGCCGCTCTACAGTAAGGATGCGATCGCGGAGTTTCAGTTCGTCTCGTCCCGTTTCAATGCGACGCAGGGCCGCTCGATCGGGACGCAGGTCAACGCCGTCACCAAATCAGGGACGAACACGCCCTCGGGGTCGTTCGCCGGGTACTTCCGGGATGATCGCTTTATTGCCGCCGATTTTGTCACCGGCACCGTCCTGCCGTACCAGAATCAACAGATCAGCGGCACCTTTGGGGGGCCGATCGTACGGGACAAGCTGCATTTCTTCAGCAACTACGAATACGAGCGCGAACCGGGCACCATCGTCTATACGACACCGTATCCCAGCTTCAACATGACATTGCCGAATACCCGCAAACAGAAGATGGCCGGTACACGTGTGGACTGGCAGCTTTCGCCGCAGGCCCGTCTGATGGCGCGCGGGAATTATGGGCTCGAGGTGATCCCGAATGAAGGCGGCGGGGCGAACCATCCGTCGGGCGCGACGGAGTTCAGACGGCACAATGACGAAATCTTCACAACGCTGACGCAGGTCCTGGGCGATCGGTCGCTGAACGAGCTCAAGGGGGGATTTGCCAGTTTCTACTACTACAACTATTCGGTCGTCAACTGGCCGGAGCACCCGATGGCGGCCTCCCAGGGGGTGACGATCGGGACGCCACGCGTGCTGTTTACCGGGTTCACGGTCGGGCCCGCGGCAAACAACCCGCAGCGCCTGGGGCAGACCGTCTGGTCGATTCGGGACGACTTCACCCACTCGTTCAACGCGCGCGGGCGGCACGACCTGAAGGTGGGTGGCGAATACCTCTACCTGGATGGCTACACGTCGAACTGCCGCGGCTGCCAGGGCCAATACACCGTGACAGGCGCGCCAGTGCCCGCCAATATCGAAGCTATTTTCCCGGTCTGGAACGATGTGTCGACCTGGCAACTGGACCTGCTGTCGCCGATCATCACTCGGTACGACGTCACCGTCGGGAGGATGCAGACGTACCAGACCCGCAATACATTTGGCGGGTGGTTCCAGGATGACTGGGCGATGACGAACCGGCTGACACTCAACCTCGGAATCCGCTACGACCTGGCCCTGGGGCAACTGGCCAACGACATCGTCATCGAACCGTTCCTGCCGCCGGGTCGGCCCGAGGACTTGAATAACTTCGGCCCGCGTGCGGGTTTTAACTACAGCCTGAACGACCGGACGGTGCTGCGCGGCGGGTACGGGCTGTTCTTCGGTGAGATCGCCAACACCATGACGTCCCGGACACAGTCCTGGACGCAGTTGACGGGCGCCACGGTGGAGAATACGGCGCCTCGGCGCGCGAACTTCGGGAGCAGTCCGTTCAATGGACCGATCCCGACCTACGCTCAAGCCCAGGAGCGCTACTGCCACAAGAACAACGTGCCGGGATGTTTGCGGGAGGGCCTGGAACAGCTCGTCGATCCGTATGGAAAGGTCATGTACTCCCACCAGGGCTCGGCAGGTTTCCAGCGGCAGATCGGGAGCACTATGGCGGTTGAGACGGACTACACCTATGAAGGGGAGCGGGGCGGGTTCTACAGCCACCGCTCGAATCTGACCTACAATCCGGCCACGGGCGTGAACTATCCCTTCTCGGATATCAGCCGACGGGCCTATCCTCTCTATGCCGCCATAGGGATCGAGCGGTTAGCGCGGCGGTCGAATATTCATGTGTTGCAGTCGGCGTGGACGAAGCGGTTCAGTAACCGATGGTCGGCGACCGGCACGTATACGCTGTCCGGCTATTGGGATGCCCAGCCGCCACCGCTCAGCGGGATCGAACAGGTGACCTTCCCGGTTGCGCCGGATCTCGGCGGGGAATACAGCCTGGCAGAGGGAGATCAGCGCCACCGGGCGGTGCTCAGTGGCATCTGGGAGGCCGGCTACGGCTTCCAGGTGAGCGGCCTCTATTTTTTTGGTTCCGGACAGCGCCGAGCGACGGATTGGGGCGGCGACTTGCGCCAGACAGGGGTGACCACGCAAGGCGGTCGGTTGCGCCCGAATGGCACGGTCGTGCCGCGCAACAACTTCGTGGGGGACCCACTCCATCGCGTGGACCTGCGGCTGCAGCGGCGGTTCCGGTTCGGCAGCGCCGCCGGGATCGATGGCATTCTGGAGGTGTTCAACCTGTTCAACCACGAGAACTTCGGGTCGTATACGACGAACGAAAGCAACGCGCGATACGGACTCCCGAACGTGAACGCCAATGTCGCCTATCAGCCGCGTACGCTGCAGCTTGGGTTCCGTGCCACGTTCTGAGGCGCGGTCAGACGACAGGGTGAGATGAGAAACCGGATCCTCGGCGTGCTGATTGCGACGACGGCTTTCGTCTCACTGGCAGCAGCGCCGGCAGCGGCTCAGGCTTCCGGTTCGTTGCGGCGTACGGCCGACGGCAAACCAGACTTGTCGGGCGTCTGGCAGGCCGTGACAACCGCCAACTGGAACCTCCAGGCCCATGCCGCCGAGAAGGACGTACCGGCGGGGCTCGGCGTCGTTGAGGGAGACGAGATCCCGTACCAGCCGTTGGCGGCGGCCAAGAAGCAGGAAAACTTCAAGAACCGGGCGACCGCCGACCCGGAGTTGAAATGCTACCTGCCCGGGGTGCCGCGCATCACCTACATGCCGTATCCGTTCCAGATCTTGCAGACTCCGACGCAGGTCACGATCCTCTACGAGTACGTTCATGCCGTTCGTCGCGTCTATATGGATTCGCCCCATCCCAAGGGCCCCATCGAATGGTATATGGGCGACTCACGCGGCCGATGGGAGGGCGATACCCTGGTCGTCGACGCGGTGCACTTCACCGACCAGACGTGGCTTGACAGGGCCGGGAACTTTCACAGCGACGCGTTGCATGTGGTCGAGCGCTATACGCCGATTGGCCCCAGCCACATTCAGTACGAGGTGACAATCGAGGATCCGAAGGTTTTTACCAGGCCCTGGAAGATGAGCATGCCGCTCTACCGGCGTCTGGAGCCGAACATGCGGATCCTGGAATACGAGTGCTACACGTTTGGTCTTGAGCACACGTGGCTCAGGCCTCCCGGCTAGTGGTGTGAGGCTCTTCTGCGGGCCATCCGGATAAATGGTGTGACATGAGGAATCGATGCGCGGGCTCGGTGCGTGTTCTGTCTGCTGTGGCGTCGCTGGCGCTGTGGTCCCCTGTGATCCACACAGCGGACCAGGGCGGCCAGGCGCGAACCGCAGCAGCCGGTGGAGTGTACACGCAGCCTCGAACGCCTGATGGCCAGCCGGACATGCAGGGGTTCTGGACCGTTGTCCCCGGGGGGACGTACAACGTCCAGGATCTCGAGTTTCAGTCGCTCTACCAGAACGGTAGGCCGGACCCGGCGCTGAGAGGGAAGAGTCGCGTTGTTGATCCGCCCGATGGAAAGATCCCTTACCAGCCGTGGGCGGCGCAAAAAGCGAAACTCATCCTGGACAACCATACCGATCCGACGCCGCAGTTTCTCGATCCGGACGCGCGATGCTTCCTCCAGGGTGTGCCGCGCCATCTGTATAACCGTGAGGTCGAGATTTTTCAGCCCCCAGGCCACGTTGTGTTTCTCAATATGGCGCACCACACCTTTCGGGCAGTCCCTGTAGATGGGAGTCCGCATATTCCTGAGCGGATCAAGCTATGGATGGGTGATTCACGCGGCCGCTGGGAGGGCAATACGCTCGTCGTGGACGTCGCCAATAACAACGATCAGACGTGGTTCGACATCGTCGGGGATTTCCATAGCGATGCGTTGCACGTGGCGGAGCGCTTCACACGTGTCAACGTTGACACGATCGAGTACGAAGCCGTGATTACGGACCCGAAGGTTTACACGAGACCGTGGAAGATGGCGCTTCGCATGCAGCGAAACAGGGATTATGGATCCGAGCTCTGGGAAGAAGCGTGTTATGAGAACAACTGGAACTCTCTGGAGGGGATGCTGACGAGACCGGGACGGAACAACAGCGGACGGTAGCCCAATGCTGTTCGGGCTCCGGTGAGGCATCGTGCAGGAAGGACATTGATTTATGCCATCGAGATTCGGAGTCGCTGTAGGCAGCCTGCTGGTCGCCGGCGCGCTGGCCTTGTGGTTCACGGGGTCGACCGTGCTGGGCCAGAACGCCCCGCCGACCGCGACTGGCGTCGTCACCGGTGCGGTGACGAGTGAAAGCGGGCCCGAAGCTGGCGTGTGGGTCATCGCCGAGACCGACGATCTGAACACGAAGTTCCGGAAGATCGTCGTCACCAACGACGCGGGTCGCTTCCTGCTGCCGGAACTGCCACGGGCGACCTACCGAGTGTGGGTTCGCGGATACGGGCTCGTCGACTCGAAACCCGTGACGGCAAGCGCCGGGCAGGATCTCAAGTTGACGGCCACTGTCGCCAAGACGCCGCGTGAAGCGGCTCTGATCTACCCTGCCAATTATTGGCTCTCGCTGATGGAGCCCCCAAAGGCGACTGAATTTCCCGGCACCGGCCCCCAGGGTAACGGCATCCTCAGCTCCACCCAGACCCGTGACGAGTACATGTACACGATGAAGGGGTGCCTGCGCTGTCATCAGGTCGGGAACAAGTGGACCCGTGAACATCCGTCGGGCGAGTTCGCGTCGACTCTCGACGGGTGGCGACGGCGTGTCCAGATGGGACAGCGGGGAGGCGAGATGGCCGACTGGATGCGTCGGCTCGGGCCACGCGGGCTGCAGATGTTCTCGGAATGGAGCGACCGAATCACAGCCGGTGAAGTGCCGGCGGCGCCGCCGCGCCCGCGTGGAGTGGAGCGCAACGTCGTGCTGACCCAGTGGGAATGGACCAACAACATGGGCAAGATCCACGACGAGGTGTCTACCGACAAGCGGAACCCGCGTCTGAATGCCAACGGCCCGATATTCGGCTCCGAGATTGCGAACGACTATCTTGCCGTCCTCGATCCGCAGCGGAACATTGCAGAGATGATGCGCATCCCGACGCTGGTGCCGCGCGAGAAGATGAATGCGTCGTACGGGCAAGAAGGCATCAAGACATCGCGAATCGCGGACCTCGATCGCTTCAATCCGACGAGCAACCACAATCCGATGATGGACAGCAAGGGCCGCGTCTGGTACACGGCCACGCTCCGCCCGCCGGCAAGCCAGCCCGAGCCGTGCAAGGCGGGGTCGGGCAACAAGTACTCTGAGTACTTCACGCTGGCGCGCGCGGGTCGCAACGTGAGCTACTACGACCCGAGGACGCGGCGGTTCGCCATGATCGACACCTGCTTCGGCACCCACCACCTGCAGTTCGGCTCTGACGCGAACGAGACGGTGTTTCTGGGACAGCCCGGCGGCTCAGTGTTCGGCTGGATCAACACCAAGCTGTTCGATGAAACGGGCGACGGCTGGCGTGCGCAGGGGTGGTGCCCCACCGTGGTGGATACCAATGGCGACGGCCGGATCACGAAGCCATGGAACGAGCCGATCCGGAATCGCGACCCCCAGTTCGAGGAGGACATTGCCGAAGTCTCGTACGAGGGGTTCGATCCGAAGCGCGATACGCGTGTTGAAATCGGGGCCTATGGGCTGATCGTCGCCGCAGACGGGTCTGTCTGGGGGGCGCAGGAGTCCTACCCCGGCAAACTCGTCCGTCTGTCACTCGGCGCCAATCCGCCGGACAGCTGCATCGCAGAGGTGTTCGAAGTACCGTCGGAGCGCATGGGCGTCGACCCCAATTCGGGCAACGCGGGGTTCATGCCGCGCGGGCTCGACGTCGATCGCAACGGCGTGCTGTGGTCGGCGCTGTCCGGTTCGAATCACCTCGCCAGCTTCGACCGGCGCAAGTGCAGCGCGCCGGCTGGACCGTCGGCTCACCTGGGACGTCATTGCAAAGAGGGATGGACGCTCCATGCGCTGCCAAGCCCGACGTTCAAGGGAACCAACGTCCGGTCCGACTACTACTATTACAACTGGGTCGACCAGTTCAATACGCTTGGCCTCGGGGAGAATGTGCCAATCGCGACCGGCACAGGATCGGACTCGCTGATGGCGCTGATGCCGAATACAGGTCAGCCGGTCGTGATGCGGGTGCCGTACCCGCTCGCCGGGTTCCACCCGCGCGGGCTCGACGGACGGATTGACGATCCGAACGCCGGCTGGAAGGGGCGCGGCATTTACTCGTCGACCGGTGCCGACACCGTGTGGCACTCCGAGGGCGGTCTCGGGAACAAGGACGGGAAGTACTACTCGATTGCCAAACCGATCCTCGTGAAGTTCCAGGTCCGTCCCGATCCCCTGGCACGGTAAGCTCGAAGCTCTTCTGGCCTGTCACGCCGCCGCACAGTGGCGTGGCGGGCCCGTTTCCATCACGTCGCTCCCTGGCGGCCTCTGCGACCCACATGAGAAAGCCGTTGGCCCATCCGGGAATCGTGGTGCCGGGCATTGCGCTCGCGCTCGGCCTGTGCTTGGCGCTATGGCACGCGATCGCACTTTACGCAACCGGCCTGCAAGCGACGTTACCAGGCCGGCCGGAGCGAGTGATATCCGTATCGACTGCGGCCAAGACGTTCATCCCGTACAGCGATGCCAGGCCCGTTGTCGAGAGGTTGCGACAGAACCTCCCGGCGGAACTGATGGGAAAGAGTCCCGCCGAACTGGAGGCCGCCTGGTCGGGATGGGTGCTACGGCGTGACACGGCCATCCGCTCTCGACTGGAGCGTGGCGACGAGGATTCCGTCGTCCACTTCTGGCACTACGGCACCTCGTTCACTACGTTGCCGCCAGTCACCGAAAGGAACGTCGCGAGACTCGGCGGCGCGGATGCCGCCCGCGTCGTGGACCAGCGCCTCGACGACCTGGTCAGCGGTATGGTCTCACCCGGGATCGACGAGCGGCTGCAGTTCGCCCGCCGGGTTCTGGAGCGCCGCGGCATCGATCCAGTGACGCCGGCGGGCAGCGCGAAGGCCCGCGAGTACCTCGAGGCAGTCAGGCGACGTGTGCTGGCGGAGTACGAGGAGCACAGGCGAATCCTGGATTCCGCGCAGCTCCTCGATCCGGTCACGGCGCTCGCCGCCTACGTCACCATGTTCCGCGATCGCGGACTCTCGTCAGACACGTCGTTGCTTCCATCCTTCGCGATCGAGCAGGCGCTCGAGACCATCAAAAGCCAGGGGCTCCTGGGTGCCGGCAGCGTGCGGCGGGTCGCCATTGTCGGCCCGGGTCTTGACTTCGCGAACAAGGATGACGGGTACGATTTCTACCCGCAGCAGACGATTCAACCCTTTGCGATCATGGATTCGTTGGTCCGTCTCGGACTGGCAAGGCAGGACGAACTCATCGTGGCAACATTCGATCTGAGCCCCCGGGTCAATCAGCACCTGGAAGCCTCCCTCACACGGGCGCGCGCCGGCGATGACTATCTCGTGCACCTGCCGTTACAGGGTGAGGAACGGTGGAATCCCGACTTCCTCGCGTACTGGAAGCGCTTCGGCGACAGGATCGGAGCAGAAGCGGAGGCCCGTGCGGTGCCTTCGATGGCCGGCGTGATCCGAATTCGAGCGGTCCGGATTCGATCGGCGGCTGTGGCGTCCATTGTGCCCAGGGATCTGAACATCGTGCTCGAACGTCTTGAGCCGCTGGCGGCCAACGAACGGTTCGACCTCATCGTCGCGACGAACATGCTCGTCTACTACGACGTGTTTGAACAGGAGCTGGCGCTCGCCAACATCGCGGCGATGCTGAGGCAAAGAGGCCTGTTTCTTTCCAATACCCCTGTACCGCCGATGCCACCGATGAAGATGTCGGATCGCTACAGCACCGTGTCCTACAGCGAGCGGCACCGCGACCATCTCTTCTGGTACGAGCGGGAATAGCCGCTTAACTGTACGAATCAGGCGTGGCCTGCAGTCCCCTCGGCGGTTGGCCGATCTTCTATTGATCAACCCTCGCCTGAAGGCGAGGGGTTTCACCCATCCCAGGATGGAGACTCTAATCTGGCGTCTCATGCGAGCTTCCCAAGCTCGATGTCGCGGGTTCGATCCCCGTCTCCCGCTCCAGTTTCTTCAATAACTTGCGTGGATTTAGGCGAGCCTGAGATGGCCTGGTCGGCAGCTCGCACCACCGCGAGGCGGTAGTCGGTGAACTGGTCCGCTCGTCGCTGGTAGTCAGCTGGTAGCCGGTAAGCGGTAGTCGCAATGACTACCGCTAGTGACTACCAGCTGGTTCGTCAGAACGTCGCGCGGAACCCGAGCTGAAGCATCCGCGGCTGATACACGAGGCTCAGGATCGGAACCGGCTTCCCGTAGTTCGCGTTGCTCTCCCGCACTTCGTAGTTGCCGTAGTTTTCGTGGTTGAACAGGTTGTACGCCTCCAGAATGCCGTCGATCGACACCCGCCCGCCGAGCGGGAACCGTTGCTGGAGCCGCAGATCGACACGGTGGAGCGGATCGCCGACAAAGTTGTTCCGCGGCACGATGGTCCCGTCCGGGCGGAGCCGATCGCAGCCCTGGCCGCACAGGCGCAGGTCGCCGCCGTAGGTCGTGTTGTAGCGCTGACCGGAGCCAAAGAAATACAGCCCGCTCAGCTGCAACCCGCGACCCACCTGCCAGATGCCGTTGAACGTCGCGCGGTGGCGCTGGTCGGAAGCCGAGAGCGAGTAGTCGCCCCCGAGATCCGGCTGCACCGGGAACGGCACAGGCCGAACGCCGCTGAAGGCCGGTGCCGACATGTCGTAGAGCTTCGACAGCGTATAGGTGCCCGACGCCTGCCAGCGGTTGCTCAACCGTTTGGTGAACGAGGTCTGGAGCGCGTGCGAATTGGACCGGCCTCCCATCACGTTCATGTAGATCGGGCCCCAGTCCTGGAAGGGGCGCCGGCTGATGTCCGTGAAGGGATAGTTGACGCCGGTGACCGGATCGTAGGTCAGATTGACGTTGTTCCGCTGCGCCCCCTGGTTGGCGCGCTCGTCCCGCCCCCCGACGTAGACGTAATCCGCCTCGACCGCCATCACGTCGGTCACCTGCCGCTGCAGGCCGATCGAGGCCTGATGGGCGTACGGCATCTTCGTGAACTCCGCGATAGGCTGCACGGAGTTCTCGCCGGTATCACGCCGGATGCACGTGGGCGTTTGAGCGGTGGAGCAGAAGCGCGCTTCGAGCTGCCCCATGGTCGGCCACGGCCCGTTGAACGGGTTGGTCACGAAATCGCGCCGGCCGTCGTTCGGAATCTCCACGACCGCCGTGTTCGCCAGCGCGTTCATCTGGCCGGCAGGTCCCGTGATGAGGTCGCCGTAGTACCGTCCGTAGCCGCCGCGCAGGACGGTGCGATCGGTCAGCGTATACGCAAAGCCGAGGCGCGGCTGGAAGTTGTTGGTATCGTTCGGACGCGGCTCGGTGATCATCGGCGGCAGGATGACGTCGTTGGCGAACACATTCATGGCGAGGTCGTACCGCAGGCCGAGGTTCACCGTCAGCCGCGAGGTGACTTGCCAGTCGTCCTGCACCCACGCCGCCGTGTTGTACTCGGGCAGGGAATTCTGGAACCGTCCGGTGCCAAACGTATACCGCCTGACGATGGGCCCCAGGGCGTTGAGGTTCCACGTCGACACGTCGTTCCACACCGGGAACAGCTGCTCGATGTTGGCGGGAACCGGGCCACCCTGGGCGTCAATCGCACCCATGCAGTAGAGACAGCCGAAGGCGGCGTTGATCGCGTACAGGTACTCGCCGCCCAGCTTCATGTCATGCCGCCCCTTGCTGTTGAACGACAGCGTCACGTCGTCGCGAAGCTGATAGACGTTCGCGCTGCTGTTCTGCGGCGTCCGGACGTTGCCCCCGATCTGGAAGCCTCGGAACGTGATGCGCGGATGGCCGGCGACGATGCCCGCGGCCGCCTGCGGATGATCGGGACGCAACGTGTAGTTGCCGGTCTGGTAGCCGTGGCTGTTGAAGCCCACTCTGACTTCGTTGAGCATCCGGTCGGAAACAACCTGCGTCAACGTCGCGAAGAGCTCCTGGCTTTGCCGCTTGAAGCTCTCCTGGCCCGCCGGGTGTCCGCCGATCTGCTGCGCGGTCTGCTGCGCCTCGTACGGGTTGTTGTAGTTGAACACGTTGCCGCGCGTCATCAGGCGGATGCGCGGCGAGAACTGATAATCGACGCGCAGCCCAGCCATGTCCGTACGACGCGTGCCCGTGAGCTGGATGTTGAAGCTCGGATAGGGTGTGTTGAAGGTCTGCGTCATCGGCTCGCGCTCGTACTCGTAGTTGGCGAAGTAGTGGAGCCGGTCCCGGAGAATCGGTCCACCGTGCGTGCCGCTGAGCTGCTGATTCGAGTACGGCAGGACGGTGCCGGCGAGGAAGTCGGCCGCGTTGAAGTTGTCGTCGCGGAAGTAGCCGGCAAACGATCCGGCCGACACGTTGGTGCCCGACTTCGTGATCGCGTTCACCTGGAGGCCGGTCGAGCGCCCCTGTGTGGCGTCGAAGCGGCTCGAGAGGAACTGGAATTCTCCAATCGCATCGCGGCTGAAGCGCGGCTGGCCGCGGTTCCCGCCCTGCGCGACCGACACCTCCTGGCCGTCGATGTTGAGCTGGAACTCGCGGTTCCCCATACGCTCGCCCGCCGTCGGCCCGAGGAGGGTGTCGTTAGCGCGCATGCCCGGCGCCAGCGTCGACAGCGCCATCCAGTCGCGGCCATTGACCGGCAGCTCCTGCGTCTGCCGTGGATCGACGTTGCCGCCCAAGGTCGATGACGTGAGATCGAGGAGCGGGGATTCGCCCGTCACTGTGATCGATTCCTGCAGTGTCGACGGCGCCAGCTCAAAGTTGATCACCACCTGCTGCCCCACGAGGAGCTCGAGGCCCTGGCGGGTGACGTTGCCGAACCCCGGCATGGCCACCGTCAGGCGATAGACACCCGCGCGGGCGGCGATGCGGTACACGCCGCGCTCGTCGGTGAACCCTTCGAACGTATTGCCTGTCGCGTCATGAACAGCCGTGAGCGTCGCGCCGGGCAATACACCGCCCGTTGAATCGACCACGGTGCCGCTGAAAATGGCTTCCTGCGCGGATGCGAGCGTCGGCAGGATGAGGAGGGCGCCAACCATGAGGAGCCGCCGGACGAACCGTACGAACATTGAATCCTCCTTGCGTCAACGAGTCACCCTGGGTCAACGATGAGGACATCGCCTTGGAACCCATGATTCGTATCCCGTCTGGACCCGACGAAGGGTTCGCGTAACGCGGGATTATACCCTTCTGGGCTGGTAGGCGGTAGCTGGTAACCGGTAGCGCTGGTAGGGCGGTCGATGCCGCTGTGCAATTCCGGAACAGCAGTCGCGCGCGCAGGTGGTAGAGTTCGGACATGGGTATCGACGTGACGAGCGGAATGAGCGGCAGGCCGCGTCTCCGCCGCCGCTCGATTCCGGTCTGAACGCGGAGATCTATGCTCCTCACCTACCGTCGAACGGGTGGCATCTGTGCGCTGCTCACGCTCGCGGCGGTGGCTTTCGCGGCGGCGGTGCTGACCATTGCGGTGGCGGCCACCATGCTGATCGTCGCCCTGGCGATTGCTGGGGCCGTACTTCTGGCGCGTGCGGTGCTGCCCCCCTCGTGGCGGCATCGCACTGTCCCACCGCCGACACCTTGGCCCCATGAGACGATCGAGGCGGCGGTGGTGAATCCGGCGGACTCCTCCGACGAACGCGACCTCCTTCGCATGGACAGCGACAACGGATGACGATCGGATGACACTGCTCGAGTGGGCGTCAACGTGGTGGGGCTCGACGACGCCCGTTTCCGAACGCCGAACCGCTGTCGTCCCGATGCAGCGGCCACAGCCGCGTGTCCCCGCCGAGTACCTGTCGCTCTACACCTACCTGGAACATCGCTACGCCTCGACCGTCGTTCTCACGTTCGAGCAGATGGAGGCGCTGTTGGGGTTCGCGCTGCCCGAGCCCGCGCGTACGGAGCGGGACTGGTGGACGGGCGCGGCCGTACGCATGGACTGCCACTCCGATGCGTGGACGGTGGCGAGGCGGACGGCGACGCCGAACCTCTCGGCCCAGACTGTCGCATTTGAGCGGCAGCCGTAACCGCTGCCTGGATAGGTCTTCCCCTCCCTCTCCCTCTTCAGATTGCTCCTCATCTGAGCGAAATTCCTGCTGACACGGCCACCAACGTGGTCCCGGGCGTCGCCGTTTCTCCTGACCCTGCGGCAAGCAGGTGAAATCGGACATCGAACGAAAAGGCGAGATGTGCCTTCATGAACCAGCGCGCCCCGCCTCCGAGATTGATGCTGCGAAGCGCCCCCGAGTCGAGGGATCGCTCCGGTGTCGTCGTGGCCGTACCGCCGCTGTCGCTTTCGAACGCGGCCACCGTCGTCCGAAGATCGGCCCGTCCGATGCCTGCGCTCAGGTAACTCCACCCGTTGGTCGTGCCGAAGTTGAACGACACCTGCGGCGCGATGGTCGTGATTCGCATCTCGACCTTCGGCCTGGCGGCCAGCGTTGTCGTGGAACTGGCCCCGCCGCTCGGCGTGGGGGGCGACGTCTGGCCACCCGCGTGCAGCAGACTTGCGCCGATCCCGACGCGGGCAGGACCGACGGTCATCAGGTAGACGTGTCCACCGACTTCGAGGCCAAGGGCGCGCGTCGGGATCAGCGTCCCCGACGGGGCGGGAGGAAAAAACGTCGCATCTCGCGGAAGCGTGCTCGTACCGACGCGCACATCGACGACGTAGGGACCTGGGGGATCGGCCGCCGGCGTCTGCGCCTGTGCTGCTGCACGGGTAGGTCCAATCACAGCGAGCCACACGAGACACACAGCCGCGGCGCGCGGCACAGTCAATACCCTGTGGCGGTGCCCGCCGGCCGTTGTGCGTGCGACTCCTGCACGATGCGCACACCTGCGCTTGCGCCGATGCGCGTGGCGCCGGCGGCCACCATCGCCTTGAGCCCCTCGAGATCGCGGACGCCGCCCGCCGCCTTCACCCCCATGTCCTGCCCGACCACACGCCGCATGAGCGCAACGTCGTGCGCGGTGGCGCCGCCAGGTCCGAAGCCGGTCGACGTCTTCACGAAATCGGCGCCCGCCGCCTTCGCCAGCGTGCACGCCGTGATTTTCTCCTCGTCGGTGAGCAGCGCGGCTTCGATGATCACCTTGCTCACCGCCTTTGTCTCGTGACAGGGGATGGTGACCGCCTCGATGTCGCGCTCGACCACCCGAAGATCGCCCGACTTGAGGGCGCCGATGTTGATCACCATGTCGATTTCGCAGGCGCCGTCGAAAATCGC
This sequence comes from Vicinamibacterales bacterium, assembly GCA_050742335.1. Lineage (GTDB taxonomy): Bacteria > Acidobacteriota > Vicinamibacteria > Vicinamibacterales > UBA2999 > DATCJA01. Next base: position 2,404 of record JBOGIR010000483.1, on the reverse strand, counting down.
CCGGCGCGTTTCGAAATGCTTGGCATCGGCGGTCGTGGCGCCGAGCGGGAACCCGACCACCGAGCATACCTTGACCGGGCTGTCGCGGAGCAGTCGCGCGCAGAGCGCCACCCACGTGGGGTTCACGCAGACGCTGGCGAACTCGTATTGTTGTGCCTCACGGCACAACGTTTCGATCTCCTGGCGCGTCGCGTCCGGTTTGAGCAGCGTGTGGTCGATCATGCCGGCGACGCTGCCGGCCGACCCGCCGGAGGCGTGCAGGCCCAGGCGTGAGGCGCCCGCTTCCAGAATGTTCTTGAGCCTGTCCGGGCAACACTCGTACAGAACAGCGTGGCAGCCACAACGGGTTGGCGCCGCAGCGCTGCCGGCGGCCGCCAACTCCTCGATGACGGTGTCAATGAGGCGCTGAAGGTCGGCCGGCTCCATTACCGCTGCGGCCGATTTTCGAGCGCTCGAATCTTGGCGAGCCTGCGGATGTAGCGCGGTTCTCGCATGGGTGTCGTGACGAACGTCTCCACGATGGTGACCGCCTCGGCGGGCGTCACCAGCGTCGAGCCGAGCGCCAGTACGTTGGCGCCGTTGTGCTCCCGCGCATAGCGGGCCAGCGTCTGGCTGCTGCACATCGCGGCACGGATCCCGGCCACCTTGTTGGCGGCGATCGTCGACCCAAGCCCTGCGCCGTCGATCACGATTCCCGCGTCTGCTTCTCCCCGGGCAACCTGCAGGGCAACAGCCGCGGCGGTGTCAGGGTAATCCACGGGCTCGCTCGTGTCGGTTCCCAGGTCGTGCACGGCCATGCCGCGGCCGCGCAGATGGTCGCGCAGCACGGCCTTCAGCGCCACCGACGTGTGATCGCCGGCGATCGCGACGGTGCGGACCTCGCTAGTTGGCGCCAGCGTCTCGACATCGACGTCGACCCCTTCGCGCACCAGCACAATCCGCCGCGCTCTCAACGTGTCGAGCGCCAGCGGCGTGATGTGCCCGCCAGCGACGAGAGCCACGGTGCTGCCGTAATCGAGCACACGGGCGTCGGCCTCGGTAATCATCTGGAACCGCTTCATCGCTCGGGACCGGTATGTTACTCTCGCGTGCGACGCGTGCTCAAGACACATCACAAAGAGGATTCGCCGTCGCTGCGAATCCTCATCCCCGCTGACGATCTCCAGCGTCGCGTGCAGGAGCTGGCGATGCAGATTGATGACGACCATCCTGACGGGGTGCATCTCGTCGCCGTACTCAAGGGCGCGTTCGTGTTTCTGTCGGATCTCGCCAGAGCGATTCACGTCCCCTGTTCGCTCGATTTCATCGCGGTCTCCAGCTATGGCACGAGCACGAAGTCGTCCGGGCAGGTGCAGCTGCTCAAGGATCTCGAGACCGGCCTCGAGGGACGCGACGTCGTCATCGTCGAGGACATCGTCGACACCGGTCTGACGCTGAACTACATGCAGCAGATTCTCCTGGCCCGGTCGCCGCGCCACCTCCGCACCGCGTGCCTGCTCAGCAAGCCATCGCGGCGGCAGGTCGACGTGAAGGTCGACTACATCGGTTTCGACATCGAAGACAGGTTCGTGGTGGGATACGGCCTCGATTACGCCGAGCAGTACCGCAACCTGCCGTATATTGCGATGCTCGGCTGATTCATGAATTCGCTTGGTCCGGTCTTCTCGTCGACAGGCCACGGAGCCACAGAGACAGGGAGTTGAACAAATGGAACTTCATCCATGTCTCCACGTCTCCGTCCTTCGGCTACCGTTCAGGACGCCCCGAGCAACGTCGAGGGGCGTGGCTTGTGGAGGTGAAAGCGTTAACGGACGTTCACAGCCGCTTTGACTTTCGCCGCCCACGCGCGGGCGTCAGCGAGGACCGACGCCTCGTCCAGGGTCAAGACCTTCCGATCGCGCATCAGCACCTTCCCGCCGACGACCGTCGTGCGCACGTCGTCGCCGCGTGTCGTGTACACGAGATGCGACACGGGGTCGTACATCGGCGTTTGGCGAGCAGTCATCATGCCCACGACGATAAGGTCGGCGCGCTTGCCCGGCTCGAGCGAACCGATCTGGGCCGCCATGCCCAAGGCGCGCGCACCGCCAATCGTCGCCATCTCGAGCGCCGTGCGTGCGCTGACGGCCCGCGGGTCGCCCGTCTGAAGCTTGTGCAGGAGCGACGCCATGCGCATCGCCTCGAACATGTCGAGGTCGTTGTTGCTCGCGGCCCCGTCGGTGCCGAGGCCGAGCGCTGCGCCAGCCTTCAGGTAGGCGGGCACTGGAGCCGCGCCGCTCGCCAGCTTCATGTTGCTTTCCGGGTTATGTGACACGCCCACTCCCCTGGCGCGCAGGATGGCGACCTCCGGGTCCGACACCCACACGGCGTGAGCGGCCAGCACGCCCGCGCCAAGAAAGCCGAG
>JBOGIR010000482.1:0-15020 GCA_050742335.1 Vicinamibacterales bacterium | reverse complement strand
GAACAACTCGGGGGGGAAAGGTTTTGAAAAGGCAGGGTCCCTTCCTGCTGAAAACCGACAGGCAGTACCAGCCAGCGTGGTGAGTATGCGTCGCGGTGGCGCGGCTGGCGGCTCTTCGCTGATGAGGAGCGCATGGCGTGCCACCGGCGCAATCTTGCCGGTGCCGTCCGGCAGCGTGATCGAGATGTGGAGCGTACTCAACGCCTGGGCAAACGTCGGTGGCGAGCTGAGAACCCACAACGTGGCAACGAGCAGCGCGCGCTCCATGAAGTCATCGTCCGCTCCGGGCGCGCCGATGTCAACCGCAGGCCAGGAGCGTCTTTTTGGTGATCCGCAGTGTCTAATCGTCCACATGAGGGGTTATGCCCCCGCGTGGAATGTGCGCGCTCAACAATCGTGGCGGGACGTCCCCACCGGGATTCGAACAGATCTTGAGGCAGGATTACGTCCTCAAGATTGCCGCCGCGTGAACCCGTGGGAGGCGCTCAGTCGCTCGCCCGTCACGATGACGTGATGGTGTGTCGATCCGAGATCGTCGCTCAGGCGGGGACATGTCTTCATCACGTTCGTCGCTTCGTTGCCCTTGGAATGGTTGGCGCTGTTTGGCAGGAACGATGCCAGCTCAGCTATATGGCGGAGATCGACCGGTTTAAAGGTGGATAGTGGCGTGGCAGCGTGGAATGTCGCTTATGAAGGCGACATTCGTCTGGTGCTGGGGTCGCTAATTGGGCGCCGCAGATCGCCGGAAACGCTAGTCATCCGGTTCGGCTACGGCCGTTCCCTCCCGGTACCGACAAATGTCAGCGTACCCTTGGAGGTCGCGGCCACACTCCAGCCGCTATTCTGGCAACGGCTGCAAAGTCACGATCACCGAGTTTCGCTGGTTCGCGACTACACGCACCGCAGACGACCAAGGGTGGTACCCCTGCGCGGTCAAGCGCACTACGCGCGATCCTGCGGGAAGACTATTCACCATCAGCGGCGTTACGCCGATCGATTGCCCGTTGACCGATACCCGGGCACCCATCGGTCTGGAGTTGACCGCCAGAGCGCCGCGAAAGACGGTCCGGCGGGGCCGTGCGGCTGGCCGCTGTACAGTCCGTGCAACCGGAACCGGTTCGCTTTGACGAATCGTCGCGGGTGGAGATGGCACGCTGCGCGCGGACGAGCCCTGAAGTGTTGCGGCCTGCCGGGGGGGACGGGCTGGCTGCTCCTGACTTGCCTGAATCCGTGCACCGCTCGCTACTGGCACAACGGCGGACTGAGATTGCGCTATCACAACCCACATCGAGACGGCGCCAATCACCACTCCGAACGCGCACGATGTCAAAGCGAGTCGGGTCCGTCCGGTCGACAGAAAAGCGGGGAGGACTGAAGGGACGGGCAGGCGGACGGCGGCCTGTACGCGTTCTTCCGCAGGGAACTCCCCGATCCACCCGTCCTCGTCCGGTGACACTCCGAGGTCGATGATCATCGGGTTCGTGCAGTCGAGATACACGCTGTTCAACCGGTAATACAAGTTTTCCGAGAATCGGCCTGCGCCGACCAGCGGATATAGTGCGCATGATGACGTACTAATAATTTGCGCTCGTCGCGGCGTTTCCTCGAACCACCGCAGGAGCCGGTGTTGATCCAGGGGCCGCAGATGCTCAACGTCGTGGAGGACCACGGTTCCGGCGTCGTCCAGCGCAGTCGTCTTGACGCCGGCATCGCACGCGATCTCGATGACGGGAAGCGGAAGTCGGGGCTGCATGTGATGGATCCAGTCGTCGGTAGTCCTGCCAGGGCCGGTCAGTAACATGGGAAGCCGGCCGGCGACTGCCGCCTCCCAGTCCGCATTCATGTCAGCACGCCTTGTGCGACACGTGTCTGTCATTGATGCGTCCTCATCCGGACGAATGTCTGTATTCCGGACACCTGATTCGAGGTTCGCGTGAACGTCGCCATTGAGCAATACGCATACCGTGCTGGAGCGTCCGCAGAACAGGCGATAGCGCGCCGGTTGAGGGACGACGAATCGAACTAGCCAAGGGCGCTGCCCTTGATATCCCGCTTGCTCGAAGCCCTTGGCTAGTTCCTTTGTTTGCTTGGCGCGCTCCGCGCGCCTAGACCGTTATGCGGATCAACAACGGGGTACAAAATTCTCGTTCCGGGCCGCATAACGGTCTAATGGTTGCGGCGCGCCGACCCACCAGGCTGGAACCTTCGATGATGGCGCGCCGGACGACCCTTCTCTATTCACCGACCCTCTCGGCTACCATCGTCGTCGTGTCCGCTGGCTCCAAACCGACCGAGCCACCACGCCAGCCACGGCTCGAGCATGTCCGTGACCTTTGGCAGATGCATCGATGGCAAAAGCCCGAGGCGATATTGACCGCCGCGTTTTTCAGACGGACACTCCGGCAGAGCTTCTCAAGGCAGCCGGCCTCGTGACGTTGGTTCGCATGGCGGCGGTAGCACCCGACACGGCCCTTTACGGGCCGCCTGCCACCGGCGTAAAGTTGCGCTCTTTCTGACGCGAGGAGGTCGACATGGCTTGGCAATTGACTGGCGATCTGATCGAGGCATGCAGCTGTAACGTGTTCTGTCCGTGCTGGTACGGAGCACCGGAGGTGGCCTTACCAGACAAGGGGTATTGCACGGGTATCCTGACCTTTCGCGTGCGAGACGGCAATGCTGACGGTGTGAACCTAGCTGGCCGTACCATTCTCGTCGCGGCCGATTTCCCCAACCCGAAGTTTTTCGACGGCAATGGGACAGGCAGGCTCTACGTCGACGACGGTGCCAGTAGCGATCAACGAAGCGAACTGGAGGCGATCTTCCGGGGGCAAAAGGGAGGGCCGATGGCTGTGGTCGCATCCCTTATCACCAAATGGTTGCCGACGCAGAGCCGAGACATTCGCGTGCGTGAAGAAGGCGACAACATCACCGTAAGCGTAGGCGATGTCGGCGAAATCCAGTCACGTTTGCTCAAGGATCAGGAGGGTCACAGCTTCGAACTCCGGGGCGGCGGATTCGTCAGCGGATTGGGTATGGACGTCGCGCAGATTTCCCAGACGAGCACCCGCTGGTCCGATGCTGACCTCCCTCGCGTGGAGTCGAAATCCGGTGGGAGGGGCAAGTTCAAGTGGGGCGCGTGAGTTCGAGCGACATTCGCATTCGCGTGCTTCAGTGCCGAGGCAGTCGACCAGTTGTCGAGTGGTGACGCAGCGGACCCTCAGAGTGGCCCGATGACATCGCGAACTCCGTCGAGGCGTTGGAGTTGAAGGTGGACGGTGGTATCAAGGTCAAGCTCGTCAGCAAGACGGCGGCGCGGCGGACCATTCTCGAACACACCGGCAGCTGAAGTCGCCGATCGAAGGCGGACTCTCCGCGCTGGAACGCGCGCTTCGCGCCGACCTGGGTATCGTGGATGAAGGAGAATGATTCACGGGCCCCAGCATAGGCCCAGCCGGTCGTCACTTGGTGGGCTCAAGGGAAGTAGCACCGGACTCCAATGCGTGCATGAACGACTTCATCGGTGCCCACGTCGGGAATGATATGCGCCCGTCGATGGACTGAGCGAGTAATTGCCGTTCGGTTCGCGGCGGGGTCAGACGAGACCGGTGTCGCCTGACGCGCGTGGTGGCGGCTCATGCTGCTGCCGCGCCGCTTCGCGCACCAAGGTCTCGAGCATTCAACTCGAACGGCTTAGCCAACCAGCGTGATAGCCCGACCTCGGCCGCGCGCCCCGCCGGATCTACGGCGGCCGTACATAGCACGATCACCGTGGGACTTGCCAGGCTGCTCAGCTCTCGCGCGCAGCATGCCGGATCCATCCCTGGCATGAAGTAGTCGAGCAAGACGAGGCGGACCCGCTCGCGATTCGCTCGCAACGCGGCAATTCCTTCGCCGCACGTGGCGGCCTCCACCACATCGACGTTCGTCGGCTCCACGACAAGGCGTACGAGGTCGCGCAGGTCGGCATCGTCGTCGATGATCAGGATGGCGTCGTCGCTCATTGCATGACTCATGCGGGGAGATCGAGGACCAACATCCGCTGGACTTCCGTGGGGTTTATCGCGAGTAGACTCCCGCCATGGACGCGAGCGATCTCGCGGCAAAGAAACAGTCCGACGGCATTCCGGATTCCGCTCCCTCCCTCGTACTGAACTGACGCGAACGGCGCGAAGGCGCGCTCCATCTCCTCGGCCGGCACCGACGGAGCGTCGAACACCACCTCCAGCCGAAGACGCGCGGCCGCGCGCTCCAGGCGCACGCTGATCATGCGACCCGTCTCGGCGATCGCCGCCGCATACGTCAGAAGCGTCCACACGGCCTGCGTCAGGAGATGTTCGTCGGCAAGCAGATATCCGCCTCTAGCGACGTCGATATCGAAGCTCCGTCCAGGCATGGTCATCGCGACCTCGGCCGCGACTTTCTGCGTCACACAGCCCGCATCGACGGACTGCGGCCGGAATGGCAGCGCCCCCGAACGGGTGCTGGCAGCGAGTAGGAGATCGTCGATGAGACGGCCCAGGCGGTTGGCGTGCGATCGTACGAGATCAAGCGCACGCGCGCGGACTTGGGCGCTCTCGGGACGCGAGAGCGCAAGCTCGGTGAAGCCCAAGATCGACGTCATCGGAGTCTTCAGCTCGTGCGCGACGAGCGCGAGGAAGCGCTCGCGCTCCCGGTCTTGGGCGGCGATGGCGGCGAATCCGGCATCGAGTGCGTTGGCGAGGATGGCGATTTCATCGCGCCCCTCTTCGAGCACGCGTTGGTGGACGCCGAGCTGCTTGAACCTTTGGACTTCCCGGACGAGGCGCCGGATACGCGGAGCAATGGCCTGATGGACCTGTAGGCCAAGCGCGAAGGATCCGAGGAGGCCCAAGAGACCGACGAGGGACATCCACCGATACGTTTTGCCGCTCCGCCGCTCAATCGCCGCGTTCGCGACTTCGACGAAGGCCACTTGCACCCTCAGCAACCTTCGGAGTGCTGTTCGCAGGTCCCGCGCGTCATTTTCGATGCTCGCGGCGACCTGCCCCTCGGAGCCCACTGACGCGAGTCTCGTCTGGATTCGCTCGAGGCTACGTCCCACGTCGTTCATCGCGGCCGTCTCCTCGGCTACGAGCCCTCCTCGGTCCGATCGCTCAAGGACGGCGTGAAAGCGGAGCGCGTCATCACTCGTATTCTCCGCGACGGCCCACTCGGTCCGGTACCGCTCGAGGAAAAGGTGGACGTCATGCCTCCAACGCTTCATGAGGGAAACATCGGGTGGGGTCTCCGGCGCCGCTTCCGCGGCCAGCTTCAGCTGGGCGGCATGCTCCATTGCTTCGGAGATCCCCTCGATTGGCGCGAGCACGTATCGATGCATGAAGGCGAGATCCGATGCAAGGCGCCCGTAGCCAGCGAACGCAACACCCAGGAGCACCGCCGCCGTCGCGACCTGCACGCCTACAAGGGCAGCCAGACGCCTTCCGACGGAGACGGCCCGTTGTCGTCGCAGCGTTACCTCCAATCTTCACCCCGTCGGGACCGGGGCCATCGTGTACCCGTCGACGCGATGATCGAACCGTTCGTCGCTTCCACGAGGGCTCCTTCGATCCGGTGCACCGTACCGGACGAACGCACGGCGTGGTTGCGAGCAGTGGAGACGCACCACAACCCTACGCGTTGTGGGAGCAAAGATGATGCCCGGGGCTTCGACGTCATCGAGCAACAGAGAGCTGTGTGCCCGAGGACGTCGACAGCCCATCAGAGAGACACCTCACGAAGACGTTCTCAGCCTCTCGTCAGCTCTCCCCCCTCGCGACATTGCGGATAGGTGCGCGGATCATTGCGGACGAGCTGCGGATGGCTCGAGGAGCGGAAGCGCGGACTCGACACGCGATTCGGCGTCGCCTGCCGGCCCTTGTCGGGCTCCCCCGCACGATACTGAACGACATCTCAAACACCCCGTTTGACCTCGGTTGTCACTCCCGCGCGGCACCCTGACTCCGCATGAACAAGCCCCTCAAGCCCGGCGACGAACTCCGCTGCCCGCACTGCCGCCGCTGGCACCCGGTGATCTCGAAGCACACCGACGGCACTGAGTACACCCGTGCGATGCTCTACTGGCTATGCCGCCGCGAGACTTGGTACGCCGGGCAGCTCGGAGGGAACAGCCGCTTTCCCACCAGACGCGTGGAGGGTTCATGCGGCACCCGAGGGGATTCGTCGATCACGTGACCGCGCTCCTGCGCGCACTCCTCATGCGCGCCGCGCTGCTGGTCGCCGGGTGCGTCGCACTGCTCGTCGCCCTCCAGATCAACCGCAACGCCGGCAATGAGATTCTCACCGGGCTGCTGTCGCCGGAGTCCCCGGAGGCCATCGCTGTCAGCGTCGCGCGGCTGCTGGCGCCAGTCCCCGGCTTGTGGCTGATCTACCGCGGGCTCCGGTAAGCGGTCGCTTCCGCTGACCGCCGTGGGGGCGATCAGCTCCGCGTTCCTGGGAGGTACGTGATGTCTAGTCTCCCGGTTGTTTGCAATCCTCAGCCCGGAGGCGCGATGTCAGAACGTCAGTTGACTAGCAGCCGCCCCAACGCACAGAATCCGGCATCCTTGATTGATTTCGATGGAACTGAAACCTTTGATTTTCGAGATATTACGCCCAGAATTCGAAGACGAGAGTCAATTCGTACGAATCTCTCGCGCGAGGATTCCCGGCGGATGGCTCGTGATCGCTAGCGGTCTCGATGAGCCTTCAATCACATTTGTTCCAGATGTACAGCATCAGTGGGACGGCGGCTCAATACCAAAGAAATGAAACTTGCCCAGGCCTGGGACAAGCATCCGATTGTCCCAACAATTCGCCGCAGCTGTGAAGCGCCGTCAATCAGGGGCGAAAGCTCACCGTCAACGAAGAGGGATTGTCCCGCGAAGCGGCTGTGTTACAAGGCTGGCCGATTTACTGCTGTCCTGCCCAAAGGCGGCCACGACCCTCGGCACCGACACCAATAAGGGTAACTACTGAATTGACTAACCACGTTTGAAAACACTGGTACACTGCATCGTGCCGTATCTCCTGACCGCGCGGGCGGCGAACGCCGCAGAGGAGCACTGGCGTGGCCGAAGACCGTGACGACCTCGGCGTCAACGTCGGCCCCGATGCACGCCTGCCCTGGCCGCTCGGCCCGATCCTGGGGCGCTTTCAACAGCAGAACGCCTTCAAGTCGTCGCACCCCCCGATCACGATCGTGCGGGGCAGCGAGGCGGAGGGCTGGCTCGAGCAGGTGTCGTACTCCGTGCCCGGCCACAAGGCGTTCTACGGCTGGGCGAAGCGGCGCGACGACGGCCGCTGGGACACGTTTCGTATGGGCTATCGCTGGGATCAGAATTGGGGCGACCACAACGTCGGCACCGGATTCAACCCGAATCCTGAGATCGTCGGCGGCTATTTCCCCGACATCATCCGGAAGCGCGGCCAGAAGGTGCCGCATATCTACCTCGACAACGTGACGCTCGGGGAGGACCTCGCGGGCTTCACGCCGCCGCCGGCGGAGTGGTGGGAGCGCTACGCCCCGATCCTCGCGCGGCAGGCAGGCGCGCGGTGATGCGTCAAGTAAATAGTTGCCCCAATAAGCCTTAAGGGTGAAGTTCATCGACAATCTTCCCGATCAGGAGCGGGCCACCATCCGCGCCGGTGACGGCCTGCGCGGGTCGCCCGACCGCACGGTCCAGCACTTCGCGCCACGCGGCCGCGGATCCGCGCGATTGCGGGTGGGGCGGTGGCATGGCTGCCGGAGCACCCCGTTGCACCCGTTACGACGGCCTGCCGCGGGCGCCCCGGCCGCGCGTCGACGGGCCGCGCGTCGATCGGGCTCGGGCCTGTAGCAACTCCAGTGTGTACTTCGGCCTGATGCGTTGGTTGAACAGCAACGCGTAGACGAGCGTTTGATCGGTCTTCTTGCCCGGCTTGAACACGTTGTTTTCGAGGAACTCCACCACGTGCTTCAGCCCGCGCGCGAGATCTAGGTCGACATCGACGGAATGACACAGCGCGCCGCCGCCATCGACGAACGGCTCCGTCCGCTCGGAGAACGAGAGCTGTACGTTGCCTTCGCCGAAGCGCGTGTGCTTGAAGCTGTCCGGATGGGCGGGTATGCTGGGCAGTCCGTTCGGCGCGCCGTGCCCCGGAGCGTCCGCGAAATCACGCGACAGCGCCACGGCGTTCTTTGCTCCAGGGAGCATGAACAGAAACAGGCGATCGACCGCCACATGGCGCACACCGGCCACGAACGACAGCAGGGGGACGCCGCCGACAAGCGTCGCCCGAAGCTTCGCCTCGATGTTGAGCAGCGTCATCTTCGCCGCTGGCTCGAGCTGGTCGAATGCGTCACTCTTGACGCCGACACCTGGCGCCACCAGAGGTGACCCGAGCGCCTGGAGCTCGCCATGGCCAGCGTCGAGATTGCGCGATACCGGCTTGTCTGGAACCACCATCAGCGATGTCTCGAACGTATCGCTCTCGATCTCGTCGGGGGCGTCGATGAAATCCTGCCGGCGCACGAGCGTGAAGGCGCTCCGGTGCTTCTTCGCGCTTACCGTGACACCGTACACCTGGCCCGCATCGAAGGGAATGCGCAGGCGCAAATCGATTACCTGCGCCGAGCTTTTCTTTGACTGGAGACGTTTGAGTCCGTCGAACAGGTCGGTGACGGTCACCTCGAACTGCCCGCTGTGCCACAACTCACCATCGGCACCGTGGATCATGACCTTCACGCGCTTCTCAGTCATACGTGCACACCCCGCTGACGACGTGCCCGGACACGAGATCTCGGTCGAGAAGCTATGCGGTCGCCACTCGCGAGCCGGCAGGGTCCAGCGTCACGAGGAACTTCCGCGACCGGAATCTACGCGCGGTCTCATCGAGCTTCTTGCATTTCTTGGTTCCGCCCCCGGGATACCTAAACAGCAACTCTGGAATGTCTTCCTTCAGACCAAGATGCGCTTCCACGGCGAACTTCATCATCCATCGCGGCATGGAGAACCTCTGCTTCGAGCTCCCGCGTGCCCCCGCGAGCCTTCGGGCCCGTCCCGGGCGAGCCGTAGCCGAAAAGCCAACCCGGCCGCGTCTGTGGACGCGATTCGTGCTCGTCGAGCAGTGACGGCCGGCGCTAGTCCAAGAGCCGCTTTGCCTTTTTCACATCGTCGGGCACGATCGCCAGCTCGACGAGATTTCCAGCGACGCCCGTGAGGTAGATTGCCCGCAGGTTGACCCCGCCATCCGCGAGCTTACGGCTGATGGCCGCCAGCTCGCCGGCGCGATTCTCGAGCAGCACCTGCACGACTTCGCTCTCCTCGAACCGGATGTTGGCGTCCTCCAGCGCTGTACGCGCCGCTTCCACATCGTCGGCAATGATGCGGACGGTGACGTACTTGTCGATCGCAAGGCCTGCTACCGATTTGATGTTGACCCCCTGGGCGTCCAGGGCGTTGGCGACGCGCGCGAGCTCGCCGGGACGATGGGTGAGCTGAATGGCGAAATCTCTCATGCTCCCCTCCTGATTGCCTGGCTCGAGCAGCAGGGCGTGGTGTTCGGTCCTCACATCACGCCGATTCCCGCGAAGCTGTACGAAAAGCATACCGGCAAACGGATTGGCGGCGGTATAGCCTCGACTGAGAGCATCCGGACCATCACTCCGGCCTCCCGGGTCGTCCGGTCGGAGCCGCTCGAGAAGATCAACCAGCCGGTTGGCCTCCCGCCGTCGCGAGGCGATCGGTCGGCATCGTGCCAAGCAGTGCCGGTGCGTTCGGGTACGACAACGTCGACGTGCCGGCGTCAGACGGGTCGCGCTCGCACGTGGAGCTGCGCATCAACGAGTCAGAGGCGGCAGTCGTACGGCGCGTCTTTGAGCTCTGTGCCCGGGGCGCCGGCCTGAAGGGCATCGCAAAGGAGTTGAACGCCGGGCGGGCTTTAGCCCCGCGGTCGCAGCAGGGCCGAGTGCGCGCGCGGGCGCCCTCGTCCGTTCGGGAACTGCTGCGCCGTGAGCTATACGGCGGTCGTCGAGTCTGGAACAAGACGCGTAAGCGGGACGTCTGGGGTCAGCGTCGACAGCACGCGAAGGCTCCGTCGGAGTGGCTGACGGTCGACGCCGAACACCTGCGCATCGTGCCGGAGGCTCTCTGGACGGCTGCGCATCAGCGCATCAAGACGCGCGCCTCCGCGTACGAACGCTGGCGTCGCGGCGCCCCCGGTGGAGCGCCAGACGGACGCGGCGTTCGAAAGAAGTATTTCCTCGCGGGGTTCGGTCGCTGCGGGGTCTGCGGAGGGTCGATGCGGACGGTCTCGCGCAGCAGCACGGCAGGCCGATCGTTCCGGTACGTGTGCAGCACGTATTGGAATCGCGGCGCATCCGTATGCCCGAACGGCCGGATGGTCGCCATGTCAGTTGCCGACCGGGCGGTGCAGGAGCTGCTGGCGGCCGAGGTCCTACGGCCGACCCGAATCGAGGGGGCGCTCGACTACGCCGTCGACCTGCTGCTCCGGGATCCGAGTCAGGTTGACCGACGCGTGTGGCTCGAGCAGCGCCTTGCCGCGATTGAGGTCGAACTGGCGAACCTCGCCGACACGGCCGCAAGGGGTGGCGGCGTCCCAGTGATCCTCGACGCATTGTCGCTCAGGGAAGGCGAGCGGCGCCGGGTCCGCGGAGAATTAGCCGAGACCGCCAGCCGCTCCCGCGTGGCTCCGATGGATCCCGAGCAATTGCGCACGAGGCTCCGCGGTTACCTGGGCGACTGGGCCGGTCTCGTCACTGAGAACGTTGCCGAAGCCCGGGGCCTGCTCGAGGTCGTCTTAGCCGATCGGATTGTGTTCGTGCCGCTCGAGAGGATTGGCGACGCGCCGAACCGGCATCAACTCACCGTCCCGATTGCGTTCGACCGCATCATGACGGCCGCGATTCCCGAGATGGCTGTCGGTTTACAAGATAAGCTGGCGTCCCCACCGGGATTCGAACCCGGGTATCAGCCTTGAAAGGGCCGCGTCCTAGGCCTCTGGACGATGGGGACCCGTAGACAGGGCCGGCAGCACGACGCCGGACAGATCATTGTGGCATAGCCATTCGATCAAGTCACAGGTCGCAGGGCTGTCTCGTCTCTGACACGCTTCACCTCCCCGTGCCGCAGAGACGCGGAGCCGCAGAGGACAATTCCTCTTGCTTGAACTCCGTGTCTCCGTGCCTCCGTGGCCTGTCGAAGTTAGACGTGGCCCAGCGAAGTGAAGACAGGCAGCTACCAGTACCCAATCATCCGCCCCGCCGCGACCGCCGTCAGCCAGCTCGCCAGCGAGAGCGCGCCCATCACCGTGAGCTGTCGATCCTCGCGCGCGGTCAGCTCGCGCTCACGCGTCGCGCGCCACGCCGGGAGGCGGCTGATGAGGCCGACGTTCACCACCCCGAGCAGAATGGCCGGGAACTTGATCAGAAGAAATGGATTGCCGACGTACTCCGTCGCGTTCGTGCACAGCATCGTGACGCCCGTCGCCGCCGCCACGGCAAATCCTCCCTTTGCCAGCGGGACGCTGACGCGCGCGAGCGCGTCGATGGGCACGTGTCGCGTCACCCGCATCAGGCGCAGGTCGAGCATCAGGATCGAGCCGAAGAGCGTCGAGACACCGATGATGTGAAAGAGATTGAGGATCGCGTACGTCCAGACGCCAGACTGACGCACCCACACCCCCAGCATGGATGCCTCCATCCATGCCAGAACGTCGTGCATCAGCCGGGGATCCGGAGTCCGTGACCAGGGGCCCGCGGAAGCCACTCGCGCCGGGACCGGACACCAGACCGATGAGCCCCAGTCCCCGCGCGCATCAAACCGCCATCAGGAATGCCGCTGAGGCATTCCGGCCCCAAGGAACGCCGCCAAGGCGTCCCGGTAGACCCAAGGAACGCCGCCAAGGCGTTCCGATAGACCCAAGGAACGGCGCGAAGCCGTTCCGGTAGACCCCCAAGGAACGGCGCGAAGCCGTTCCGGTAGACTCAGTGGCGATCGCCGTAGACCGCGAACGTGCGATTGTTCCACTGCACGGCCTCGGTCTTCATCTCGAACCGGTTGGCGGTCGTGTTCCGATGGCCGCGCACGGTCACGGTCGCGCCGAGCGGAATGATCCCTTCCTTCAGCCCCGCGCCCGACGTACGCGCCGGCGGCGCCATCGTAATGTCCCAGACCTGGCCATCAGCCGCCTTGATCTTCATCGTCGCATGCGGACCCGCCAGACTCACCGGCGCGGCCAGCGTGCCCGTCAACGTCGTCTCCTCGGTGGCCTGGCCACCCCACCCGTGATGGGCGAGGACAGGACTGGACAGAACAACCAGCACGGCAAGAAGAGCTAAAGAAAGCCTGATGGAGTGCTTCAGCATGAGGTGCCCTCCGTTATGGACGCCGAATCGCATTACAACCAACCGGGGCCGGACGGACCCGGTCTGGATCTCCGACCAATTGTAGCCGAAATCCACGATAGACAGTACCGGTAATCGTTGTGTATCCTCGGCGGCGTAGATCAGTGTGATGTCAACGGTTATGCGATGGAACGCGGCGACTGGGCTGCCGCGGCGTCAGCTCCTCCAGATTGCCCGCGACGCAGACGCGGATCGACCGGAGCTGATGGCGGCGAAGACATTTGTCGGGAATTGAGGCGTTGTTCACTCTCACGGGCCACGCCCCTCGACGTTGCTCGGGGCGCCCTGAGCGGGATTCGAAGGGCGGAGACACGGAGGCACGGAGACAGCAAGGAAGTTTTTCGAGCTCGATTCTGTGTCTCTGTTGACTCTGTGGCCTGTCGAAACGAAAACGGGCTAACCGGAACTCACACATGAATGAGGATCGTATGCGCGTAAATCGATTTCTTCGAGTGCTTCTGTCCACCACCGCCGCGACACTTGCGGCCGCCTGGATTTATTCCGCCTCCCATGCGCAGCAGGCGCGTCCCGCCGTCGACATCGACAGCGACGACATCGGCGGCGTCGTCACCGGCCCCAACGGTCCGGAAGCGGGCGTCTGGGTGATCGCCGAAACACGCGACCTGCAGTCGCGCTACATCAAGAGCGTCGTCACCGACGACCAGGGGCGCTACGTCGTGCCCGACCTGCCCAAGGCCAACTACAGCGTGTGGTCGCGCGGGTACGGGCTGGTTGACAGCGAGAAGACGCCCACAGCGCCCGGTCGCATCGTCAACATCGCGGCGAAGCCGGCGCCGACGCCGGCGGCCGCGGCGCACTACTACCCCGCCATTTACTGGTACTCGATGCTGAAGATTCCCGAGGCCGCCGAGTTCGGCGGGCAGGGGCAGATTCCGGCAAACGTCAATCAGCAGCGCTGGATCTATTCGATGAAGAACAGCGGCTGCATCGGATGCCATCAGCTCGGGCAACAGTCCACGCGAACGATTCCAGCGGCGCTGGGCACGTTTGCCTCGTCGCGCGAGGCGTGGACTCGTCGCGTGCAGTCCGGCCAGTCCGGGCAGCAGATGATGGGGCAACTGTCCGCTCTCGGACCGGTCGCCATGCAGAATTTCGCTGACTGGACCGACCGCATCAAGAGCGGCGAGCTGCCGTTTGCCACCCCGCCGCGGCCGCAGGGCGTGGAGCGCAACATTGTCGTCACCCTGCGCGACTGGTACTACGAAGACAAGTATCTGCACGATCTGGTCTCGAGCGATCGCCGCTACCCCACGGTCAACGCCAACGGTCCGCTGTATGGCTCGCCCGAGTACTCCGGTGACGAGATCCCGATGCTGGATCCGGTCAAGAACACCTGGACGACCTTCCGCCCGCCTATGGGCGAAGACGCGCCGCTGGCGCTCGGTCCCGGCCACGCCGCAGGGCTCGACGCGCTGCAGCCGTCGCCTTATTGGGGTGACCGGCGGATCTGGGACAACAAAGTCAACAACCACAACTCGATGCTCGACCGCCAGGGGCGCGTCTGGATGACGGCCGCGAACCGCAGTCCTGAGAACCCCGCATACTGCAAACAGGGATCGGCTCACCCCTCGGCCAAGGCGTTTCCGATGGAGCGCAGCACGCGGCAGGCGGCGGTACTTGACCCGAAGACGAAGAAGTACACCTACCTCGACCTCTGCTTCGGCACGCACCATCCGCAGTTCGGGTACGACGCCAACGACACGATCTGGTTCAGCGGCGGCGGACAGGTGCTCGGCTGGGTCAACACGAAGATGTACGACCAGACGGGCGACATCGCGAAGTCGCAGGGCTGGACGGCGTTCGTGCTCGACACCAACGGCAACGGCAGGCGCGACGCGTATGTGGAGCCCGATCAGCCGCTGGATCCCACCAAGGACAAGCGCGTCGGCTCGGGCTTTTACGCGGTGATGCCCAATCCAACTGATGGGTCCATCTGGGGCACGTACTGGTCGAACCCGGGCGCGGTCGTGCGCGTCGTGCCGGGCTCGAACCCGTCGGATACCGCGATCACGGAGATCTACAACGTGCCGCTTCCAGCGTTCGGGCCCCGCGGTGGCGACATCGACCGCAATGGCGTGCTCTGGGTCTCGCTGGCGAGCGGGCAGTTCGGCAGCTTCGATCGGCGCAAGTGCAAGGGACCGCTCAGCGGACCCAAGGCCACCGGCGACCACTGCCCCGAGGGATGGAGCTTCCACAAGTTCCCGGGCCCAGGCTTCAGGGGCATCGGCGACAACAGCGCCGAGTCGAGCTATTACTCGTGGGTCGATCAGCACAACACGCTCGGCCTGGGCGAGAACGTGCCGATTGCCACCGGCAACCTCAACGACGGCATGATCGCGTTCCAGAACGGCCGGATGGTCGTGCTGCGCGTGCCGTACCCGATGGGGTTCTACGCCAAGGGGCTCGACGGGAGAATAGACGACCCGCGCGCGGGGTGGAAGGGACGCGGGCTGTGGGCCGCCAACGGCGACCGCACGCCGTGGCTCATCGAAGGCGGCAAGGGCAGCAAGCCGTTGGCCGCGCACTGGCAGGTGCGGCCGAATCCGCTGGCGCACTGAATTAGTAGGCAGTAGGCAGT
>JBOGIR010000481.1:0-12877 GCA_050742335.1 Vicinamibacterales bacterium | reverse complement strand
TGCCGATGGGACTGCTGAGCGCGGTCTACCTGAGCGAGTACGCCGACCTGCGGGTAAGGCGACTGGTCAAGCCGGTGCTCGAAATCCTCGCCGGCGTCCCGACGGTGGTGTACGGCTACTTTGCGCTGCTCTTCGTCACACCGCTGCTGCAACGGTTGCTGCCGAATCTGGCGGGATTCAACGCGCTCGGTCCGGGGATCGTCATGGGCATCATGATCCTGCCGCTCGTGTCGTCGCTGTCGGAAGACGCCATGCAGGCGGTGCCGCGCGGTCTGCGTGAAGGGTCGTACGCGCTTGGCGCGACCAAGATGCAGACGAGCCTGCGCGTCGTGCTGCCGGCCGCGTTCTCCGGGATCACCGCCGCGTGCATTCTCGCCGTATCGCGCGCCGTCGGGGAAACGATGATCGTGGCGATCGCGGCCGGACAACAGCCGCGCTTGACGGCGAATCCGATGCTGCCGATCGAAACCATGACCGCCTACATCGTGCAGGTCAGCCTCGGCGACACGCCGCAGGGGACGATCGAATATCGGACGATCTTCGCCGTTGGCATGCTGCTGTTCCTGGGAACGTTCGTGCTGAACCTCGTCAGTACGTGGCTCCGGGAGCGGTTCCGCGAAGAGTACGCATGACAACGACGCCGCCGAACGGCGAAACCACGAGCGCGCGGCGGCAGCTGATGGACCTTGGGTTCCAGGCGCTGGCACTGCTCGTCCTCTGTGTTGCGCTCGTCTCGCTCGGCGTGCTCATCGCCGACATCTGGTCGGACGGCGCCGGCCGGCTGTCGTGGGATTTTCTCACCGGCTTTCCATCGCGGCGCGCCGAAAACGCCGGTGTGTGGCACGCGCTCACAGGCAGCGTCTTCGTCATCATGGTGACGGCGATCCTGGCCGTCCCGATCGGGGTGGCTGCAGCGATTTATCTCGAAGAGTACGGCGGGCGCAGCCTTGCTGCGCGGATCATCGAAATCAACATCACCAATCTGGCCGCCGTCCCGTCCATCATTTACGGCCTGCTGGGGCTGGGGCTCTTCGTCCGCCTGCTGGCCATGGGCCGCAGCGTGCTGGCCGGCGCGTCGACGCTGGCCCTGCTCGTGCTGCCCGTGATTATCCTGTCGACGAGGGAAGCGCTGCGCGCCGTACCACCCTCGATACGGGAAGGGTCGTACGCGCTGGGCGCCACGAAGTGGCAGACGGTGTGGTATCAGGTGCTTCCGGTGGCGCTGCCTGGCATCTTGACCGGAACGATTCTGGCGCTCTCGCGTGCGATTGGCGAAACGGCGCCACTTATCACCATCGGCGCGCTGACATTCGTGGCGTTCGCTCCCGACGGCATCTGGTCGCCCTTCACCGTGCTGCCGATCCAGATTTTCAACTGGGTATCGCGCCCCCAGGCGGAGTTCCAGGTCAATGCGGCGGCTGGGATTCTCGTCCTGCTCGCGCTCCTGCTCACCATGAACGCCGCGGCGATATGGCTGCGCGACCGGTACCAGAAGAAGCTCGGATGAGCGAGTCGACGCCTCGCGTGCCCTCGCTGGCCGGCGTGGCCGCGCGCACCGCGCCTTTTGCCGTCGATCGGCCGGCGAAGATTGAAGCCGACCGGCTCAACTTCTACTACGGCGAGACACGGGCGCTGCAGGACATTTCCGTCCGCGTCCAGCCGAATCTCGTGACGGCCTTCATCGGGCCATCCGGCTGCGGCAAGAGCACGTTTCTCCGGACGCTGAACCGGATGAACGACATCATTCCGCGGACACGAGCGGAAGGGCGCGTGCTCATCGACGGCACCGACATCTACGGCCCCGGCATCGACGTCGTCGCGTTGAGGCGGCGCATTGGAATGGTGTTTCAGAAGTCGAATCCGTTTCCGAAATCGGTTTTCGACAACGTGGCGTACGGACTGCGCGTCAACGGCATGGCGGCCAGTCGATCCGAACTCGAGGGACGAGTCGTGCAGAGCCTTCAGCAAGCGGCGCTCTGGGACGAGGTCAAGGACCGGCTGCACGACTCGGCGCTCGCGATGTCGGGCGGCCAGCAACAGCGCCTCTGCATCGCGAGAGCGCTGGCGGTGCAACCCGACATCCTGCTGATGGACGAACCCGCCTCCGCGCTCGATCCCATCGCGACGCAGCGGATCGAAGAGCTCATCTACGATCTCAAGCACGCATATACGATTGTCATCGTGACGCACAACATGCAGCAGGCGGCGCGTGTGTCGGATTACACGGCGTTTTTCTGGCTGGGACGCCTGGTTGAGTACGATCGCACCAACAAGATCTTCACCAACCCGGGAGAGAAGCTCACCGAGGACTACGTGACGGGACGGTTTGGATAACCACGAAGACCACGAAGATCGCGAAGGTCACGAGACGGATACGTCCGACAACGGATGCCGCCGGTTTTCGAGATCTTCGCGGTCTTCGTGGTTCCAAAGGAACACATGGAACGACAGGTACCGCACTTCCAGGAAGAACTCGAGGCGCTCCAGGCGCGACTGCTCGAAATGGGCGGTCTGGCCGAGGAACGCGTGCGCGCCGCCGTCCACGGGCTCGTCACGCGCGATCCGGGCGTCATCGAAAAGGTCCTGCAGGGCGATGAGCCGATCAACGAGCTGCACATCGAGATCGACAGCCGCTGCTTTACGCTGCTCGCGCTGCACCAGCCGATGGCCACCCACCTCCGGGCCATCGTCGCCGCGGTCAAGATCAACACCGATCTGGAGCGCGTGGGCGATCTGGCCGTGAACATTGCGGAGGCGGCCATCCGTTACGCCACGCACCCCCCCGTGAAGCGATTGATCGACATCCCGCAGATGGGCGACATCGCGCAGGCGATGCTGCACGACGCGCTCGACTCATTCGTCCGCCGCGACACGCACCTGGCCCAGCAGGTCCTCGACCAGGACGACCTGCTCGACGGCCTGAAGACGCAGGTGTTCCGCGAGCTCCTCACCTACATGCTGCACGATCCCACGACCGTGGAGCCGGCGCTCGACTTGATTCTGATCTCTCGCCATCTGGAGCGGGTCGGCGACCATGCCACCAACATCGCCGAAGACGTGATCTTCATGGTGTCGGCGCGGGACGTCCGCCACCACGGGCCGCCGGTTCGTGACTAGCTGCCAACTACCAGTTACCAGCTACCGACTACCGCCTACCAGCTAGACTAGAATGAATCGGATGGGCGAGGCGCGTGTCTGCGTGCTGTGCGAGCGTCGTCCGGTGGACGAGCGCTGGCGGCCTTTCTGCAGCGAGCGCTGCCGCACCGAGGACCTGGCGCGGTGGGCCGAAGGACGCTACCGCGTGGCTGGCGACGACGTGCTGCCGCCCGTGCCGGATAAAGATGCCGACAACGATCTCTGACGCTGTATTGATGAATTGACGAATCTACGAATTGACGAATTGAAAGCAGATCGCATAGCGCAATCGACGGAAGCCCGTTCAGTGCAATCCGTAAATTCGTCAATCCGTAATGCATTTATGGCCGACACTCTGACGATCACCGACAACCGCACGGGCAAGCACTACGACATCCCTATTGCGGATGGCACCATCCGAGCCACCGACCTTCGCCAGATCAAGACCGCGCCGGACGACGCGGGGCTCGCGACCTACGACCCGGCCTTCATGAACACGGCATGCTGCCGAAGCCGCATTACATATATAGACGGCGACAAGGGCATCCTCGAGTACCGCGGGTACCCGATCGAGCAGCTCGCGGAGCACTCCACGTACCTGGAAACCGCCTACCTGATCCTCTTCGGCGAGCTGCCAGGGTCAGCGCAGCTCGAAGAGTGGAAGAGGCAGATCACCGCCCACACCATGCTTCACGAGAACATCAAGAAGCTGATGGAGGGCTTCCAGTACGACGCCCATCCGATGGCGGTCTTCCTGAGCACCGTCGGCGCCTTCTCGACGTTCAGCCAGGATTCCAAGCAGATTTTCGACGAGCAGGCGCGCAGACGGCAGGTTCACCGCCTGATCGCCAAGGTCGCGACGATCGCGGCGTACGCGTACCGGCACAGCATCGGCCGCCCGTACAACTACCCGGACAACGAGCTCAGCTTCACCGGCAACTTTCTCAACATGCTCTTCCGGATGACGGAGCTGAAGTACAGGGTGAACCCGGTGCTCGAGCGGGCGCTCGACGTGCTCTTCATCCTGCACGCCGACCACGAACAGAACTGCAGCACCACCGCGATGCGCAGCATCGGCAGCTCACACGTCGACCCGTACTCGGCGATGGCGGGCGCCGTGGCCGCGCTCTACGGACCGCTGCACGGCGGCGCCAACGAGGCGGTGCTCCGGATGCTCAACGAGATCGGGCACGTGAACAACGTCCCAGGCTTCATCAAGCGCGTGAAAGCGGGCGAGGGCCGGCTCATGGGCTTCGGCCACCGCGTCTACAAGTCGTACGATCCGCGGGCCAAGATCATCAAGCGGACCGCCGATGAAGTGTTCGCGGTCACGGGGAAAAATCCGCTGCTCGACATCGCCATCGAGCTCGAGCGCATTGCGTTGCAGGATGACTACTTCGTGACGCGGAAGCTCTACCCGAACGTCGACTTCTACTCGGGCCTCATCTACCAGGCGATGGGATTCCCGGTGACAATGTTCCCGGTGCTGTTTGCGATTCCGCGCACCTCGGGGTGGATTGCGCAGTGGGAGGAGATGCTGCTCGATCCGGAGCAGAAGATCGCGCGGCCGAAGCAGGTCTACATCGGCCCGAAGCGGAGGGATTACGTGCCGCTGGAGAAACGAACATAGGAGCGATGCGCAAGGCTCTTGGTGCGACCCTGCTCGGATGCGTCGTGCTGGCCTGCTCGGCTGACGCCACCAATCCCGGGCCGTCGAACGAGTCACAGGCCTCTCGCACTGTCGCACCGCCCGCGGCCGTCCAGAGCACAGCCGTGAAGTTTGACAGCGGCCGCGCGTACGAAGACCTGCGGCGGCAGGTCGGCTTCGGGCCGCGTCCTGCCGGATCGATGGCGCTTGCCCAGTGCCGGCAGTACATCCTGGCGCAGCTCAAGGCCGCGGGTATCGAGGCGCGCGAAGACGCGTGGGACGCCGACACGCCGCAGGGGCGCGTGCGCATGGTCAATGTGGTGGCCACCATTCCCGGGCGGCGCGTCGACCGCATCGCGCTGGCCACACACTACGACACCAAGCTCTTTCGTGAGTTCCGGTTCGTCGGCGCCAGCGACGCTGCCTCGTCCACGGCGGCGGTGCTGGAGCTCGGCCGCGCGCTGAAGGCGCGACAGAACGACTACACCATCGAGCTGCTCTTCTTTGACGGCGAGGAGGCGGTGGTCGATTGGTACCGCAACAACGACAACACGTACGGGAGCCGCCGGTACGTGCAGGCGGCACAGAAGGCAGGCACACTCGGGGGCCTCAAGGCGCTCGTCCTGCTCGACATGATCGGCGACCGCAACCTGACCATCCGCCGCGACACCAACTCCACGCGGTGGCTCACCGACGCGGTCTGGGCGTCGGCTGCAAAGCTCGGGTATCGGGCGTACTTCCTTCAGGAAGAAACCACCATCGACGACGACCATATGCCGTTCCTGAAGGCGGGGATTCCGGCCGTCGACATCATCGACCTCGACTACCCCGCCTGGCATACGGCGCAGGACGACCTCGACCGCGTGAGCGCGCGTAGCCTGCAGATTGTCGGCGACGTTGTGCTCGACGCGCTGCCGCAGATCGAGAAACGGTTGTCAGCCGGTCAGTAGCCGGTAGCTGGTAGTCGGTAGTCCCGCACACGAAGCGCTCGGGCGTGTAGCGCGCAGGCTTCAGCCTGCGCGTTCAGTCCACCGGCACGAGGCGTCTGAGCTCTTCGTCCCAGTTTTGTACGACGATGATCTGCTGCGGTGCGGCCGTCTGGTTGCCGGCATCGCCCTGCTTGATCATCAGGAAGCGGCGGCCGTCGGGCGACACATCATAGGTGCGGCCGAGGGTCACGGCGCCAAGTCCACCGGTGAAATAACGCGCGTCGAGGATCTTTGCCGGCACGCCCGCGTTCCATGCCGCGCTGCGCACCTCCACCGGTACGGCCATCAGCGTCCCATCGAGTGCGAAATAGAACAACTCAGCCCCGGTGCGCGCCCAGACGGGCTGACCGCCGCCGGCGGTCGACACTTGCCACTGGCCCTCGGCCGCGTTCGGGAACGGCCGCACGTACACTTCGAGCCGGCCGGAGGCATTCGATTCGTAAGCGAGCCAGCGGCCGTCGGGCGAGACGATGCCGTTGCGCTCCTCGAACCGCGTCTGCACGAGCGGGCGGACCTCGGCGCTCGAACCTCGCGGCGGCGCCGAACCCGCCGAACTCGGCCCGTCGCGGGTTTCTGGTGTCAGCGCCGCCATCGCGACGTCGTTGTTGCCCTGCGTGCCGCCCGCAAAGATGGCCCACCTCCCGTCCGGCGAGACCCCGCTGAGGAACTGGAGGTCAGTGCTCTCGGTCACCCGCGCGGCCGTGCCCGTGCCGTCCGCTGTCTGCCAATACAGGTTCAACGTGCCTCCAGCACGACCCGAACTGAACACGAGACGGCGTCCGTCCGGGGTCCAGGCGGGAAAGTTATCGAGACCAGGATCGAAGGTGAACCGGGTCAGCGTCGCCCGTTCCAGCGACCACACCCAGATGTCGTTCTCCTGATCGTCCGCCCAGAGCGCAACGCGCGTGCCATCGGGAGAAATCCGCGGGTGCATGTAGGCCCGTGGCGGCGCGGCAATCGGCTGCTCCCGTCCTGTCCGATCCACCCACACCAGCGTACGGGCTGCACCACCGATGCCGCCTGGGGCGTCCACGTACACCAGCGTTCCCGTGTCGGCAATCGAGACATCTGTGGCTCCGAAGGTTGTCGTGGCCACGCGTGGCAACACGGTGGCCGGAGTGCCGCGCGTTTCGAGCCGGTCGAGATCGAAGGCGACGGCGCGGAGCGCCTGGCCCGCCTGGTAGACCAGATGCCCGCTTCTCACGTAGCGCGCATGTGTGCCGCCCCGCACCAGGATCTTCTGCGTCCCGGTGCTCGAGTCGAGGACCGCGATCTGCGCGGCATCAACACCGCCTGTCACGGGCGTGATCGTGAACAGCACTCCGCGCCCGTCCGGCAACATCTCCGGCCACAGATGATCCGCGTCGCCACGAGCGCTGTCCGGACGCGTCAGAACGGTCACCTCGCCGCCGGCCGACAAGACGCGCATCAGACCAGTGGCGCCAGCATCTGTCGCGTAGATGATCGCGTCGTCGACCGTCCACGTCGCGCCCCGGAGTCTCCCATCTATGACGTCCGTGACGACTGTGGGTGGACCACCTGAAATCGCCACCTTGCGGATTCCTAGGACGTTCCCATAGAAACCAACCCACTGACCGTCGGGCGAGATGAACACGCTGGCCGCTGCGGCAGTCGCGAGCACCATGGGCTCGAGCTCGTCCAGCGCCCGGACGAACAATTGGGTGCCGTTGTCACCGGCGTAGACGACCCGCCTGCCGTCGGGCGTGATCACGAGATCGGGCGTGGCGCCACCGATTGTGAGCGCTGCGGGCCCGGATGTCGCAATGACCGTACGCGTCACATGGGGTGGTTCCGCGCGGGTGGCCCACCAGGCGGCTGCGCCTGTGATCGCCGCGGTGAGCACGACGGCGGTCGCCACCGGGACTGCGCGGCGCCATCGGTTCTCCGCGCGCGCGGGAGTGTCGTGTTCGGTTTCTGCCTTCGCCAAGGCTTGGGCGGACGGGGCAGCCGGACCGGGTCTCACGGTGGCCGAGGATCGCTCATCGAGCACGAAGAGCGCCGCGGCAATATCGCTGACGCGCTTTCGCCGGTCGCGTTCGAGACACCGGCGCAAGAGCTGCGCGACTGCGGACGGCACGTTCGCGGGCAGGGCGCTCCAGTCCGGGTCGCGCATCAGGATGGCCGCGAGCGTCTCGCTGATGTCCGCGCCTTCGAAGGCGCGCTTGCCTGTCAGCATCTCGTAGAGGACGCACCCGAACGCCCATACATCGCTCCGCTTGTCCGCAGGTCGCCCCTTGGCCTGCTCCGGCGCCATGTACGGCGCGGTCCCGAGAATCACGCCAACGCCCGTCATCATGCCCGGGCCCGCCACCGTTGGCGATTGGGTGAGCGCCACGAGGGGATCCGCACCGCCCGTGCCCTGAGCCCAGGACCCTGAGGCCTGCGCAAGCTTGGCAAGTCCAAAGTCGAGCACCTTCACGACACCGTCGGGCGTGACCTTGATGTTCGCAGGCTTGAGATCTCGGTGGGTAATCCCCAGCTCATGCGCCGCCTCCAGCGCCTCGGCAATCTGTCGCGCGATAGCGAGCGCCTCGTCCACCTGTAGGCCTGAAGGCCTCCCGCTACCATCATCCGGTAGCCGGAGACCTTCCGCCTTCGCGTCAAGCTTCGGCGGACCACCGTAGCCTTGGCGGAGGTGGTCAGGTCTCCGGATCCGCTCCGCCAGCGTAGGCCCTTCCACCAGCTCCAGCACGAGCGCATGGATGCCCTCGCTTTCCTCCAGCCCGTAGATGGCGGCAATGTTCGGGTGATTGAGCGCGGCCAGCACCTGCGCCTCGCGCCGGAAGCGCGCCAGCCGCTCGGGATCCGAAGCAAACGCCTCGGGCAGCACCTTCAGCGCCACGTCGCGATTCAGGCGCAAATCGCGCGCGCGATAGACGACCCCCATTCCGCCTTCGCCGAGCGTGTCGAGGATCCGATACGGCCCGATCGCCGTACCGATCACCGGATCCTCGTCATGGCTTCGGCGGGATCTCGCCATAGCTCGCCGTTACCCGCCGGGCGAGCGGAGGCGAATCCGCCGGCGCCGATTTCGGCGGAGATCTCGTACGGTCCGAGTCGATCGCCGGCGTGCATGGCAGGTGGTTCGTGGTTGGTGGTTAGTGGTTCGTGGTTCGTGGTTGATTCCACCGACCGCCAACCACCAACCGCCAACCGAGAACCCAGCGCGATTATAGGCGCTCCGTGGCATGGCCGGAATTGCCACGTGCGGGAGCCCGCTGCGACGGCAGTTTCTGCACACCCGGCCCCGCGCTCACGGCTTTTTCGGCCGTTTCACGCTGGCATGCGGTTGGCTCTGCTCAGGTCCGGCGGCCCGAGCGCCGCAGACGACGATGGTAGGATTGACGAAGGAGCAACGGCGAATGCTCGGTGACAAGCTGCCGGATGCAGCGAATCTGGCCCTCGGTGCGCTGGTATTCGCTCAGTTCCTCGAAGATCGCCCGTTCTCGCGACAGTTGGCGGCGGCCGGTATTGGCATCTGGCTGGTACTACTTGCCTGCGCACTGTTGCTGGGCCGGAGAACACTCCATGACTGATCAGGAAATCAACCTGTTCATCATCTTTGGCGGGATGCTGCTCTTCGCGACCGGGGTCACAATCTACGACCTGCTCGCCGAACGGCAGCACCGCCGCAAACGCGAACAGCAGCGGCGATCCGCATAGCTCACCATCAGTTCCACGTTCCGGGTTCCGGGTTCACGCATCCAGCCGCGTGAACGGCGGGCGCGCGTGCTCGACCTCGGTGAGAATTTCCTCTTCGGTGAGCACGCGGGTGGACGCCTTGGCGCGGCGCAGCACGCGGTCCACCAACTCGTCGTCCGGCTGAATGTCGTGCCGCTCCAGCCAGAACAGCACGTTCGACCTGCCCGACATCGGTCCGACCTCGATTTCCTGATGCCGGCCGACCAGGCGCGCCGGCACGCCGGAGTAGACGCCGTCCATCAGCTCGGGGTCGTGCTTGTGGAACGCCTTGATGACCGCGGCGGCGTGCACGCCGGTCGCCGTGCGGAACGCGTCGTGCCCGAACACCGGGTAGTTGTCGGGAATCGGCTCGCCCGTCGCCTCCGACACCGCCTGGACCAGCTCGTTGAGACAGGTGAGGTCCCGCTCCAGCCAGCCCATGAGCACGAGATTCACCAGCAGTAGATCCAGCGGCGTGTTGCCCACACGCTCACCGAGTCCCAGGACCGTGCCGTGCGCGCGCGACGCGCCCGCTTCGAGCGCTGCCAGGCTGTTGATCGTCCCCATGTCGCGATCGCGATGGCCGTGCCAGTCGATGCCGACGTCACTGCCACCCGCCTCGTCGATGACACGGCGCGCAAATCGAACCACGGCGCGCGCGCCGGGCGGCGTCGCGTGACCCACCGTATCGGCGATGCAGATGCGGGACGCCCCCGCCCGGATTGCAGCCGTGAAGAGACGGCGGAGCGTCTCGGGGTCCGAGCGCGTCGTGTCTTCGGTGACGTACATCACCTTCAACCCTTGCCTGACGGCGAATCCAACGGCGTCCTCGGTGCAGCGCTGCAGGTGGTCCACCGTCCAGTCTTCGGCGTACCGGCGGATGGGACTCGACCCGATGAAGCAGCAGCACTCGATCGGCAGCCCCGTCCGCTGCTGGATGTCGGCAATCGGCTGGATATCCGAGACGACGGTGCGCGCGGCGCACTGCGCCGCCATCGCAAGTTTTGCCTCGACGATTTCCCGCGCCAGCCGCTCGGCGTCGCGCACGATGTGCGGCCCCGCGCCGGGAAGCCCGATGTCGGTGGTGTCGATGCCGATGCGATCGAGCAGATGCAGGATGCGGATTTTCTGTGCGATGGTGGGCGCGCGCACCGAGGGCGACTGAAGGCCGTCGCGCAGCGTCTCGTCGCACAGCATGACCAGCCGCGGTGGCGAAGCGGGTGCCACGCGGTTCCAGTCGTAGATCAGACCGTCATTCACGCGTCACCCCCGCTCCAGTCCTTGGACGCGGCACGCGCTCCCGCCTCGAGGTGCCAATAGCCAGGCCAAGGCCGACGACGAGCACGATGCCCGCCGAGCGCAAGCCCGCACGCACCGACTGCTGCACCGCCGGCGTCATTACCTCGTCAATGGTGACCGGCGGCCCCTGCCCGGACTGGGCTCGACGCTGAAGCGCCACGTACCGGCCAGCGCCGGCGGCCGTCACGCGATCCTGTACGACGAGAAACGCCACGAGGGCCGCAGCGATGGTCGCCAGCACAATCGCGCGGACGCGATGGCTCATGCTCTCTTCGATTATACGGCTGGACGTCAGGGCATTTCGGGCCCAGGTTGGTGGCGTCGGCCCTGGGGTTACTGCGCGAACAGCCACAGCAGCAGCAGCGCGACGATCAGAATGGCAATGACGATGGCCAGCGGACGCCGTCTGCGCCGCGGGCGCTCGAAAAGCGAGCCGCTCTCCGGCGCCTTTACGCGCGGCTCCGTTGTCGCGTGACCGCACCGGTAACAGATGAGCGCCTTGTCGGCGATCTCCGTCCCGCAAGAACCGCACCGCACGGGTCCCTAATGTACTCCAAAGTACTCCAATGTTCGGATCCGCCCGGTTCCTCGTTTACCTCCATGAGAGCAACTTCCCCGATGCGAGGAGCGATGGAGATTGTCCGCCGGTCGGTGAGAGGCGTGACGCTGCTGGATCTGACAGGCCGTCTGACGGTCAGTCCGTCAGACGTCGAGATTGCCCCCCTGCGCGCGGCGATCGGCGAGCTGATGGCCGGCGGGTGCGCCCATATCGGCCTCAATCTCTCGGGGCTCACCCATCTTGACGCGCGCGGTCTCGGGGAGCTCGTGCTCGCACTGAAGACGGTGCACCGGCTGGGGGGACGACTGACGCTGGTGGCGCCGTCGGCGCCGGTGCTGAAGATTCTGGCGGTCACGCGACTCGACACGATCTTCGACCGCTGTGAGTCGGAGACCGAGCTCCTGGCCCGTGCCTTCCCGCAGGTGCCGGCCAGCGGCCGCCGGCCCGCGGGCCTGGACGCAGCCGCGTACGGGTAGCTCAACGAACGGTCCGAACGAAGTCAATCCACGCAGCCCGTGGCAACCGCAAGCGCGCGGCAGACGGCTCGCATAGTCGCCGGCGAAGCCGACCCAACGTAGGTGACGAGGCTGGCGAGCTCGACCGTCTGCACGTGATCGAGGTTCACCGCAGAGGGTCGTTTCAGTCCCTCCTCGGCTCCCACCAGCACTTCGCTCGGCGCGCCATAGACGGTTGATGTGATGGGCGCCACCATGACCGTGTGGAGAAGGCTGATGACTTCTTGTCGGGTCAAGACTAGCACCGGCCGGCGCTTGTCCGGCGCCTTGAACCGGTAGTTCCAGATCTCCCCGCGGTTTACGGTTCGGGCCATACGCCTTCACCTGCCCACCCCTCGAGCTCGTCCCCAGGACCTGGAGACGCGCCGTATGCGCGGCGGTAGGCGTCGGCGATCGTGCTCTTCCTCCGTCGCGAGAGGTACGCTTCAACCGCCCGGCGGAAGACCGCCGACCGCCCGAGGCGCTTCACCTCGGGGTCGGCATCGAGCCGCGCTAAGAGCCTGTCGTCCACAGTGATTTGTATAGCCTTCATGTGTATAGATTATCACTATCACAGTGTTCGGCTCGTTCGGACCGTTCGGCACAGGTGTGGCACGTTCGATCGGTCAACCGGTCGACACATTCGAACCTGCCACAGAACGAGAACAATTCGAACGACCCGCCTCGCCGTAGCTCGCAAGATGCAGAAGCGAGCGAAAGCGGGTCCGAACGACTCGAACGATCTAACTTAATTCGCGATTCGTCGAAGTTCTTCGAACCAGTTCAGCACCACCTGAATCCGGTTCGTGGGCGGATCGGGGTGCAGGGGCTGCACCATGAGAAAGCGGCCGTCGGCGGCTACGTCGTACGCGGCGACATTATTTGGACTGCGCACATACCGGCCTTCGAAAAGGAGTCGAGGTGTTCCAGCCGCCAACGTCGGCGTCGTTCTGATGTCGACGGCCATCATTCTGTCGCCGCTCACATAGAACAGCTCACGCCCATCGCGGGACCACGCCGGTTCGATACCGCCATCGGTTGACACCTGCAC
>JBOGIR010000480.1:0-12544 GCA_050742335.1 Vicinamibacterales bacterium | reverse complement strand
AGGTGAGACTCACCAAGGCGCCACGGAGACACAGAGACACGGAGCTTTTCTAAATGATTTCTCTGTGCCTTCTATGTGGCCCGGCCTGGACTCTTGCCACGGGCTGCTAGAGCTTCAAAGCTCGGTTGTGTCGGTGGTGGCGAAGCCCTGTGGAGGTCAGGCCGACATGGATCGCCTGACCGCGCGAGACGGCTCTGGGAACCAGCCAGCTCACGGAGCTGGCGTCGCGCGGCCACGCGCGGCGTCGCAGCGCGGGTGCGAGCGCGGTCCGGCCACCGGCCCGCCTCCGCCAAGGCTTCGGCGGCCCGCCGTAGCTTCAGCGAAGGCGGGAACCGGGGTTCGCCACCATCGACACAACCGAGCTCCGAGTCTAACATTAGCCCGGCTGGAGGTTGTTCATGCGAAAGACCCTGTTGCTCGTCACGGTCTCTGGACTTGCGGGGCTCGTCATCCACGCGGGATTGGACTGGTCGCCGGTGCGGGCGCAGGCGGGCGTCGCGCTGACCGGCCGGGTCAACTCCGAGCAGGAAGGCCCGATGGAAGGCGTGGTGGTGAGCGCCAGGAAGGAGGGCTCCACCGTCTCCATCTCGGTGGTCTCCGACGAGACGGGCCGCTACAACTTCCCGGAGACGAAACTCGGGTCGGGCGAGTACGCGCTGAAGATCCGCGCCATCGGCTACGAGCTCCTTGGCCCGACGGCGATCGATGTGCGCCCCGGGGTGACGGCGAGCGCGGACCTCGTATTGCGTCCGACGAAGGATCTCGCCGCGCAACTTACCAACGCCGAATGGCTGGCGAGCATGCCCGGCTCCGATCAGCAGAAGAAGTTTCTGCTCTCCTGTAACAGCTGTCATTCCTACGCGCCCATCGTGAATTCCAGGCACGACGCCGCCCAGTTCCTGCAAGTCCTCGAGCGGATGGCTGGCTACTATCCCGGCAGCACGCTGCAGCGCCCGCAGCGGCTCGTGGGTACGGCGCGCCGTAACCTTGGCGGGGGCGCGGGCAACGCCATGGGCGGCGAAGGCGGCATGAGCGCGGATTCCCGAGCGAAAGCCGCAGCGGAGTGGCTGGCGACCGTTAACCTCAGCCACGGGTCGACGCGCGACTACGCGTTCAAGACGCTGCCACGGCCTTCGGGGCGTGCGACGCGCATGGTCGTGACCGAATACGATCTGCCGCGCACGACCATCGAGCCGCATGACGTCATCGTCGACGCCGACGGCATGGTCTGGTACTCGGACTTCGGCGCGCTGTTCGTGGGCAAGATGGATCCCAAGACCGGGAAGGTCACCGAATATCCCATCCCACAGATCAAGGACGGCTTCCCGGTCGGGACGCTCGACCTCGAATTCGACCGCGACGGCAACGTCTGGGTCGCCCTGATGTACCAGGGCGGCGTGGCGAAACTTGACAGGAAGACCGGCAAGGTCCAGACCTGGTCGGTCCCGAAGGAGTGGCAGACCGATGCGACCCAGCAGTCGTTCGCCTCGCCGACCTTCTCGCACGTCGACGGCAAGGTGTGGGTCAAGAACTCCGACCGGGCACAGATCCTGAGACTGGACCTTGCGACGAACACCTGGGAGAACTTCGGCAGCTTCACCGACCCGGAGACCAAGCGCACCATCGGCTCCTACGGCATCAACGCCGATCAGAACAACAATCTGTACATGCTCGACTTCAACGCCGGGAACATCGGCATCCTCAACGGCGCCACGAAGAAGCTGGAGATCCTCCGCACGGCGATCCCGAATTCGCGGCCGCGCCGGGGCAGCGTGGACAGCCAGAACCGCCTGTGGTTCGCCGAATACGACGGCAACGCCATCGGCGTGCTCGACCCGAA
Source organism: Vicinamibacterales bacterium (assembly GCA_050742335.1). Taxonomy (GTDB): domain Bacteria; phylum Acidobacteriota; class Vicinamibacteria; order Vicinamibacterales; family UBA2999; genus DATCJA01. Next base: position 10,704 of record JBOGIR010000480.1, on the reverse strand, counting down.
GACGAAGCAGATCAGGGAATGGCCCGTTCCCACAGCGTGGTCCAATCCGTACGACGTGGTCATCGACAGAAACGGCGAGGCGTGGACCGGGTCGATGATGAACGACCGGATCGTGCGGCTCGATACGAGGACCGGCCAGTTCACGGAGTACCTGCTTCCCAACCCGACGAACATCCGGCGCGTGTGGGTGGACAACTCGACCACACCGGTGACGTTCTGGGTGGGCAGCAATCACGGCGGCTCCATCGTCAAGCTGGAGCCGCTCGACTGAGTTTGATAGGAACAACTTCGGCTTTAGGCTTTAACCGTTCCCAATCTTGGGAGGCGCGATGGAGAAAATGATTCCACCCCTGCTGGTCGCGGCTATCGTGGCGAGCTCATCGATCCTTGTTGCGCAGTCGCCCGTGCGATCGTGCAACACGACTCCGAAGCCTGCCTGGTGCAGTGCCGTCGGCGGGGATCGATCCCAGGGTTGGCTGACGCAGCACCGGTCAGAGGTGATGGCACGCAATGGGATGGTGACGACCAGCCAACCGCTGGCTGCACAGGCGGGGCTGGATATTCTCAAGAAGGGCGGCAACGCCATCGATGCCGCGGTTGCCACTGCTGCTGTGCTCAGTCTGGTGGAACCGATGAACACCGGACCTGCTGGCGACCTGTTCGCCATCATCTACATCGCCAAGGAAAACAAGCTGTACACGTTGAACGCGAGCGGCAAGGCTCCAAGCGGGCAGACCCTCGCCCGGATGAACGCCCTTGGCTACTCCTGGAATTCCGCAAACTGGGGGCCCGGCTCCGGTATGCCCCCAGGAGGAATTCTTGCCGTCACAGTACCAGGCTCTGCGTGGGGCTGGGATGAAGTGCTGCGCCGTTTTGGTTCCATGACCTTCAAGGAGACGCTTCAGCCCGCCATCGACTACGCCGAACAGGGGTTCCCTGTCTCAGAGCGGATCGCGAATGACTGGCGGCTGCCGCGGGGTCTCCCGCCCGTGCCAGGCGACGCGCGGGCGTGCTGTACACAGGTGGATCCTGATTCGATTGCCACGTGGTACGTCAACGGTCGCCCCCCCGCGCCTGGTCAGATCTATCGCAATCCCGATCTGGCCAAGACGTTTCGCATCCTGCAGCAGAAGGGCCGCGACGGGTTTTACACAGGAGAAGTCGCCCGTGCCATCGTCGCCAAGTCGACGGCGTTGGGCGGAACGATGACCCTGGACGATCTGGCGACCTACACCGGTGAGTGGGTCACCGCCGCGACCACGAAGTATCACGGCTACGACGTGTCAACTCTCCCGCCTCCGGCGCAGACCTGGGCGGCAGACGAGATACTCAACATTCTGGAAAGCTGTGTTCCCGTGTGGGCTCCCGGCCAGACTCTGGCGACGCTCGGTCCGGCCAGCCCGAAGTACTGGCACTTCGTCGTCGAGGCGAAGAAGCTTGCGTACAACGACCTCTTCACCTACAACGCCGATCCGAATTTCGTAGCGGTTCCGATCGACAGACTCCTATCGAAATCGCACGCCCAGTCGCTGTGCGGACGCGTCAATCCGGACCGCGCATCAGTAACGGCGCGAGGAGGTCACGCGGACGGCGCCGGTGACACGATTGTGCTGTCGACCGCGGATCGGTGGGGCAACATGGTGTCCTGGGTCAACAGCCTGTACTCGGGTTTCGGCTCAGGCCTGACGGTGCCGGGTTACGGCATCATCCTGCACAACCGGGGCTCGCTGTTTACGCTGGATCCAAAAAGTCCCAACGTGATTGCGCCGCACAAACGTCCCTTCAACACGCTCTCGGCCGGGTTTGTGATGCAGAACAATCGGCCCATGATGACGGTGACGGTGATGGGCGGCGATATGCAGGCGCAGGGGATTGCGCAGGTGCTATTGAACGTGCTCGACCTCGGTGCGAACCTGCAGGCGGCGACCGACATGGCCCGCTTCCGTCACAGTCAGGTGCCGAACGTGCTGAGCCTCGAGTCGCAACTGCATGCGCTGGTAGGCCGACAACTACAGGCGATGGGGCACACAGTACGGTCGATCAACGGCGGGGCCGTTGGTGGGTACCAGGCGATCATGTTCACACCGGATTCAGAGGCGCAGAGCGCGGCGGGCGGTGCGCTGCAGCCGATCAGCGGCTTCTATCGTGCCGGATCGGACCACCGCAAGGATGGCCAGGCCGTCGGCTATTGAGTCGCGCGCACGCCAGTTCGCCGAATTGAAAGAGGACCCCGATCTGCTCCGGCCGTTCGAGGATGCGTGGCGCAAGGCGCAGTGAAGAACGCGGGACACCTCAGCGCGCGACGGTGAACTCGAGCGTGTCGAAACCGAGCGCCGGCGCGATGCCGTCGGGCACCTCGTACACCGCCGACACTTTCATCCCCGACCGGATCTCGGTCCGGTCGCCGATCCCCTCGAAGACGGTGTCGCCGGTCACGCGAAGCCGCACCTGCGTCCCGTCGCCAATGGTCACGGTCACGAACCGGCCATCCTGAACAGCGCTCGAGACAAGACCGCTGAGCCGCCGTTCGGCGACCGTGATGATCTGCGGCCCAAGACCCTGCAGCTCGCGATGAATAGTCGCCGCGATCCAAGGCAGGTGCTCGGTGCGATCCCACTCGCCGAACGCCTTCATCTGAAACTCACGTTCGATGGCGGCCAGCGGCACACCTTTCTTCATCATCTCCTGCACCTGGTCGCGGGCGAGCAGGAGGTACTCGATCATCGTCTCCAGCAGCCACCCGCCGCCCACCGGTCCGTGCGCCGGGACGACGGTCGCGGGGCGCAGCGCCAGGTACATCTTCAATTGCTTCAGCAGCCCTTCAGTCGTCCCATGGCTGTAGTCGGGACGGATGTCGGGATGACGGTCCTTGTAGCCGGCCATTGACGCGTGCAGGATGCGCTCCCTCGGCAGCCAGACGGCGATGTCGCCGGGATTGTAGGGATCGTCGACGTAGATCAACTGGATGTCTTTGCCGCCGAGACGGAGCGTGAACCGATCGCTGAAGCTCTGGGTGGTGTCGGTCGGATTCAGGCGTTCGAGCGCCGCCGTCCGCTCGGGAAAGCGACGCCGCCACGCGGTGACCTGATGGCGCTTCAGGCTGGCCCACTGCTTCGCTACCCGCTCATGGACGATGGTCTTTGCCGGGGGCGAGAAGAGCGCGGCGCCGCCGGAATGGTCGTTGTGATTCTGCGTGATCACAACGTAGCGCACCGGTTGCCTCGTCACCGACTGGACACGCTTCAGCAGTTCGCGCGTGTCCGTCGTGTTGTTGCCGGTGTCCACGAGGACGACCCCTTCGGTGGTCACGATGGCCATCGCGTTCGAGTCGTTCAGCTTGCCGATGTAGGCATAGACGTCGTCGGCGAGCTTGCGAAACTCGGGCTGATCGCCCGTGATCGCGGAGGCTGACACCCCGCCTGCGATCGCGCCCACCAGCGCACACATCGTCACGATCCGCTTCATGCGAGACCTCCGGTGCCGCCCAGCATACCGCCATCTGTCGAAGAGATGGACAAGAGTTGGCGCGGTTGTCGCGTGAAGATGGCTACTCTAAAGTAGAATGGCACGACCGCCGGGCAGAGGCCCCGGGACGGTTGATTCAAGGAGGCAGCATGCGTGCCCGTCCGGTTCTCGCGGCGGCGCCCAGCCTCGCGCTGTTCGCGGCGCTCAGTGGTGCGGCGCCTGTATGGGCGCATCACTCCTTCGGAGCAACCTTCGACGCCAACAAACCCGTCAGCATCACCGGTGTCCTGACCAAGGTGCAGTGGACCAATCCTCACAGTCATCTGTACCTGGACGTCAAGGACAAGGACGGGTCAGTGGTGGCCTGGGTATTCGAAGGCTACCCGCCAGTCGTGCTCTACCGCACGGGCTGGTCGCGGGACGGAAGCTTGAAGATCGGCGACACCCTGACGGTTGTCGGATGGCGCGCGCGCGACGATTCTCCCTTCGCGTTGGGACGAGAGGTCACGCTGCCCAGCGGCAAACATCTGTTCTTTGGACCGCTGTCCGGAACCGGTGAAGGCGCTGCCGTCGCGCCAGGTAACTAACGGTCTTAACCTCGCTGCGAGTCCCGACCGCGGTCTGCGGGATGCAGAGGAGAGTCGAAATGAGTGGCATGAGTGCCCGCCTGACAGGCGCCGCCGCTGGCGTCGTCGCCGTGGTCATCGCGTCATTGGTGCTGGCTGCTCCCGCGGCCGCCCAGACCCCGCCGGGGAGTGCCGCCCTTCCGCGACCGGCTGCTACGCCGCGATCCCCAGACGGCAGGGTCGACTTGAGCGGTGTGTACCAGTCCAGCCCGAAGCGCGGCGAATGGGACGCGTCGGCGCCTGGACAGGGGGGCGGCCCGCAGAACGAGCCGCCATCATTGCTGCCGGCGGCGCGGCAGCGCGCGCAGGAGCTGCTCAACCGGCGTTCGATCGACGACCCGACGGCGTATTGTCTGCCTTCGGCCGGTCCGCGGATGACCGGCGTGATCCTCTTCCCGATTCAGTTCGTACAGACGCCCGGGCAGGTCGTCATCATCTACGAGTACTTCAATGCCGTCCGCATCATTCCCACCGACGGCCGCCCACACCCTGCTGATGCCGAACCGACTTACCAAGGCGACTCCGTTGGGCGGTGGGATGACGACACACTCGTCGTCGATGTCAACAACTTCAAGGAGGACAACTGGCTCGCCTCCGGCATCGTCAGCAGCGACAAGCTGCACATCACCGAACGCTACACGCGCATCGACAAGGATCAGTTGAACTACGAGGCGGTGATCGAGGATCCGAACCTGCTCGCCAAGCCGTGGACCATTCGCCGCACGCTCATGCTGCGCGAGGGCGTCCGTGTCCGCGAGTACGTCTGTGCGGAAAACAACCTGGATCCAGCCCGCTATCAGGAGTACCTGAAGCGGCCGTCGCTGTTCATGCGGTCGCCCGATCGGGCTGAGCCGCGCTGACGCACCCGCACAGTCAGCCACACCGGCCTTCTGCGGCCGCCACACGTGCCGCCCGTATAATTCAGCACGTGAGCCTTCCTCCTGGCACGCGCCTCGGCGTCTACCAGATCGTCGCTCCGCTGGGCGCTGGGGGCATGGGCGTCGTGTATCGCGCGATCGACGTCCGCCTCGATCGACCGGTAGCGTTGAAGGTCCTCCCCGAGGATGGCCGGGGACCGAGCTCCGCGGAACGGCTGCGCCGCGAGGCGCGGGCCGCGGCTGCGCTCAATCATCCGAACATCTGCACGGTGTACGACATCGGCGAGGTCGATGGCCGGCACTTCATCGCCATGGAACTCGTCGAGGGAGAGACCCTGGCGGCGCGCATCGCCAGCCACCCGATGCCGCTGGACGAGGCGTTGGCGCTGGCCGTCGAGATCGCGGACGCGCTGCATGCGGCGCACGCCGGGGGCGTCGTGCACCGCGATCTGAAGCCGGCCAACATCATCGTGACCCCCGCGGGTCACGCCAAGGTGCTCGACTTCGGCCTCGCGAAACGGACCGACGGTCCCACGGACGCCACGCAGGCGCGCTTGACCGTTGCCGGTGACGTGCTCGGCACCGTGGCCTACATGTCGCCCGAGCAGGCGCGAGGAGACGAGGTGGATGCGCGGAGCGACCTTTTCTCCTTCGGGCTCGTCCTCTACGAGATGCTGAGCGGCCATCCGGCGTTTGCCGGCAGCACGAGCGCCGTCATCTTCGACGCGATTCTCAATAGGGACGTCGCGCCACTGCGGGGCCGCGTGGCGAACCTGCCGCCCGGGCTCGAGCGTCTCATCGCGCGGACAGTGTCCAAGGCGCCGGCGGCGAGGCCCCAGCAGGCGAAAGAGATCGTGGACGAGCTCCGCGTCATGCTGCGGACGCGGCAGTCGAGCGCCGGTGGCCACCAGGTCGCCAAGGCCCTGCCGTCGCTCGCCGTGCTGCCGTTCAAGGACCTGAGCCCCACCGGCGATCAGCAGTACTTCTGCGAGGGCATTGCCGATGAAATCATCACGGCGCTCTCGACCCTGGGCTCCTTGCAGGTCGCCTCCCGGACCTCCGCAGTGCGTTGCCACGAGAAGGGCCTGGACATCGCGGAGATTGGCCAGCGACTGAATGTCCAGCACGTCGTCGAAGGCAGCGTCCGCAAGGCCGGGAACCGCGTGCGCATCACGGCGCAGCTCACGAGCGTGGGCGATGGCTATGAGCTGTGGACGGAGCGCTACGACCGCGACCTCGACGATGTCTTCGCCGTGCAGGACGAGATCGCCCGCACGATCGCCGAACGCCTCCGCGTCAAACTGACGCGCGACGGCGACACGCCACTCGTGCGGAAAGCCACCGACAACCCCGAGGCCTACGCGCTCTGCCTTAAGGGCCGGTATCACTGGGTGCGGCGCAACCGATGGCACCTGCGGACCGCGCTCGAATGTTTCGAGAAAGCGGCAGCCGCCGATCCCGAGTATGCGCTCGCGTACGCCGGCATTGCCGACTGCTATACCGTCATGGCCATTTACGGCGTGCAACCCGGGCGGGAACTCGGGCCGCTCGCCATTGCCGCAGCCGATCGCGCCCTGGCGCTCGACCCCTCGCTGGCCGAAGCACACCACAGCGTCGGGGCCACCGCCCAGTGGATTCGGAACGACCACGCCGACGCCGAAGCCGGCTATCAGCGTGCCCTCGCGCTCAATCCGAAGCTGGCGGTGAGCCAGGCCTATCTCGGGCTGCTCTGGGCGTGCATCGGGCGCCCCGACGACGCGGTGCGCGCGGCGGACGCCGCTGTCGCGCTGGAGCCGGATTCAGCCGTGATCGCCTATCTTGCTGGCGGAGCGGCGTACTGGAGCCGCGACTTCGAGCGTGCGGATCGCTATACACAACTCTCCCTCGAGTTCGAGCGCGAAGCCGCGTTCCCGCACTGGATCAGGGCGCTCTTCCAGGCGGCCAGCGGGCGCAGCGACGAGGCGGTCGTCACCGCGGAGCGCGCGGTGAGCGTGGGCGATCGCCAACCGGTGCTCGTCTCGACACTCGGATTCGTGTACGCCCGAGCGGGGCGGACCGCCGACGCCGAACGCGCCTTGCAGGAGCTGCTGACGCGCAGTCACGCCGAATACATCGCGCCCTGCTGGGTGGCCGACGTTTTCGTCGGCATGAATCGCGCGGATGAGGCCATCGAGTGGCTCAATCGCGGGATCACCGATGGCAACGGGTTTCTGGTGCGGCTCCGCTGTGACCCGGAATACGACGCGATCCGCACGCATCCCGGGTTCCCGGCGCTGCTGGCACGGCTGAACCTGCCTGGTGCCGGCGGGCGCTGACGGCGGTCCTTCCCGTAACGACGCGTCTCGCGTCGCGAACGACCTGTCTCATCGTCTGTGCATCACGGCCATGACGATGGGCGACGCGCGGCCCAGTGATATACTTGTGAGTATATCTGGAGCAATATGTGGGCAAGCCGCTGATGATCCAAGAGGATGACGACCGGCGCATCCAGCGCCTGCAGGAACGCCTCGGCATCCGTCGCAAAGTGGACGTCGTGCGAGCCGGCATGGCGCTGCTCGAGCACGAGGCGGACCGACAGGCGCGCGTGGCGCGATGGCGACGGGCGGCGACCCTTGCGGCCCCGACGAGTAAAGTCGTCAATACCGATTTCCAGACCGCCTCGCGATTGAAGCGCCGCTCACGGTGATTCCGAAACAGTGGCATCTGTACGTCGTCGATCTCGAGCCACGCGTCGGCACGAAGCCGGGCAAACAGCGGCCCTGCCTCGCAATCCAACCGACGTCATTTGCGGAATCCGGACTCGAGAGCACCGTCGTGCTTCCCGTGACGACACGTGTCACCGCCGCGGATGCGTTTCCGCTCAGGGTGCGAATCCCGAAAGGCACGTGCGGGCTCACACGCGACAGCGACCTGCTCATCGATCAGATCCTGGCGTGGGACAACTCACTCTTCAGAAAAGAGCTTGGCGCGCTCCCCGAGGCGCTGCAGACCGACGTCCGAGCAGCCCTTCGAGACTTCCTGGACCTGTAGCGGCCTCTTGCAGGCTCAACTATGAGCTTCGTGCTTCTCGACCTGATTCTGGTAGAGTGCCGAGCCACGAGCGGCGCAAGAACGAGAGGATCGATCGCCTTTCGAGAGAGGCGCCCTAGCGGAGCACTCGCATGAGATGGACAACACGTGCGTCAATTGCCGTTCTAAGCCTGGTCTCGATCGCTGGCCCGGCATTCGCTCAAAGCGACCCGCGGTATGTTCGATTTCAGGGCGTCCCCTCCTCCGTCAAGGGCGCCCTCTACCTGCCCGACGCCGAGAAGCCAGCGCCCCACGTGGCCATTCTCGTGATGCACCGGACATCGAACTTCATGAACGCGCTCGCCTGCACCGAGCTGTCCCGAAGGGGATTTGCGGTCTTGTGCATGAACCCCAGATCCGACAACAACGAGGCGTTGGTGCGCTTCGAGACGATCCCGCTGGACGTCAGCGCCGGCGTGCAGTTCCTGAAGAGACAGCGGGGAATCACCAAGATCATCCTCTGGGGCTGGAGCGGGGGTGGCGCGACGATGACTCTCTATGAGAGCGTCGCCGAAAGCGGCCCCTCCGTCTGCCAGGGACCGACCAAACTCATGCAGTGCGGCAACGAGCTGGCCGGACTGGCGCCTGCCGACGGCCTGATTCTGGTCGACGCCCATCCAGGCAACCCCGTGAACGCACTGAGAAGCCTCAATCCCGCCGTCACAGACGAGAGCCGGCCAGGTCAACTCGATCCGAATCTCGATCCGTTCAGTCCGAGGAATGGGTACAACCCGAAGGGGCCGTCCTCGTACTCCGAAGAGTTCAAGAAGAGGTACTTCAAGGGACAAGCGGACCGGATGAACAGGTTGATCGACCTGGCGCTGGACAGGCAGACCCGCATGAAGAACGGCACACACCTGTACGGCGACGATGATGTGTTCGTGGTTCCCAAAGGAGTCGGTGCCCGCCTGATGCAACTCGATCCCAGCATCCACCACAGTACGGCCAAGCCGCGAAAGTTGCTCAGGAACGACGGAGCCATCGTGACGCAGATCGTGGAGAGTGTTCGTCCCGAGGCTCCGCAGCTCGCTTCCGAGAATCTCTCGTTCGCAAACGGCACGGCGCTGCTGACCGTCAAGTCGTTCTTGAGCGCCAACGCCATCCGGTCAACGGACTCCATGGATGGCATCGACTACTGCTCGAGCAACAATTCCCTTCCATGTCACTTGCGGAACATACGCGTGCCGCTGCTGGTGGCCGCGATGGGGGCGCACTATTTCATCCGGGACAACGAGATTCACTATGAGACCGCCGCAAGCCCCGACAAGGACTTCGTGGTCGTCGACGGGGCCGAACACGGTCAAACCCCGTGCGTGTCATGCGAATCCGTACCTGGGCAGTACTCGAACACCGTGAAGAACTTCTACGACTACGTGGCGGATTGGATCAATCAGAGGTTTTAGACTCGAACGATCCGAACGCTCAGTAGTGCATCCCATAGCGATCAGCCCCGCCGAGCCGCGGCCCGAACGGCGCCCTGTCGAGCCAGCGGCCCAGCGAGGGCACGAGCGGCGAGAGCTGCGCGGCCACGTGGCGGACAACGTGGCGCGCATGTGATGCAGCTTGAAGGTGGGTGAGCGCAGCAGACGAGGCGGCACGGTTGCGGGCGGCCGCCGCACGGCGTGCGTCGGCGAACTCCTGAATGGCGCGCGCGGTCGCCTCCGGCGTGTCCGCACGGAGAGCGGCATCGATCGCTCGTGCGGCCATCACCGCGTCGGCCACGCCCGAATTCAAACCGCGAGCGCCAAACGGCGCAAACACATGCGCCGCCTCGCCGGCGAGGAGCACGCGCCGCGTGGCATCGGTAAACGAATTCGCGATCGCCTGGCGGAAGACGTACGTCGAGACCCACGTCACTCGATCCGCGTACTTCGCAGGCATGACCCCCGGCAACCAGTTGCGAACACCGGCATCGGAACCGTAGGTGTCGGCGTCGTCGCCCGGGTGACACTGCAGGTCGACCCGCCAGTGGCCGGCGAACGGCACGAAGAGCACGTTGCGGAATCCGATGCTCGGATGTTCGTAATGGAACACCCGCTCGATCGGCAGTGGCTCGGCCGCATCTTCGGCCAGGTCGACGATCACATACGCATTGGACGTGCGCGGCCCTTCCAGACGCAGGCCGGCTGATTCACGCACGGCCGAGCGCGCACCATCGGCACCAATCACATAGCGGGCCCGGATACGCCGCGCGTCCGCGGCGTCGAGAGTGACGCCCCGAGCGTCGGCCTTCGCCGTCGTCACATCCGTGTTCCACATGAACTCGACGGCGGCATCGAGACAGGCCTGAAGCAGAAAGCGCTCGGTGACCACCTGAGGCAGGTTCGTCGCGTAGGGAAGTACGCTTGCGGCGGTCGGTCGATACGTTCGGCGGTACACCTCCCGCCCGCGATACAGCGTGCGCTTCGTTGACCACGTGAGCCCGTGCCGCACCAGCTCATGTCCGAGACCGGCGCGAATCCGATCCAGGAGTTGCAGCGTGACTTCGTGTAGAAAGATGGCGCGACTGCCCGGCCTGACGCGGTCGGCGCCACCCGCTTCGACGACCGTCACGTCGCGACCGGTTGCCCGTACGGCCAGGGCCGCGGTAAGGCCCACGGGGCCGGCCCCGACAACCACGATGTCACGCTCGATTGCCAAGGGAGGGCGTCGTCGATGCCGATGAG
>JBOGIR010000479.1:0-8582 GCA_050742335.1 Vicinamibacterales bacterium | reverse complement strand
GCGTGTGGCTGCGCCACGGAGACCCGTTTGCCGCGGTGTTCGGGCTGTTCGCCCGCTTCTCGCCGACCGAAGTCCGGGTGACCGATACGGCGGCGTGCCCGTCCGGCCGCAACGGCTCCCCCGGCTGCGGCGAGTGCTTCGCTCGCGCATGCCCGGCCGCGCGCGAGTGGAACCTGCGCCCGTACGGCGCCGGGCTGCAGCATACCGATGACGTCACGCCCTCGATGGTCGTGTTCGTGCTGCTGCTGCTCGCCACCGTGGCCTTCGACGGCTACACCGCGACGCCGGCGTGGGCGCGGCTGGAAGCCGCTCTCTACGTTGCGCTGGCGCCGCTCGGCGACGCCCGCCTCACCGTGATCGGCACGCTGGGACTGGCTGCGTTCGCGGCGCTTTTCGCCGCGGTGTACTGGCTGTTCGCGGGCTGGATGGCGCGCGCCGGCGGCGGCGGGCTGCCGGCGGGCACCGTCGCCCGTCTCTTCGTGCTCTCGCTGGTGCCGATCGCAATCGCCTATCACCTCGCCCACTATCTCACCTACCTCCTGATCCAGGGCCAGCTCGTCATCCGGCTCGCCTCCGATCCCTTCGGCTTCGGCTGGGACCTGCTCGGAACGGCGCGCTTCCGCCCCGATATCGGCATCGTGGGCGCGCGCTTCGCGTGGTATGCGTCGGTAATGGCCATCGTGCTGGGACACGTCATCGCCGTTTACGTCGCCCATGCCATCGCCCTCGGGCGCTACCCGGACCGGCGCGCCGCCGTCCGCAGCCAGGTCCCGCTGCTGATACTCATGGTCGGCTACACGATCGCCGGGCTGTGGATCATCGCCCAGCCCATCGTCGAGTCCAACCCCGGCGGCTAGCGCTTGACTCAAAGACAACAGGGAACCACAGATGAACACAGATACACACAGATAAGATCAAGAAAAAAAATGGACAGAACTAACAGGATTCAACAGGATTTACAGGATTAGATCTTCAAAAGGACTAGTTCTTGGGTTGTTCGTCGCAATCTTGTGAATCCTGGGAAATCTTGTATATCCCCTTCCCCCGGATGCGGGGGAAGGTAGGATGGGGGCAAGCTGAAAGCCCTGTGTCTATTTCTTGTTTTTTCATCCGTGTTCATCTGTGTCTATCCGTGGTTAATTCTGCTTTTTGCATTCTTGAGATGCGTTCTGGCCACGCAGCCGGACAGGAGGAATCCGCATGAAGACCGACTTCGCGCTGCTCGTGCTGCTGGGCGTCGCGCTGGTGCCCGGCGCAACCACGGCCCAGGTCCCGGCGTCCCAGGTGATACTGGAGAATCCGTCCGTGCGCGTCGTGGTCACCACGCTGGCGCCCGGGACGGGAACCGGCCGGCACCAGGGAATCGAGGCCGAAGTGGGCATCGTGGTCGATGGGGACGTGAGCGTGGAGAGCCCGCTGGGCCGCACCGCGCTGCGCCCCGGCTCGGCGTACTGGCTGCCGGGGCTGACTCCGCACGACACCCGCAACGAAGGCCGGAGCCCGGCGCGGTTCTACGAGATCTTCCTGAAGCGCTGCGACTGAACTCCGGAACCCGGGTGAATCAGCAGTCCCTGCGCCGGTGATTCGGCATGACGGTGACGCCGCCGTCCGCCGCGATTCTCAACCTCCTGTGGCCGAGCTGAACCGTCCAGGCGCCGTTCGCCCTGGCTGCTGCCGGCTCCATGTCGCCGCACTGTCCATCGGCCGCCTGCCGCGCGTCCGGGGCCACGGCAGCCGCTGCGGCGACAATCGGCTCGCCGCACGGAGCATTCACGCGCATCAGCACGATGAATTCCGCGGAAGTCGAGGCTTGCGTGGCGGCGAATTTGCCGTGGTACTGCGCCGGCGCGGCGGGATCCAGGGGGGCGGCGCTGACGTCATTCGTGGGGTCGTTCGAGCGGCCCCACGAGCTGAAGTCCGAATCGGAGACCGGCACGAATTGCCGCGGCGGGCCCGCGAGCACGTCGACGCACAGTGATTGCGTGCCCCTGGTGATGCGCGCGCGCCTGTCGCTCGAGATCACTTCGAAGGGGTTGAGCGCGTGTATGTTCCATTCCCAGGCGCGCGGGGTGCTCGAAGCGAGCCTGTCGTACACCAGGATCGTGCCCGGGCGCAGGAATACGAGCGTGCGCAGCGCCCGGGTGAGCGCGCCGTCATAGGCGTCCGTCGCGTCGCCGGTGACGACGTCGAAAACGGGCGTGCTGAGCTGCTGGACGATCGCGCCGTAGCGTATGGTCGTGAACGGATCCGGCAGGTGCTCGAACGCGACTTGTCCCTGGCCGCCGTCGAAGGTGATGGCGTTCTTGGAGCGAGTTCGCTTGATCCAGTACTGCCAGTGATGGGTGTTGAAACCGTCGTGGTAGCCCGATTCGATCGCCAGCCGCTCGCCGCCCGCGTTGATGACGAAGGCGTTCTGGTCGGCGGACTGGTGGTTAAAGGCGCCGAAGGGCCGCGGGCTCGACTTGAAATAGACCGAGGTGCGGTCGAGATCGGGGAGGTCGCTGTGCATCGCCACCCAGCCGATAGCCGGCAAATAGAGAGAGTCGCGCAGTGCAGGCGGGAAGTCGGCCGGCGCGGCGCATGTATTGGGCGGTGACATCAGGTACTCGATGCGGATCTGGTCTTCCCGGGCCAGATTCGCTGCGTACCAGCAGGCGAGCGGACTCGGCGCGAAATGGGTATAGCCCTTGGCGAAGGGCGAGCGGACCTCGAACTGCTGAGGGTCCGCGAAGCCGTCACCGAAGAGGCCGATCGGCGTGCCGGGGTCGTTTCTCCGGGCTGTGTGGACCGCGGGGTCGGGAGAATAGGTCGGCGGCAGGAAATAGCTGATGAACCGGCCCCAGTTTCGCACCCAGGGCTTCTGCGCCACGTCGATGCAGGCCGGACCGCCACACGTCGCCCAGCGCAGCGCGTACCACGTGCTCAGCATGGCGCCCAGATCCCAGATGCTGTAGGCGGTGCCGTTGGCGTAGCCGCCCTCCTCGCCGCTCCACGGGCTCACCACGTTGAGCGCGAACGGCAGCAGCTCCTGCACCCACGCGCTCGCCGCCGGCAGGTCGCCCACCAGCAGCGCGGACATGATCGCCACCATTCCGGTCGTCACATTGCGATGGGAGTCGCGCGGCGACTGCCAGATCGGCACGGGTATGTGCGCGGCCGGATCGCCGGGAGGCCAGCCGCGGATGCCGCTGACCCAATCGTAAAGATCGCCGATGCGGGTATTCAGCATCGACAGCGCCTGCTCCCGCTCCGCCGCGCTCAAGGCCGGCCCGAGCCAGTCGTAGCCCAGGGTGACGACCCACGCGACGAAGCGCGATTCCTGCTCGTCGACTCCGGTCGGGCCGCGCGGGTCCCACTGAGCAAGGTTGAGCACGCGGCGTTTCGCATCCTCCCGGTAGACCTCCGTCCCGTCGTACACATAAGCCATGAGCGACCACAGCGCCCTCATGCCGTAGCGGTCGAATCCATCTCCATCGCCGCGGTTTCCAGCGGGCGGAAGCGGCTCGCCGAGGCGGCCGTCCACCGTGAAGCGCAGCTGCTGCAGATCGAGGTCGCGCTGGCCGGCCATCGCCGACAGCGTGGCGCTGTCAGGCAACGCGCGCGGACGCGGTTTGGCCAGGAGGTGGCCGATGACGCTCGCCATGTCCGGCACGACGAACGCCACTGAATCCGTGCCGACGGTGAACCGGCGCGGCAAGCTCGTCACCCCGGCGCGCGTCACGGTCCAGGCGTAGTTCCCGGCCGGCAACGTTCCATTCCAATTGAGCCAGTTGTTCGTCGCGGTGCGCGTTTCGGTGTGGCCGTCGGGAAAAGCAACGCTCACCGTGTACGTGCCGCCATCGGCGTGGGGCCAGCTGAAATCGGGCGGATTCTGCTCGACGCGCGCGCAATCGGCGGGCCGCACCGGGGCCGCGCCGGCGTTGCTCGACAGCGCCGACGTGATCCAGTCGACGGCTCGAATCGGAATGCAGGAGGGGAACCGCGCCGCGGCCGGCGGACTCGCGCCCAGCAGCAGCGCGATCACGACGACGGCAAGCGATGCGGTGCGGTGATGCCTCACGGTCAACCGGCCTCCCGCAGCGGCTGCAACAGCCTGGTCACCAACCCGGCAGGTGCCCCCTGCTATCAGGAGCCGATCCTGATCATGTGCGCGACCGAGGGCACGCCAGCGCTGTTCAGGATGAACAGCATGTAGTGGCCCGGGGGAGCGACGTTGGGATTGGCCGGCACGGTCACGGTGAGGCCGGTCCCGTTGCGCGAGAACGCCAGCGGAACGAAGCTCTGGCTCATGTTGACCTCGTGAGTGGAGGACGAGAGCCCCACCAGCGTCACCTTCGCGATGCTCGCCGCGTCGGGGCTTCCCACCACGAAGCTCTGGCCGTATCCGGCGCTTTCCGGCGCCGCGCCGATGGCGGGACGCGCGCCCCGGAAGAGGTACGGCGGCGAGTAGTATTCGGCGTCGTAGTGGTTGACGTCGTTGAACTGGCTCGCGCCGCCGCCGCCGGCGACCAGCACGCGCCCATCGGGCAGCAGCACCGCCGTGGAGTGGTACATGCGCGCGACGTTCATCGCGGCGAGCGTAGTCCAGGCGCCCGTCACCGGGTCCCACATCTCGGCCGGAAGCACCGCTCCGGTCAGGTCGCCCATGCCGAGGGGCGCGTCGGTGCCGCCGGTCACGAGGACCTTGCCGTCGGGCAGCAGCGTCGCGTTCAGGTAGCGCCGCGCGCGGGCCATCGGATTGGTGAGCTGCCACTGCGGGTTGGCGGCGTTCAAGTCGATGACCTCGGCCGTAGCGGTGGTCGGGTTGCCGCCCACGATCAAGACCTTGCCCGGCTCGTACATGACGGAGGCGCCCGCGTACTGCTGGCGATCACCGAAGTGGGTCAGCGCCACCGTCGTCCAGCTGCCGGTTCCGCTGGTGTCGAGGTAGCGCGTCGTCTGTTGCGGGCCGGAGTTGAAGATCTTGCCGTTGGGCGCGAGGTGCAGCCACGGGTAGAGCGGCACGGTGAGCTGCGCGCCGGTCAGCGGACGCCAACCGCTGGCGGCGTTCCACACCTCGGGCAGACGATTGACGTCGGAGGGGCCGCCGATGGTTCCCGACACCACGACCACGTCCCCGTTCGCGAGAGTCGTGTTGGTGGGATACCAGCGCGGGGCGCTCATGCCCGGACCGGCGCTCCAGCTGCGCGTGCGGAAATCGAAGACCGTCGTCATGTCCGATCCGACGTGGTCGCCGAGGTGCCCGCCGGTGACCAACAGGCTCCCGTCGGCGAGAAAGGAGTGCCCGCTGCAGTAGACGTCGACGAAGGGGTTATGGACCTGCTGCAGGACGGGAGGCAGCTGTGCGGGGTTCCACACGCGCTCCTGGGACCCGCCGTCGTTGGTCGGCGTCGCCGGATTGCCCCAGGCAAGCACCGACCCGTCCGGCAATAGCTGCATGTGGATAGGTACGATCGGCAGGCTCACCGCGCCCGACCACTGGCCAGGGTGGTTGGATACGATGATCGTGACCGGGGCAGAGGTTGTCTGGTTGCCCGCGGCGTCGCGGGCGACCGCCGTCAGCGTGTACTCCCCGTCCGGGACGCTCGTCGTGTGGGCGGGGGTCGAGTAGGGAGCGGTGGAGTCCTCCGCGCCGAAGTTGATACCGTTGTAGCGGAACTGGACGCCGACGACGCCGACGTTGTCCGAGGCGTTCGCGTTGACCGTGATCGTGCCGGATACTGTGGCGCCGGATTGCGGCGACGTGATGGCGACTGTCGGGGAGCTGGTGTCGCCGGCCGGCTGGTTGGCCACGGTGATGGTGACGGGCGCCGAGGTCGTCTGGTTGCCCGCGGAGTCGCGCGCGACCGCCGTCAACGTGTACGAGCCGTTGGGGATGCTCGTCGTATTGAGTCCGGCCGCGTAGGGGGAGGCGTTGTCCTCGCCGCCGATATTGGTGCCGTTGCGCTTGAACTGGACACCCGCGACGCCGACGTTGTCCGAGGCGTTCGCGGTAATGCTAATCGTGCCCGAGACTGTGGCCCCCGACGCGGGAGACGTGATGGCGACCGTCGGCGGGGTGCCGTCGCAGAAAAAAGGAAGACAGATCTGCGCCGCGGCCGGCGGCGCACCGAGGAAGAGCGCAAGCGCGGCGGCGCCCAGGGCGCGAATGGAAAGCGACGGCCTATCGTGACGCCGGGCGGCTCTCATGGCGGGTCCTTGCCGATGTTGACTGGACCCATTTCAGCGGCCCCGTATTGCGTCACATCAGCGGGGAGAATGCTCCGGTTGAACTGCCAACGGCCGGGCGCTAGTCCGAAAGACTCATGCCGGCGGCATGCCTTTGGGCGCTCGCTCATCCGCCGTATTCCCACGGCGTATCCGCAATGGTCAGCGGCCGCACCTGCTCCGGGCATTCCGCCTCCACCACCCGCAGGATCACGACCGCGTGGTCCCCATCGGTGTTCACGATCCGGTCGACCTCGCATTCCAGGTGCGCGGGCAGGCTGGCCAGCAGCGGTGCCGCGGTCTTCCCCGCCACGACCGGCTCCCCGTTTATCGTGCCGTTGCCAGCCGCGGTCGGAAAGAAGAACCGGCGGGCGATTTCCTGCTGCCCGTTGCCGACGATATGGAGCGCCGCGACGCGGCTCTGCTCCAGGCACTTGTACACGTTGCTGTTCTCCCGCACCGCCGCCATGATCAGGGGCGGCTTGAAGGAGATCTGGGAGACCCAGCTGACGGTCGCCGCGCCGCAGCGCTCCTTGGTGCGCGAGGTGAGCACGTAGACGCCGTTCGACAGCAGCCGCAGCGTCTTCTGGCGCGCCTTCGTCTCCACCGCGCTCACCCTGTCTCGGCCTGCAGCGTCCCGCACACCGCGCTGCGCTGGAACCGTTCGTGGCTGCGCAAGCGCTGCTCGTCGAGCTCCCGGTGCTCGCCCGCGAGCAGGTCGTACAGCAGGCGGTCGTACGGCCGGCCGTCGATGTAATGGCATTGCCGCATCCTGCCGACAAAGCGGAAGCCCAGCCGTTCTATGGTCCGCAGCGACGGGTTCTGATCCACGGCCCAGGTATTGATCGCCTCGAGCCCGAGCTCGCGGAACGCCAGCGTCAGGAAACGGGAGCTCGCAAAGGTCGAGTATCCGCGGTTGCGGAAGGACTTTTCCCCCGACGCGCCCCAGAACGTGGCGGTGCGGAAGGTGTGATCGACGCTGTTCAGGCCCAGGATGCCGATGGGGTCGTCGTCCCGGTCCGAGGTATAGACCCTCAGGAAATGCGATTTCCGTTGCGTCATGATCTTGAGCAGGGCGGGCGTGACGGGCTGCCTTCCATTGCCGAAGTCCAGCCACTGGTAGTTCTCCTTGAGCGCGAGCCAGTCCGCCACCACCTGGAAGAACTCGGGCCTGTCGATGGGCAGCAGCTTCATGTTTCGACCCTCCCCGCCGCGAGCGAGACTGCGGAGCCGCGCCAGAGCGAGGAATAGGCGGCGAGCAGCTTCGGCGCCTCGTGCTGCCAGGCAAGCTCGCGTTCCACGCGCCTGCGGCCGTATTCGCCCATTTCCATGCGTCGGGCCGGATCGTCCAGCAGCTCGACGATCCTCTCCGCGAGGTCGAATGCGTCGTTCCGGCGCGCGTAGAGGGACGCTTGCTGCGCCGAGTAGCGCCCTTCCGTGAGGTCGAACTGCACGATCGGCTTGCCCAGCGCCATGTACTCCATGATCTTGTTCATGGTGGACTTGTCGTTCATCTCGTTGGCGACGTCCGGGTTGACGCAGACGTCGGCGGTGTTGAGCATCGCCAGCAGCTCGCCGTCGGGCACTCGCCCGGTGAAGGTCACGAACCCGGCAATGCCGAGCTTCTGCGCCAGCCGCTTCATTTCCGCCAGCGCGGGGCCATCGCCCACCAGGCCGAAGTGGATATCGGTGCGCGCGAGGTCACGCACGATGTGCCGCGCGGCGAGCAGCAGGTAGCCGATGCCCTCCTGCGTGGCTATCACGCCGACGTAGCCGACCAGATAGCGGCGGCCGCACTTGAGGCGCTCGTCGGGCGGGAGGATCCTCAGGCGCTCGAGGGACGGCCCGCTGCGCACGACGAATACCCGGCCGTCGGGCATGCGGCCGCGCCCGGTTGCGATGCGCCGGTAGGATTCATTGGTGGCGATGGCCAGGTCGGCCGTGCGGAACGTCCAGTACTCGAGCTTGAGCAGCAGTCGGTGGAGGAAACCGCGCCGTCCGTACTTGGCCTCGTAGAGCTCGGGTCCGAGATCGTGGTGATCGAACACGAACTTCTTCCCGAGCAGCTTGAACAGCGCGCCGATCAGGAAGAACAGGTCGGGCGGATTGCAGGCATGGATGACGTCGAAGCCGCGCCGGAAGAGAACCTTCCAGCACAGAAAAAGGGCCTGCCACAGCGCAGCCGTGTACTCGATCGCATAGCCGACGGCGCCGGTGGCCTCGAGCGGCAGGCTATAGCGCCAGATGTGGACGTCGTCGATCGCCTCGAATTTCTTCTCGCAGCCCTTGCCGGTGGGGCAGATGATGGACACGACGTAGCCGGCGTCCCGCAGCGCGCACGCTTCCTGCCAGACCCGGCGATCGAACGGGCTGGG
>JBOGIR010000478.1:0-2904 GCA_050742335.1 Vicinamibacterales bacterium | reverse complement strand
GGAAGTCAACTACGATCCCCCGGCCGTGTCCCAGCGCGGACGCGAGGAGACGAAGATGCGCGTCATGGGCCGAAGCAGTTGGTGCGTCGTGGTATTGCTCTCCTTTCACGGCGTCGCGGCGGCGGCGCCTGTTCCACTCATCGACGCGATCAAACGGGCTGACAGAGCAGCCATTCGTACCCTCGTGAAGCAGCAGGTGGATGTCAATCTTGCAGAAGCCGATGGCATGACGGCGCTGCACTGGGCGGCGCGCCTCGACGACGTGGAAACGGCGGACCTGTTGATACGCGCGGGCGCAAACGTCAAGGCCGCAAGTCGCTACAGCGTCACACCGCTCTCCCTCGCCGCGGCCAATGGCAATGCGGTCATGCTCGAGAAGCTGCTCGAGGCCGGCGCCGACGCGAACACGGCACAGCCGGAAGGAGAGACCGCGCTCATGCTCGCGGCTGGCACTGGAAACGTCGCTGCGATCAAGGTGCTGCTCGGCCACGGGGCGGATGTCACCGCGCTTGATAGCTCCAAAGGGCAGTCGGCGCTGATGTGGGCGGCTGCGGAAGGGCACGCGGCCGCCGTCCGCCTGTTGATCGAAACCGGCGCGGATGTCCATGCGCGTTCGAAGGGGAGATTCACACCGCTGCTGTTTGCCGTGCGGAGGGGCGCGATCGATGTCGCGCGTGTCCTGCTGGCGGCGGGAGCGGCCCCGAACGAAACCGTGCAGGGCGCGGCGTTCTCGACCGGCGTCGCCGGGCCCACTGAGGATAGTACCTCCGTGCTCGGCCTCGCGATTATCAACGGGCAGTTTGACGTTGCCCGGCTGCTGCTGGAGAACGGGGCGAATACAAACGCTCCCGACTCCAGGGGTTCGCTGCTACACGCGCTGGCTTGGATGCGACGGCCCGGCTCCGGAACAGGCCCTGCCCCGCCACAGCTGGTCGGCGACAGCCTGGATCTCGCCCGCGTACTGCTTGCGCGTGGCGCAAACCCCGACAGTCGAATCGCCTGGAAGGAAATCCCGTTCGATCGAGACGACGGCGAGGCCAAGAGCCCGCCGAACATCTCGGTGGGCCGCGACTTCCTCAGCATGGTCGGCGCCACGCCGTTCTTTCTGGCCGCCAAGAACGGCGATGTCGCCCTCATGCGTGTGCTCGCCGAGAACGGCGCCGACGCCAGAATCCCGACGGTGCAGAATGTGAGGCCGTTCATGGCCGCGGCGGGCCTGGGCTATTGGGACGGCGAAACGCCCGGTCCATTCAACGGGACACCGGAGAGCGAGAGGCTCGAGGCGGTCAGACTGGCACTGGACCTGAGCGGCGAGGATGTGAACGCCGTGGCCGATTTCGGCGACTTCCCGATCGAGGGAGACGGGCAGAAGCTGCTCTATGCGTATCCCGACAACCTCGAGCGGCTCCCTGAACAGGCGATCGCAGACGTGCGGTGGGCCGGCAGCACGGCGCTGCACGGCGCCGCCATCATGGATCAGTTGCCGATCATCCAATTCCTGGTCGATCGGGGCGCCAGGCTCGATGTCCGAAACAAGCTCGGATGGTCACCATTGATGGTCACGCAGGGTATGCTCATTGCGGCCAACGGCAGATGGAAACCGCGAGCGGAAGCGCTGATTCGTAAGCTCATGATCGAGCGTGACCTCGATCCCGCGCTCTTCAGTCAACGCCCCCTGTCAACCACGATTGCCGTGCCGTCGAGGCAGTAGGCAAAGGCGGCGGGATGCTGGCGGCTCAGGCATCCACACCCAGGAAGCCATTCCATCTACGGATGGACCGTCTCCGAGAACCACTCGTCCGGCAGCTCCTGCCCGAGTCCGGCGAGCCGTGCTTTGTCGAGCACCAGCGCGCCAGCCGCCGCGAATTGCAGGCCGAGGCCAACGTTGTTCACGAAGCACGTGATCTCGTTGATCGCTCGCCGTCCCGGCGCAGTCCCGGCCGCGAGCTGCGCGAGGTCCGGGTACTCGGCAAACCGGTTGCCCGCAGCGTTCCACCAGCCGCGATCGTGGCCGGACAAGACATTGGGCGTGCCGGGCATCACGTTGTCGGACTGCTTCAGCTGAGCCGTCGCGTGCACGACGACGCGATCGCAGGCATCGAGGACGGCCTGATCGACTTCCTGCGCCTTGATGCAGCTGACGTGCACGCCCGGCGTGAGCCATGCCGGGTTTATCACGCGGACCATCGACGAGGTCGCGGCGATGATGACGTCGGCGCCCTCCACGCACTCGTCCGCGGTCGCGACGCCGCGAATGTCAACGCCCGGATCGCGCGCCTTGGCGTCGGCGACGAAGGCCTCCCGGCGTTCCGGACGCGGACTGTAAACGCGGACCTCCCGGAGCGCTCGCGTCGCCAGCGCCGCCATCAACTGGGCGCCGGCCTGCCAGCCGCTGCCGATGAGGGCCACGGTACGGACATCCTCTCGCGCGAGGTGCTTGAGGGCGATCCCGCTGGCGGCGCCGACGCGCAAACGCTGCATCGCGCCGTCGGGCATCACGGCGAGGAGCGCGCCGGTGTCGGTGCTGAAGAGGAAGACGAGGCCGACCCAACGCCCGTCTGCCTTCGGCTGCTTCACGCGGCGAGGAGCGCCGGCGATGACGGGATGGGTGATGACGTCCGAGTTGACCCTGAGCGCCTGTACGCGCCGGCGCGGCCAGGCGCCGCCCATCTGCTTGAACGCGTAGTACGCGCCCGGCTCGGTCGAGGGCGAGAGGCTGTCGACCCGTGGCACGTGCAGCGCCTGCCCGCGCGCATAGTCCTGGTACATCTCTTCGAGCACGGCGATGCACTCCGACATGGTCAGCAGCTTCTCGACGTCGTCGTTGCTGAGGATCAGCATGGCATCGGGTACTACTTGAATTTAGAATGCCCGCGGGTCGCCGTTCATGCTGGAAAAGAAAAG
>JBOGIR010000477.1:0-7220 GCA_050742335.1 Vicinamibacterales bacterium | reverse complement strand
ATCCAGATGTGCTTTTCCGGATCGTAGGGGCTGATCTCCACGTCGTGCGGCCGTCCCCAGATCTTGTCCCATTGCGACCAGTCCTCGATCATCTTGCCGTTGCGATCGAACACCGCGATGACGTGCTCCCATCGCCAGTCAACGCCCGCCCGTCCGTCGCTTCCGTCTGCTGCGGCCCTGCCCGAGCTGGGGCTGGCACTGGCGGCTTCGCGCACTGGCACGCCGCCGCCGACGGGAAACTTGATGCTGGGCCCCAACTGAGGCAGCCAGGTGGTTCCGCGCCCCCGCCCCATCGGCAGCACGGGCAGCTCGCCTTTCTGCGCCACAATCACGCGGTCGGGACTCTCGGCAAACACATCGGTGGCTTGTGACCAGGTCCATCCCTCGTGGTTGGGCAGACTCTCCGCCAGCGGCCTGGGCCAGTTCTGCGCCGGATCGTAGGGGCCGAACACGTCCTGCCCGCCCTTGAGTCCCGGGACTGCCGCAAACCCGTGCCCCGGGGTTGTCCTCTGCTGCCCTTCGACAGTGCTCAGCCGGTTGGTCACCAGGATGACGGCGAACAGAACCACGCACCCAGCCGCAATCTGTAGCGTTCGTTTCTTCATACTCGATGCCTCCGCGACTCGGTTGGCAGTATCTTCTTGGCGCGCTCGGGCGCCGAGGACCGCTATACGGGATTCACACACGCGTACAAGATTCACGCGTGGGGCCGTATAGCGGTCCAACCCGGCAACCATACGCTCGCCACACGTTCGAGTCAAACGGCTATTGTCGATGGCGCGCCCGCCGGGGACTGAGTGGCGCCGGCGCTGCGATTTTCCAGCACAACGTATCGCTGAAGCCGTGCTACCCTGCGCGCCGTGATGATCGAGCCGGGGGGCGGGGTCGCTGACCTCGATACGAAGCCGTTTGTCCCGTTGCAAGCGAAGCGGACACGACACGAGACCGCGGCGCGCAGGATGGACCTTCTCGAACCGTGGCGACTCCGCATGGTGCTGCCCTTCGTCCGCGGTCGCCTCCTCGACCTTGGCTGCGGGTACAACAACCTCACCCGTGCGCACGGCTGCGGTCTCGGCGCCGACGTATTTCCCTGGGAAGGCATCGACGTGCGGATCGAGGATGCGGCCCGATTGCCATTCCGCGACGCGTCGTTCGACACCGTCAGTGTCGTAGCGGCCCTCAACCACATTCCGAATCGCGAGGCGGCTCTCCTCGCGGTGAGGCGCGTGCTCAAACCGGGCGGGCTCTTCCTTGCGACGATGATCGGCCCCTCGACGGGCCGTCTCGCGCACTTCTTCTTTCACCAGGACGAAACCCGGCGCGGTGGCATGCGGCCGGGCGAGGTCGACGGGATAGATCGCCCGGCAATGAGGGCTCTCTTGCAGCACGCGGGGTTCGAGCTCGTGCGCGAGGTCCCGTTCCAACTGGGCCTGAACCGTCTCTACGTCGCGAGAAAGGCCTGAACTCCGAACAGTGGCACCCGTGATGATCGACGCACGGACCTCCGCCACGACGAGCAGTCGCGCCTGAGCTCGTCCCTGTGCGGCTTCGTACGACGTACAAGTCGTGCGGCGCGCTCGAACAGGCCTGCCGGCCGGCTCGAGATAATGATTGCGACCGTTGGACCGGCAGGACGCCGCAGCACTTCTGGCGGTGTCTGCCGCCGTTCACTGAGCCGCGATGTTGGGCCGTTCCTTGCGCAGGACGAACTTCTGGATCTTGCCAGTTGCCGTCTTGGGCAGCTCGTCGACAGACGTAAAGCTGTGAGGCACTTTGAAGTGCGCCAGATGGTCGCGGCAGAACGCGCGCAGCGCGTCGGCGGTCGCGGCCGCGCCCGGCTTCAGCACGACGAACGCATGTGGAGCCTCACCCCATGTTGCGTCGGGGAGGCCCACGACCGCGACCTCCTGGACCGAATCGTGCCGAAGCAGGAGCGCCTCGACTTCCACCGAGGAGATGTTCTCGCCGCCGCTGATGATCACGTCTTTCAGGCGGTCCCGGATCTCGATGTAGCCGTCGGGATGCACGACCGCCGCGTCGCCCGAGTGGAACCAGCCGTCGCCCATGGCAGCGTCGGTCGCCTCGGGATCGTTGTAGTAGCCGTCCATCACCACGTTGCCGCGCACGACGATTTCGCCGCACGTCGCGCCGTCCGGAGGCACCTCGCGGCCCTCGGTGTCGACGACGCGCACTTCGCCGGCGGTCACCTGCTCGACGCCCTGCCGCGCCTTCTGCCGCGCACGATCCGCGGCCGGCAGCGTCGCGTGCTCGGGACGGATCTCTGAGGCGGTCATGAAGGGCGACGTCTCGGTCAGTCCGTAGAGTTGGTGCACCGTCCAGCCGAGCCCCTCCTCGATCCGCTGAATCGTGGCGGCCGCCGGCGGCGCGCCCGCGGTGAGCACGCGGACGCCGCGGGGCACACCCGCCTTCAGCGCATCGGGCGCGCTGGCGAGTCCGATGAGCACCGTGGGTGCCGCGCACAGAAACGTGACGCCTTCCTCGGCGACGAGGCGAAAGACGGCGGCGGGCTCGACCTTTCGCAGGCACACGTGCCGTCCGCCCATGGCCGTCACCGTCCAGGTGAACGTCCAGCCGTTGGCGTGGAACATCGGCAGCGTCCACAGGTAGCGATCGGCGGTGGACATCGGGAAGTGCGCGAGGGAGCCCAGCGTGTTGATCCACGCGTTGCGGTGCGTGATCATCACACCCTTGGGACGGGAGGTCGTGCCGCTCGTGTAGTTGATCGTGAGCAGATCGCGCTCGTCCACCGGCGGACGGACGGGTGTGGGCGAGGCCTGCGCGACGAGCGTCTCGTAATCGATCCAGCCGTTGCGGGCGCGATCGAGCGCGACGCAGTGCCGTACGCCGGGCAGGTTGCCGCGGATGGCGTCGACGGCGTCCAGGTAGTCGCCGTCCACGCACACCACGGTCGATCCGCTGTGCGCGATGATGTAGGCGAACTCGTCGCGGCTGAGGCGGAAGTTGATCGGCACGAGCACAGCGCCGATCTGGGGGACGGCGTAGAACGCCTCGAGGAAACGGTGCGTATTGGGCGAGATGTACGCGACGCGATCGCCCTGCCGCACGCCCAGAGCCTGCAGGGCCGACGACCCGCGATCGCACCGCTCGAAGAGCGCTCGATAGGTCCACCGGTGGGTACCGTCGACCACGGCCTCCCGGTCGGCGTAGAGCCGGCGGGCGCGGCGCATGAACTCGAGGGGTGTGAGGGGTGTCTCCACGGCCGAAGCGAGCGGCATTGTACCCGGTTCTATTTCAACCGTCTTCGCGCCGCGCGACTCGGACGACCCTAATCCAGGAGTTCTCTGAAGCTCACTTGGATTGATTCTGAACACGGCAACACCGAGACACCGAGACACCGAGAAACTCTAATGATTCGCCTCGGTGCCTCAGTGCCTCGGTGTGTCGTGACATCAAGTGACGTGAATCCAGCGCTAGAACCGGTAGGTGTAGAGGATCTTCGACGCGAGGCGGTTGTCGAGCGTCGAGAAGCGGTCGAGCAGCGGGTCGTCCCGCCAGTTGTGCGTGTACACCACGTACAGATCGTTGCCGGGCGTCATGATCCACCGGAAGCGCGACTGCCAGCCGAGGACGTCGCTTTGCGAATCGTACTGAATGTTGTTCGAGACCGCGATGAACGGGGAAAACTGCGTCTCGCCGACGACCCGGTATAGACGCGCGGTGAAGCGGCCCTCGGGCAGTCTGACGCGGTTCCACTGCCCTGCGGCGGAGAAGAACAGCCCCGGCCGGACGCGCACCGAAACGGCGACGGCCTGGTCGGCCCTCGTGCCCGAATAGAACTGTCCAAGCTCAATCGACCCGTTGACGGACAGCCTGCGCCTGTTCGCGCTCGATGCGAACAGCCGGTACCGATGAGCGGTATAGGCCGCGCCGACGGGCAGTGTGATCTCCCGCGTCAGGACGAACGGCGTATCGAGGCGCTCGTAACGGCGGAAGAACGTCAGCCGGAAGCTGTCCTCTGAGTGAAACTGCACCTGAGCGGGCTGGACGACGAGGTTCCGCTTGAGCAGATCGCTGTGCAGGTCCGTCATGGTGTCCAGCCTCACGCCGGCCATCACCTGGCGGATGTACCGGTGATTGGCGGGACGCGGACCGAATTCCACCGCCTGGCTGTATTGCCGGTAGGCGCGGCGCGAGACAAAACCGATGGCGGAGTCGAAGTTCTCCTGCACTTCTGTTGCGTCGATCCGTGCGTTCCACAGATCGTTCGGGTAACGCAGCGAGGCGCCGAACGCTGCGTTCCCCTTGGAGACGCTTGGGTGGTTGTCGTACAGCAACCAGCCATCTCCTTCGAGGTTCTGGTCGCCCAGGAAGGTCGACGTCGCGAGGCGTGCATCGAGCCCCACCGTGTGTGCGGTGCCGGCGCCAGCGAGCCGCGCGGCGCGGCGCGTGTAGAGCGCACCGATGTAGGACTGCCGCAGCAGGCGGCGCTTGACGCGCGCCACCGTGAAGTCGTCGCTGCCGAAGCCGTTGTCGTCGCCCGTCCGCACGTGCAGCAGCCCGACGTCCTGCGCGCCGGCCTGGCCGGTCACCTTGGTGCCGAAGTCGATCTTCTGCGGCGTGGCATCGGCGCTCAGGCCGATGCGGCGGCTGAAGAACGGGATGATGCGCTCGTCCTCGTTCCGCCCGACAGGGCCGAAGAAGTTGTCGCCGCCTCCACCGTCGCTCGCGAAATCGAAGAACGTGGCGCCGTCGAGGAAGAAGTCGCGCTGTTCGGGAAAGAACAGCGAGTAGCGCGTGAGATTGACCTGCCGCTGATCGACTTCGGTCTGCGCAAAGTCGGTGTTGACGGTGAAGTTGGTCCGCAGCAGCGGCGTCGGGTTGTAGAAGAGATCGAGCCCCGCGCTCGCGTCGGTGGTCATCGCCGGATTGCCGCGGCCGGGCGCCGCCAGCGCTGAGACGAGGCCGTACGGCTTGATGTCGAGGCCGTGCCCCTGCGTCACGTCGCGCACGCCGAGGAGGAGCCCCGCGTTGTTCATACGCCGCAGCCCCTGATTGCGCGCCGACCCGGTCCAGATCGACTGCTCGTTCTTGCGGCGGACGACGCGCTGGAAATTGATGCCCCAGGTGTCGTTGTCCGGGTTGAAGTTGAGCGTGCGGAACGGGATTTCGATTTCCAGGGTCCACCCAATCTCGCTGCGCCGCGCGCGCGCGTTCCAGATGCCATCCCACTCGCGGTTGTCGCCGTTGAGACCCATCAGTGAATCGGCCATCAGGCCAGACGGGTTCATCTCGAAGAAGTAACCGGTACGGCCGTCGAGGAACGTGTCGATCGTCCACATGAAGCCGTCGTCGGAAGAGAGCCGCTCGTCGCGCCGGAGCTGCCATCCGATCCACCGGTCGGGTTCCGAGTCGAAGCACGTCACTCCCAGGTACAGCGCGTCGCGGTTGAAGACGATGCGCACCTCGGTGCGCTCGCCGGCAGGGCTGCCGTTGGCCGGATCGATCTGAATGAAATCGGCGGCGGGGACGGCCCTCGACCAGAACGGCTCATCGAGGCGGCCGTCGAGCGCGATCGACTCGCCCTCGGGAAGGCGGACCGCAGTGACCGTGCGCCGGGCGCCGTTGTCCTGCCCTCCCGGGTCGTTCGCCGGCGCGCCCTGCTGACGGGCGGGCGGCGACGAGGGACTCGCGGCCGTGGCCGGCGATGAAGCCGGATCGGGCTGGGCGAGCGCAACCGGTCGCACAATGGCCGTGATGATCATCCCGCCGACGACGGCAATGGCCGCACCAGTGAGAATCACCGCTTGGTCCTCATCCTTCGCTATGAGCCGGGTGAGGCGTGGGCGCGAATGGTGCGTGCGTCCGGTTGAGATCGTCCCCTGCCCGAGACGTCGCCGTCTCGTTCGCACTTCGCACCGGCGCCGGTCGCGCGTACCGCAGATACATCGTCGGTACGACCACCATGTTCAAGAGCGTCGACGTCATCAACCCGCAGAGAATCACGATCGCCATCGGCGTCTGAATCTCGCTCCCGGGCTTTCCGCCGCCGAAGGCCAACGGAATCAGCGCCAGCCCGGCCGCCAGGGCGGTCATCAGGATTGGGATCAGACGTTCGCGGGCTCCCCGCTCAACGGCCTCACGGAAATCGGTGACGCCTTCCTCCTTCATCAAGTGCTGGATGTGCGAGACCAGCATGATGCCGTTGCGCGTGGCGATGCCAAACAGCGTGATGAAGCCGATCATCGACGCCACGCTCAACACGCCGCCGGCGAGGAACACGCCTCCCACGCCGCCGATCAACGCCAGCGGCAGGTTCACCATGATGAGCAGCGCGTCGCGCGGCCGGCCGAAGGCGAGCACGAGCAGCATGAAGACGCCGACAATGACACCCGCCCCAAGCACGAGGAGTCGGCGCGACGCGGTCTGCTCGCTTTCGAACTGTCCCCCGTATTCCACGCGGTATCCCGGTGGCATGGGCACCGCCTGCCCGACGGCCGCGCGCATGTCCTCGACCACACTCCCGAGGTCGCGACCCGCGACGTTGCTGGAAACCACGATACGTCGCTGGACGTTCTCTCGCAGGATCATGTTCGGCCCGAGTTCCCGGCGCACATCGGCGAGCAGGCGGATCGGCACCGGCCCGCCGTTCGGCGTATCGATGGGCAGATCCGCGAGGCGATCGAAATCGGCCTGCGAGGCCGGGTCGAATTTCACCACGAGGTCGAACGCCGTGGCCCGGTCGAAAATCCGTCCGACCACCGCGCCCGCAAAGCTCGTTTCCACCGCCTCAGCCACGTCATCAGGCCGCAGGCCGTACCGTGCGATCGCCGGCCGGTTCAGCACGAATCGCACGACGGGCACCTCTGTCTGCTGTTCCAGCGAGACGTCGACCGCACCCGGAATGCCGGCCATGACGTCCCGCACCCGTTCGCCGAGGCGGCGCAGCGTCAGGAGATCGTCGCCGACGAGCTTCACGGCGATGTTGGCGCGCGTGCCCGACAGCATGTGATCGATCCGATGGGAGATCGGCTGGCCGATCGTCACATTCGTCCCGGGCAGGCCCGCAAACCCACGACGCAGCTCCGCGAGCAGCTCGTCGCGGGGTCGGCCGGTGTCACGCAGGCCCACGTCGATTTCGGCCGCTTCGACGCCCTGTACGTGCTCGTCGTACTCGGCTCGCCCGGTACGACGCGCCGTCGCGACCACTTCCGGCTGTGCCAGGAGAATCTGTTCCACGC
>JBOGIR010000476.1:0-11988 GCA_050742335.1 Vicinamibacterales bacterium | reverse complement strand
CTCCGTGAGCTGGCTGATCCCCAGAGCCGTCTCGCGCGGTCAGGCGATCCGTGTCGGCCTGACCTCCACAGGGCTTCGCCACCATCACCACAACCGAACCCTGGTATGACCGGTTTCTATGTACAATTGGCGGCACTTCTGGGCCTGTCCCCAAGGAGCTGTCCATGAGACGCACCGTGGTTTTCGTCGGCGTTGCGGCGCTGGTCGCGTCGCTCGGTCCCCTCCGCGCCCAGGACCATGCACACCTTGCCGGCGCCAGCGGCATCCTCCATGGAATTCCCCGGATCTGCGCGGAGCCGACTGTCACAGCGGTGGCCAGCGGCGCGTGGTCGAGTCCCGCGACGTGGTCGACGCGCCGGGTTCCCTCGGCTGGCGACGCGGTTCGCGTGGCAGGCGGCATGCACGTCACCTACGACGCGGTCAGTGATGCCCCGCTCCGCTGCGTCGACGTCGAGGGGCACCTCGCGTTTCGTGCCGACACGAACACGCGGATGATGGTTGGCACGATCACGGTGTTCGAGAGCGGCCGCTTCGATATGGGGACTCCCGACGTGCCGGTGGCCCCTGGTGTGACGGCGGAGCTCGTGATCGCGGACCAGCGCATCGATACATCGCGCGACCCCGAGCAGTTGACCGGTGGCCTCGTCGGTCTGGGCACGATCAGAATGCACGGCGCGGTCAAGACGCCGACGTTTGTCCGCCTCTCGGCCGAGCCGCTCGCCGGGCAACAGGAGCTCCAGTTCGAGCAGCCGGTCACGGGATG
Source organism: Vicinamibacterales bacterium (assembly GCA_050742335.1). Classification (GTDB taxonomy): domain Bacteria; phylum Acidobacteriota; class Vicinamibacteria; order Vicinamibacterales; family UBA2999; genus DATCJA01. Next base: position 11,225 of record JBOGIR010000476.1, on the reverse strand, counting down.
GAACGCAGGCGACAAGCTGGTGCTGCCCGACACGCGCCAGCTGCGCCAGAACGAGCGGGGCAGCAATTATTCGCCGCGGTGGGAAGAGCTGACCGTCGCGTCGGTCGACGGCCGGACGGTGAGGCTTCGGTCCGCCCTGGCGTTCGACCATCGGGGCGCGCGCGGACAGGACAGCCGGGTGGAGTTCCTCCCGCACATCGGCAACGTCAGTCGCAACGTGATCGTCCGCTCCCAGAACCCGCAGGGCACGCGGGGCCACGTCATCTTCGTCACCCATCCCGACGTCGACATCCGCTATGCGCTCTTCCAGAACCTCGGCCGGACGCGCATGGGCGTCCTCGACAACACCGAGTTCGGCCCCGACGGGTCTGTGCGGCGTGTCGGCACAAACCAGATCGGCCGCTACTCGCTGCACTTCCACCACGCGTTCGGCCCGAAGTCGCCGCAGCCCAACGGCTACCAGTTCACCTTGATCGGCAATGCCATTGACGACGCCTCGAAGTGGGGAATCACGATTCACAACAGCCATTACGGGCTGATTGAGGACAACGTGGTCTACAACTCACGCGGTGCGGGCATTGTCGCCGAGGACGGCACCGAGAGCTTCAACGTGTTCGCGCACAACTTTGCCGTGCGGTCCGAGGGTTCGGGCGAGTTTGCGCCACGCAGCGGCTACGGCGGCGCCACGAACGACCCGGGCGGCGAAGGCGCGGGCTTCTGGCTGCGCGGGCCGAACAACATTCTGCGCAACAACGTGGCGGCCAATGTCGACGTGTTCGGCTACGGCATCGCGGCCGGCGCGCTCGACACCGTCCGGATCCCGAAGTTCAAGGGAGCCGATCCGAGCAAGGCCGGAGAGTTCGTGGAGATCGACGCCATCGACACGCCGGTGCTGGAGTTCACGGGCAACGAGGCGTACGGCGCCATCCAGACGGGCGTTGCGATCGGGTGGAACGGCGCGCTCCAGCACTCGCGGGTATGGCACGCGTCGCGGCACGCCGTCAGTGCGTTCCCCGCCGACCGGCTCGTCGTCGATGGCTTCGTGGCGCGCGGTGACCCCTCGGTGCTCAACGCCGCCATGGAAACACCCACTGGCGTCTGGTTCACGAACTATGCCGCCAAGACGGTCACCGTGCGCAACGCCGACATCCAGGGCCTGCGCGTGGGCGTGGCGAGCCCGTTCTTCCCGCGCATCGACACGGAGCCGGGCCGCGGCGACGGCGTGGCCACCGTCGAGAACACCTTCCTGCGCAACTACGTCGGAGTGGCCGTCGCCACGGCGTATACGCCGGCCACAACGCTCGCGCCGGTGAAGAAGGCGATCGTCCGCAACACGCGGTTCGAGCCGCTGGCGACGACCGTGCCGGGTCAGTACCCGCCCGCGGCTGTGTCGATGAACTACGGCATGTCGTCGGGAGACACGGCGCGGCGCGACCCGGTGATCGTGTACGACTTCAATGGAACCGCAGGCGACACGTTCCGCGTCTTCTACTCGCATGAGGTGCCGGCCTCCGCCACACCACCGTGCCACACGCCTCGCCCGCAGATTGGCGGGTTTGTCTGCGCCGGCGACGACGCGGCGCAAGAAACGCGACGTTGATCGCGCACTGACCGGTTCAAAACGTCGTACGCCTGGCATCGATCATGCTCGGTGCCGAGCGTACGAACGGTCCGTGCGGTGACGGCCGCCTCTTCGAGCGATCGGTCCTTTCACAAAAGGAGGAAAATAGGCAGAGGCTTCCGTGCGTACGATGATCGGTGAGTGTCTCCGGCAGGCAGGCATCATTTCGGACGAAGAGCTACAGGCTGCGTTGGTGGAGCAGAAGCGCTCGGGTGCGAGGCTCGGCTCCGTGCTCGTTCGTGCGAATCTGGCGACCGAACGTCAGGTCGCGAAGGCGCTCGCTCACCAGCTTGGTTTTGCGTACATCGACCTCGTCGAGCACCCTCCCAACCCCGCCGCTGTCACGTTGATCGCGAAAGACGTCGCCCGCGAGCGTCACTGCATCGCCGTTGCAGTGGACAAGAACGTGTTGACGGTGGCGATGTCGGACCCGCTGCTCTTCACGCTCGTCCAGGATCTCGAGTTCCAGACCGGCTGCCGCATCACGCAGCTTGTCGCAGCGGCTTCGGATATAGACGAGGCGATCCGGCGATGGTACCCGGACCGCGCCTTGACCCGCGTCAGTCCTGCGCGTGTGCAGGAGAGCGGACGCGTGGCCGATGCGTCGCGGCGCATGGGAATGCCGGGCCCCGGTCCAGGCGATGTGGCAAGTCTCCGCGGAAAAGACGTCTTTGAACAGCCGACGTCGCCCAGCGGCGTGACTGGCGAGACCGCGCCGATCATCGACATGGTCGATCTGGTGATCAAGAGCGCGCTCAGGAGTCGCGCCAGCGATATTCATGTCGAGCCGACCGAGGGTGATGTCAAGGTGCGTCATCGCCTCGATGGCCTGTTGAAGGAGGTCATGGATCTCCCGAAGTGGGTGCACGACGGCCTGGTGGCGCGCATCAAGATCATGGCCGCCCTGGACATTGCGGAAAAACGGCTGCCACAGGACGGGCGCATCCGGGTGTCGACCGACGATGGGCACGAGGTCGACCTGCGCGTGTCCACGCTGAGGACGATCTTCGGCGAGAAGGTCGTGCTTCGCCTGCTCGATCACCGGAAGGGGGTGCCGCCACTTGAAGAGGTCGGCATGTCGGCGCCCGCACTCGAGCAGTTCCGGCGCTTTCTCCGTCACCAGCACGGCATGATCCTCGTGGTGGGCCCGACCGGGTCGGGCAAGACGACGACGCTGTCCTCGGCGCTGGCGTCGATTCGCTCCGGGCGAACCAACATCGTCACGATTGAAGATCCTGTCGAGTACCAGATTCCCGGCGTCAATCAAACGCAGATCAACGCGAAGATCAACCTGACGTTTGCCGGCGCGCTGCGGTCGATCCTGCGGCAGGACCCGGACGTCGTGCTCGTAGGCGAGATCCGCGACCAGGAGACCGCACGGATCGCCATGCAGGCTGCACAGACCGGCCACCTGGTGCTCTCGACGCTGCACACCGACGATGCGCCGTCATGTGTGACGCGACTGACCGATATCGGCATCGAGCCGTACGTGACGGCGTCGGCACTGATCGGCGTGGTCGCACAGCGTCTGGTGCGCCGATTGTGCACGGACTGCCGCCGCCCGTACACACCCGAGCGCGAGACGCTGCGTGCGATGGGGGTGCCGGAAGGAGAGGCGTCGACGCTGATGTTCTACCGCGCCGACGGCTGCGATGCGTGCAAGCAGACCGGCTATCGGGGCCGTGTCGGCATCTACGAGATCATGGCGGTGACCGACGACCTGCGACGACTCATTGCGCAGCGAGGTGCCGAGAGCGAGCTGCGGGAGGCGGCAATCGCCTCCGGCATGCTCTCCCTTGGGGAAGATGGCCTCTTGAAGGTCAAGGCCGGCCTGACCACGCCGCAGGAGTTGTTACGTGTCGTGACCGAGGTGCGTGATACCGGCAGGAGCTGCCAGGCCTGTGGCACGCGCGTGTCGGCGGATTTCGCCGCGTGCCCGAACTGCGGTCAGCACGTGGCCGGGAAGTGCCTGCACTGTCGCCGGTTGGTCCAGCCCGAATGGAAGTTCTGCCCGTACTGCGCGACATCAACTGCCGCCTCGGGCTCGGAGCGACTGAACGCGCGCGCCGAGTGACGACTCTGGGATGGCCACCACTTACTACGAGTTACTGGGCGTCTCGTCGACAGCCTCGCCCGGTGAGATCAGGACGGCGTTTCGGCGCCAGATAGCCAGATACCACCCGGACAAGACCCAACATCTCGGCGTGGAGTTCCAGAACATGGCAGCGGTCCGATCGGCCGAGCTGACACAGGCATACAAGATCCTGACGGATGAGGCGCTCCGTGCCGACTACGATGCCAGTGTGCGATCCGAACTGGCACGCCCCCGACATGCGCCGACGCCGCCCTCCCCACCCGATTCCACGACGATGGTCGTCCGCACCGGCGTGAGCGATCTCGTAAGGAGAGCAGCGGTCGGCCGGTTTCGACACGCGCTCCACGCTGAGTTCGGATCATGCGAGGAAGCGCCAGTGCAGGGCTTCGAAGTGGTGTGCGCACCGTCAAGAGCGCGATTGTGGAGCAAGCTTCCGCCCCGGATGTACGTGAGGTTCGTCCGCGACGTCGACGCGGTGGCGGTCTCGGAGAGCTGGGCGATGGTCTCGCGCGTTCGAGAAAAGGCCGACGAGCGAGAGCTGTGTGTCTTCCTCATGGGGCCGAGCGTGGCTCCTGCCGCGGAACTGGCACGAGCGATCGCCCACGAGCGGCGGAAGCCGGCGCCTGCCGGTCTCGAGCTGACGATCGTGCCGGTCAACACGCGCAGCTGGATGGCGCACGTGCCGAACGACGCGCCGTCCGCGGTGAAATCGCTGATCGCCCGGCTCGGGCCGTCATGAGATGCCCCTGATCGAGACTCACGATCTCTGGAAGACGTACGCGATGGGCTCGGAGGAAGTCCACGCGCTCCGGGGCGTGTCCGTCGACATCGAGCGCGGTGAGTACATCGCGATCATGGGACCGTCGGGCTCGGGGAAATCCACGCTGATGAACCTGATTGGCTGCCTCGACACGCCGACGAAAGGAACCTATCTGCTCAACGGCAAACGCGTCAGCGACATGAACGACAACGAGCTGGCCCGGATCCGCAACGAGGAGATTGGCTTCGTCTTTCAGACGTTCAATCTCCTGCCACGCGCCTCGGCGCTCCACAACGTGGAACTGCCGCTCGTCTATGCGGGAATACCCGCGAGAGACCGACAGGAGCGCGCCAAGGCGGCGCTGGAGCGAGTGGATCTGCTTCCGCGCATGACGCACCGTCCGAACGAGCTGTCGGGAGGCCAACGGCAGCGGGTCGCTATTGCACGTGCCCTCGTGAACAATCCGTCGTTGCTGCTGGCCGACGAGCCGACCGGCAACCTCGATTCGAAGACGGGTGCGGAGATCATGGCGTTGTTCGCCCGGCTGCACGAAGCGGGCAATACGATCATCGTGGTGACGCACGAAGCGGAGGTCGCCGCCTTCGCGCGCCGGGTCGTTCATCTGAGAGACGGGCAGGTCGAAAAGGACGTACGACGGGCGGCGTGATCTGAAATCCGCACTACGGCTCTATCGCGATCGGATCCGTGAGGCGGACGCGCTCCGTCTGCCCCGGCCGCCACTGTGCCCAATCGACGCGAGCGCGGTTTCCTTCGACCACGATGGTGCGAATGCGGACCGACGGTGCGAAACACCGTCGAGCGACCTGCGCTGCCACGCCGGCATCCCCAGGGATCGACGCGGCGGCGGCAATGACGTCGGCTTCCACGCGGTTGATCCGGCATTGGTGAAGCTTCGCCGCGTCATCAGTCGCCACAACCCAGTATGCATCCGCCGCTTTCTGTTCGTATTCGGCCGGACTGGCGTATGTAGTCGAATACATGTCGTACGTCGAGAGCAGCGGCGAGACTTCAATCGCGAGCAGTGACACGATCAGCTGCACGCCGACGACCCCGACGGTCACTGCAACGATGGCCGGTTGCAGCGCCTGCCGCCACGCCACGTTCCGAGGCTCTTCATCGGACGCACGTTGCGCGGAGCCCGGCGCCGCCACCAGATGCCACGGCAGGAATGACAGCAGCAGAATCCACCACCCCGGCCAGAAGACTCCCTGTAGCAGGGCAAAGCCCAGGAGAAGGCATAGCGCTGATACGCCCGCGGCGAGTCGATACCGGTACAGCCGGGAAACAACGCCGACGATCACGAGGCTCTCAATCGCGATGGCCCCGAAGGAGAGCAGCACCGCCACCGCGTGGTACCGGCCGAGCTGCAGTCCCCAGTCGACCATTGCCTGACCCGAATCCGTCAGGAAGTGGTATTTCACCGTGCCGTTCAGAATCCAGGCCAGACCGCTCTCGCGCAGCTTGGCAAAGGCGGCGGCCGCAAAGATGACGCCCAGCACCAGGCCGGGCATCCAGATCGTGTACCCGTACTCCTTCGGCGTTCCGCGGCGAACGTCGCGGCGGCGCAGCCAGGCGTCGACGCTCCACCCGTCGCTCCATCGCGACCACAAGAGGCACAGGAGCGCCATCAGTAACGCGCTGACGGTGTGATACGTCGTGCGCGTCGTGTACACAGTCGCCCACGTGAACACCCCCAGCGTCGTCAACGCGAATGCGGTACGCGCGAAGGCACCGACGATGAACAGGCCTCCCCAGAACGCGATCCACGGCGCGATCCCTTCCACAAGCCACGGCCGCTCACGGAGCATGTCGAACAGCAGTTGGTGGGGGCTGGACAGGACGTCTGTATCCTCGGTCGCCCACGCGTCACGGAGAGGCCGGCGGAGTACGAACATGAGCAGGGCGGCGCCAAAGACGACACGGAACAGCGCCACCGACTCAGCCGACGCGTCGGGAATGCGCGCACGCGTCCACGTCAGCAGCGCAAGGGCAAGCCGGGACACGGCCACGCCCGGAGCGAGACAGGCGTCGCGCAGGCCCAGAATCGGCCCACGAACCATGCGCGGCGCCGTATGCGCGAGCGCCGCCAGGCTCAAGACAACGGCGCCCGCGAGGAAGAACAGCGCGCTCAGGACCTCCAGACCGGCTGGTATCCGAGGCTGAGACGTCAGGTAGGGCAGTCGCGGGGCGAAATAGCCGACTCGAAACGCGGTGCGATGGATTTGATGCGTGTCTTCGACAGCCCGGTCGCCGACGAGCGCTCTGATGTTGCCGCGAGAGAGATCCGTCAGCGCGTAGCCCCAGGTACGTCCCTCTCTCAGCTCTCCCTGCGAGAGGCTGTACTGTCGTTCCAGTTCGTGTCGCGTCGTGTCGTCCACCTGTGCGGCCCATCTGACGTGCACGTACACCGGCCGCGAACCGAACGTCAGGCGCAGCGTTCCAAGACTGGCCGCCGCCAACGCCCAGCAGACGACGCCGGTCACAGCGAGACGCCGCACCTCGCGGCTGAATGGCAGCTGCATTCCCTACACCGCAGCCCAGTGTGAGGCGCCGACCACTCTCAGAGGGGCCTGAGGGTTGAACGAATCCGGATCCAGTGTGAGTCGTTGACGCGGCGCGTCAGGATCGAGCACGGGCACCGCGCTCAGCAGCGCACGCGTGTACGGGTGCGTCGGACTCGCAAACAGCGCGTGTGTCTCGCCCAGCTCGACGATCTTGCCGAGATACATCACCGCGACACGGTTGCAGACATTCTCCACCAGGCGCAGGTCGTGGGCGATGAACAGATAGGTCAGCCTCAGGCGATCCTTCAGCTCGAGCATCAATCGTACGACCTGGGCCTGAATCGACACGTCGAGCGCCGACACCGCCTCGTCGGCGACGATGAGGGCCGGGTTGAGCGCGAGGGCGCGTGCGATGCCGATGCGTTGCCGCTGACCGCCGCTGAATTCGTGCGGATATCGCGTCAGGTGATCGCGATCCAGTCCGACGAGTGTGAACAGTTCGGCCACGCGCGCGCGCCGCTCCCCTTTCGATCCCATCCGGTGGATGACCAGCGGCTCCTCGACGATGTCTCCCGCACGCATGCGCGGGTTGAGTGAGGAGTACGGATCCTGAAAGACGATCTGCATGTCGCGGCGCGCCTGGCGCATCCGCGCGCGCGAGAACCGCAGCACGTTCTCGCCGCGAAAGAGCACGTCGCCGGAGGTTGGCTCGATCAGACGAAGGACACAGCGGCCGGTCGTGCTCTTGCCGCTTCCTGATTCGCCCACCAGGCCGAACATTTCGCCTTCCTCGATTGCGAAGCTGACGTCGTCAACCGCCCTGACAATGGAGGGCGGGCGCCACGGGCCGTGCTTGCGCACGAAGTGCTTGACGAGATGGCGTACCTCGAGGAGCGCCATCACCTGCGCCCCGGTTCGCCGCCGGCCCGCATCCCGGGCACGGCTGCCAGGAGGCTTCGCGTGTACTCGTGGGCCGGCGCCCGGAGAATCTGCCTGACGGGACCCTGCTCGACGAACAGGCCCCGGTGCATCACCGCGACGCGGTCGGCCATTTCGGCGATGACGCCGAAGTCATGGGTAATCAGCAGCAGTGCCAGACGGTGGCGCGCGCGCAGCTCCCGGAGCAGATCGAGGACCTGCGCCTGAATCGTCACGTCGAGCGCCGTCGTCGGCTCGTCGGCAATCACGAGCGGCGGGTGGCAGGCGAGCGCGATCGCAATCATGACGCGCTGCCGCATGCCGCCGGAGAGCTGGTGCGGGTAATCGCGGACGCGCCGTACGGCGTCGGGAATGTGTACGGCGTCGAGCAGCTCCACGGCACGCGTCCATGCCGCGCGTCTGTCGGCTTGTCCATGAACGGTCAATGCCTCGGCGATCTGATCGCCCACCCGCATCACCGGATTCAGGGCGGTCATCGGCTCCTGAAAGATGAGCGAGATTCGCGCGCCGCGCACCTGCCGCATGTCCCGCTCGGGAAGCGACAGCAGATCGCGACCCTCGAACAGGACGCGGCCGGCCGCGATCCGCCCGGGCGGCTGGAGGAGCCGCAGGACGGCGAAGGCGGTGACGGACTTGCCGCTCCCCGATTCCCCCACGAGCCCGAGTGTTTCCCCCGGGGCGATCTGGAAGCTGACGTCGTCGACCGCCGTGAGGCTGGAGCGGGGGCCCTCGAAGACGACGGTCAGATGCTGGACGTCCAGAAGTGGATCGGGCATTACGCGCCGGAGCTGTCCTGATATTCGCCGAAAACGCGCCGCAGCGTGTCGGCAATTTCGCCCAGCGTGGCGTGCGCGTCGACGGCGGCCATGATGGGTGCCACGAGATTGGAGCCATCGCGGGCGGCGCGTTCAACGGCGGCCAGGGTGTCGCGCCACGCCTGCTCGCTTCGGCCCCCGCGGACGGCGCGCACGCGCTCGATCTGCCGGCGTTCGGCCTCGGGATCGACCAGGAAGACGGTCCCCGCCGCGGCTGCCCTGGCGTCGTCGGGCGTCGCGAAGCGGTTCATGCCAACAACAATCGCTTCGCCTGAGTCGATCGTCTGCTGCGCGCGGTACGCAACCTCCTGAATCTGCTGCTGGACGTACCCGGATTCCACCGCCGCAAGCGCGCCGCCTTGCGCGTCGATGGCCGCGAGCACATCCCGTGCCTCGCGCTCGATCCGATCCGTCAGCGCTTCGATGGCGTACGCGCCGCCGACCGGATCGGCGGTGTGCGCCACGCCGCTCTCGTGCAGGATGACCTGCTGCGTACGCAGCGCGATGGTCGCGCTCTCTTCGGTCGGCAGCGCCAGTGCTTCGTCGCGCGCATTGCAGTGCAGCGACTGCGTGCCGCCGAGAACGGCCGCCAGCGCCTGCAGCGCGACGCGGACGATGTTGTTGTCGGGCTGCTGAGCGGTGAGTGTGCTGCCGGCCGTCTGGGTGTGAAACCGCAGCTGCTGCGCACGCGGGCTCGTCGCGCCGAACCGGTCGCGCATGATGGCCGCCCACAGCCGCCGCGCCGCGCGGAACTTCGCAATCTCCTCGAGGAAGTCGTTGTGCGCGTTGAAAAAGAACGAGATCCGCTGGCCGAACTCGTCGACGTCGAGCCCGGCGTCGATGCCCGCCTGGACGTACGCGCATCCGTGCGCCAGCGTGAAGGCAACCTCCTGCACGGCGGTCGCCCCGGCTTCCCGGATGTGGTACCCGCTGACCGAAATCGGATTCCAGTGCGGCATCTCGCGCGCGCAGAACGCCATGACGTCGGTCACGATCCGCAGCGACGGACGCGGCGGGTAGATGTAGGTGCCACGCGCGACATATTCCTTCAGGATGTCGTTTTGCAGCGTGCCCGACAGGGCGCGGATCGGGGTCCCGTGCCGTGTCGCCACCGCCGCATACAGGGCGAGGAGGATGATGGCCGTGGCGTTGATGGTCATCGACGTCGACACACGGTCGAGCGGGATGCCATCGAGCAGCACGGCCATGTCCTCGATCGAATCGATCGCCACCCCCACACGGCCGACTTCGCCGGCGGCCAGGGGGTGGTCCGAGTCGTACCCGATCTGCGTCGGCAGGTCGAACGCCACACTCAACCCCGTCACCCCCCGGGCGAGCAGGTAGCGAAACCGGCGGTTCGACTCGGCGGCTGTGGCAAAGCCGGCGTACTGCCGCATCGTCCAGGGGCGACCGCGGTACATGTCGGGCTGAATACCGCGGGTGAACGGGAACAGGCCAGGATTACCGATGTGCTCGTCGAAATCGGCCTGGCTGAGGTCGTCCGGGGTGGCACACGGAGGCGACTTCGAGCTGGTCATCCGCCCGGATTGTACGTCGATTTGTTGACACCTCCTGCCGGTGCTTCTACAATGCAGTCAGCCTTCCGTGAAGGCTAAACCCCTGAAGACAAACAGATTGGCGCTCAGGCCCTGCCGATCGCCCAGGTCGAGCAGTTTCGGACTGAGAGACGCCCCGGATCCCGGCCCGGCGGCGGGTGAGGAGGACAAACATGGATGACGTCGTCAACCGGTTCGCCAAAGAACTGGCCGACGCAATCGCCGCTGCTGTTGCCGAGAGCGCCCAGGTCGAAGCGTGTCGGGCGAGCGCTCGCGAGGCCGGTTTCGAGATGCGCGTCACGCTCGAGGCAGTCGTCGGGTTCGTGAACCGGGCCAACGGAGGTGCCGTGACCAAGATCACCACGCCGGCGCGCCTGCTCCCAGCCCGTCGTTCGTTCGACCTCACAGCCAACGATCGTCGGTTCCTCCGGTCGCTCCGTATCGGCGTGGACGAAGCGAAGGAAGAGGCGGTCGAGTAACAACACAGTTCTGGGTTCCAGGTTCCTGGTTCGGGCCGATGCGACAGTTGCACCGGCCCTTTTCACGTACGCGCCTTGCCCTGATTGGCCACGGCGTCCATCGCGCGCTTCACCGCGTCGGGATCGCCAAGGTAGAACTTCTGCAGCGGCTCGAGATCGTCGTTGAGGAGATAGACGAGCGGGACGCCCGTCGGAATGTTCAGCTCCAGGATGTCCTGGTCCGACACGTTGTCGAGAAACTTCACGAGGGCACGCAGGCTGTTGCCGTGGGCAGCAATGAGGACGCGCCTGCCGGCGCGGATGTTCGGGCCGATCGTCTCGTGCCAGTACGGAAGAAACCGCGCGACGGTGTCTTTCAACGATTCAGTCAAGGGCAACCCGTCGGGTGGGATCTCCGCGTAGCGACGATCCCGCGACGGATGGCGGGGGTCGTTG
>JBOGIR010000475.1:0-1537 GCA_050742335.1 Vicinamibacterales bacterium | reverse complement strand
CCGCGCGGCCTGCAGGGCCGACTCGCAGCAGCAATGGCCGTCGTGGTGGCGCTGTGGACGCTTGTCGAAGACCTGATCACCATCAGCGCGCAACCGGTCGACACTCGGCACGCATTCACGCCGAGTCCCCATTTGGCGCTGCTGCCAGTCGCCGGTTGAAAACGACGCTTTAACCACGGGCTGCTAGCGCTTCTTCGGCGCGGCCGCCTTCGCTTTCCCGCGCTCGGCCGCTTCCTTCGCGCGAAACTTTGCGAGGGCCTCGATCAGCTTCACCGGGACGGGCTCTGAAAGCGGGAAGCGGATCGTCCCCTTGCTCACTTCGTACGGGGCAAGGTCGTCCTTGAACGCCGCGACAAGGCGGCTGGTCGAGGGGTACAGCGAGTAGTGCTCCCGCCATCCAGCGAAATAGAGGACGGGACGACCATCCAGCTTGTATGCGGGGATCTGGTACGAGATCACTTCCTCGGCCTTGGGTACAGCCTTGCGGATGACGCGTCGCACGCGCTCGAGGACGCCCCGCACGGCCTCGGGCTGCGAGGCGATGTACGCGTCCACGGACTTGAAATCGGTCTTGGCCACGTCCTCATTTCTCCTTTCCGGCCAGGACGCGCTTCGCAAAGAGCAGAATCGACGTCGACGTCTCCTCCGACTCGCCATCCAGCATGTTCGTCCACACACTCATATGCGTGCGGCCGTAGACCTTCTGCACTGTCACATCCGAGTGGCCGGCAGAACGAAGCGCCGCGGCCATGTCGGCATTCTGTTGCTGTCTCCATTGTTCGTCACCGTCCGTGTCGATGAGCAGCACCGGCGGCAAATCCGCACGGAGGTGGCGTACCGGGGAGGCATCGACCCAGACTCGCTGATCCGTCCCCCACACCGAGGTGGGGCGGTCGGGCGCGACTCCCGGTTTGTCCACCCAGAAGAACCCGCTGACCGGCACGACCCCTTTGATGTCGCTGGGGGACAGCTTGTGCGCGGCGAGGTAGCGGGAATCTGTCACAAGCAACATCGCCAGGTAGGCCCCTGCCGAGTGGCCAATGACGATGATTCGGTCGGGGTCGCCTCCATGCTGCCTGATATTGCGCTTCACCCACGCGAACGCGGCCGCCGCATCCTGAATGTGCGCGGGGTGCGACACCCGTGGCGACAGACGATAGCTGGTCACGACGGTCAGATAGCCCGCTGCGGCGAACCGCTGGCCGACGAAACTCTCCTCGGCGCGGTCGCCCATCATCAAGAGGCCCCCGTGCAGCGAGAAGATGACCGGTGCATTCCTCACGCCGTCGGGGATGTAGAGGTCGAGACGATCTTTGCCGTCCGGGTGCTCGACGCCGGCCACGTAGTCGAGATTCCTGACGACGGCCACCTTGTGCGATTGTGCCCCTGCAGGCATCGCCCACAGGAAGAGCCCGAGGGCTCCGAACAGCCATCGATTCGTCCACCGCATGACTCCTCCTTCGGCGTACACGTGTCTCGCAGTCGGCCTAATCCTGAGCTCACCTGAGCTCGGTTGTGTTGGTGATGATGAATCCCG
>JBOGIR010000474.1:0-5696 GCA_050742335.1 Vicinamibacterales bacterium | reverse complement strand
CGGGATTCATCATCATCAACACAACTGAGCGCCGGGGGATAGGAGGACCACAACGAGCGGCGCGCGAGAGACAACATACATCAAGTGGCGGGGAACGCAAGAGGCAACCCGTCCTGGCGAACGTGTTGCGGAACGAGGTGCAACCATGAGACTCGGCCAACTGTTGTCGGTGACGCTTGGATTGCTGGTGGTCATGGCGCTCGGCGCCTTCCGTGGCACGGGCGGCGCTGCCTTCGCGCAGGCCTACCCGAACCCCTACCGAATCGCGGAAGGCTGGGCCCAGCTTCCGAACGGCCGGCAGATGGGCGCGGTGGGGAAGGTGGCGATCGATCCTGACGGCCGGCACATCTGGGCCGTCATCCGGTGCGATCCCCTGGCCGATCCGGCCAGGTTCGGCGACGAGTGTCGCGATTCCAAGACGGATTCGGTCTACAAGTTCAGTCCGGACGGCAAAGTCGTGACGAGCTTCGGCGGCGGCATGTTCATTTGGCCGCACGGCATCGACGTGGATCGCGAGGGCAACGTCTGGGTGACCGATGCAGTGGCCGCCAATCGCACGCCACGCGGCGACAAGCGCGGACAGCAGGTGGTCAAGTTCAATCCTGCCGGCCGCGTGTTGATGACTCTCGGCACGCCGGGTGTGGAGGGCAGCGGTCCAGACCACTTCACCTCGCCCAGCGATATCGTCGTGACGCCCGGTGGAGAGTTCTTCGTGGCTGATGGGCACACCGAGAACGGCAACAACCGCGTGGTCAAGTTCTCGAAAGACGGCAAGTTCATCAAGGCGTGGGGACGCACCGGGTACGCGCCCGGCGAGTTCCGCACGCTGCACGCCATCGCGCTCGACTCCCGTGGTCGTATCTTCGTGGGCGACCGGGCGAACAACCGGATCCAGATCTTCGACCAGGAGGGAAAGTTCCTCACCCAGTGGACGCAGTTCGGGCGGCCGAGCGGCATCTTCTTCGACACCCGGGACCAGATCTACGTGGCCGACTCGGAATCCGACGACGTGCAGAATCCGGGCTGGGAGATGGGGATCCGGATCGGCGACGCCCGAAGCGGGTGGATCTCGGCCTTTATCCAGTATCCGTGGGGGGACCCACGCGAGACACCGGGCACCGGTGCCGAATTCGTGGCGGTCGACCGCGACGGCAACCTGTACGGTGGCGAGCCCCGTCCCAAGAAACTGCAGAAGTACGTCCGCGTGAGACCGTAACAGACCCTAGTTGAAATCAGCAAGGGCGCCACGGAGACACAGAGACACGGAGTTTGTTTATCAATTTGCCTCTGCGCCTCTGTGCCTCTGTGGCCCGGCCGGGCCTTTGCCACGGACTGCCGATGTGGTGAGGTGCCATCGGTGTTGGCGATGGGAGATGGGTGATCTCGATCTACGATCAGGTGGATGGCTCCTTTCGGGCTGAGGCGCAGGCGCAGCGACGCTCCGGACTTCGTCCAAACGGAGCTGGATATCGACGGGCTGGCCGAGGAGATCTTCTCGCGCTACGCCGGCGAGCAGCGCGTGGTCATCGACGGCACCCCGTCGATGGCCACCTTCTTTCGCCGCGACTACTGCCCGGACTTGCGCGTGATGAAGCTGGCCGGATGGCTGGCGTTGTCCATCAACCAGCATGCGGCGCTCGGCCACGGCACCGGGGATGCCGTCACCCCGATGCGCGTGACCGTTCTCGAGGTCATGCTCGCGGCGCTGCTGCACGACCTCGGCAAGCAGCATGAGGACTGCGCGCCGTTCATCGAGCTGCTGGAGCAGACGGATCTGAGGGGCGCGTCCGGTCCGGACGCCGCCAGACACAAGGAGTACCTTCTCGGCATCATCCGCGACGTGCACTGTCGAAAGGGTCCCTGCATGATCGACCGGCTCGGCGACGCGGGTCGGCCCGAGCTGAGCAACCCCTTCATTGCGACCGTCGCGCGCCGGCACGGCGATGACTACGAGGTCAACCGGTGCACGAAGCAGGGGTGCTGGTGGGCGAGCGAGATCAACGTCGTGACGATCGCCGACGATTACGACGCCATGACGTCGGAAGGGCCCGAACGGGCCTACAAGGTGGCGAACATCTCACTCGATGACGCGGCCGCCCTGCTGTGGCAAGGCGCCGAACGGGGGAGGTACGAGCGCCGGGTCGCGCGGATCTTCATCGAGGACGTGCTGGCGCTCGACGTGCCCGGAGACTCTGACACGCCTCACCAGCCGACCGCCTGACCGTCCTTCCGGTGGTCCGAACCGGCGCGATACACCCCGTTGACCGGCAGGTCCTCCGTCACCGATCGGGTATCGAAGGTCGGTTCCGGCAGGCTCGGGTCGCGTGTGAAGAGAATGCCCTGATATCCGCCGACGTTGCCGCCGTCGACCGGCCGCACCACATGTCCTTTCATGGTCAAGGCCGCGCCGACCCGGTTGAACAAGGGCGCTTCCAGAGACAGCACGTTCCCCGACTGGCTGTGCGTGAACCTCGCGGCGTCGGTGGTCATCTGCACGTTCATCCCGAGATCGATCAGGTTGATCATGTGCTGCGCGTGGGTTTCGGGCTGCACGCTGCCGCCCATGTTGCCGAACGCCATCACGGGCCGGCCATCCTTGGCGACGAAGCCGGCGATGATCGTGTGGAACGGACGCTTGCGCGGCCCGACGACATTGGGGCTGCGGGGATCGAGTGAGAAGCCGGCGCCGCGGTTGTGCAGCACGAAGCCGTACTTGCCGACGGTCGCGCGGCTGCCGTACACGCTGTACACGCTGTGGATGAGCGACACCATGTTGCCCCACCGATCCGCCGTCGTCAGGTAGATGGTGCCGCCGCCGGTCCCACCGGAGACGGCAGGGTTCGAGGCGGTGTTTGGATCGATCCGGTTGCACAGGGTGGCGGCGTGCGCTTTTGACAGCAGCGTGGCAACGGGTACCGGCGTGAAGCGCGGGTCCGCGTTGTACGTGTACAGGTCCGCGTAGGCAAGTTTTTTCGCTTCGACGAGCAGGTGCCAGTACGTCGGATTCGACGGCCCGAGCTGCGTGAGGTTCAACCCGAGTCGCGGCACGCACACCTCGAGGATGTTGAGCATCTCGAGCGCCGCGAAGCCCTGCCCGGGAGGCGGCAGTTGGGAGACGTCGTAGCCGTGGTAGCTGGTCGATATTGGCTCGACCCATTCCGACTCGAACTCCGCAAGGTCGGCGCGCGTCATGAGGCCGCCGTTCGCTTGCATCTTGTCGACGATGGCCGCCGCGATGTCGCCGCGATAGAAGGCGTCACGGCCCTGCTGCTGCATCAAACGCAGAGCTGCAGCCAGACGCGGATTGCGAATGATGCTGTAGAGGGGCGGCGACTCGTCGCCAACGAGGAACGTCTCGCGCGAATCCGGATCGGCACCGAGCGCCGCTGCGACCGCCACGAGATCCGAGTGGCGCCGTTCGGCGAGCGCCCACCCCTGCTCTGCGATTCGGGCCGCGCGCTCGAATGTTTCCTTGAACGTCAGCGTCCCGAAGCGTTTCAGCATCGCATCGTATCCGGAGATGGCGCCGGGGACGGTCGAGGCGTTCACGCCGCGCCCCGGCATGTTCTGCATGCGGAGCTGCTCGACGAAGAACGCGCGCGTCCAGGCCGACGGCGCCCACCCCGCGGACGCGAGACCGTACAGCTTCTTGTCTCTCGCGGACCAGACGAGCGCGAACAGGTCGCCGCCGATGCCGGTGTCGTTCTGCGACGTGACGTCGAGCACGGCTCCCGTCGCAACCGCGGCGTCGATGGCGTTGCCCCCGCGCTGCAGGATCTCGAGGCCGGCCTGGGCGGCGAGCGGATCGCTCGTGGCCACCACGCCGTGACGCGCGAGCACCTCCGAGCGCCCCTGTCCCAACCAGCCCTGAGCGCGTAGTCCGGGGACGGTGTCGATCGTCTCGGCGGGGTTGGGAAGGTCGGGTGTCGGCGTGCCGAACGGGTGTGGCGACTGCGCGACACCGGTGGCCGCCCAGACACCGGTCATCAGCACCGCCGCAAGAGCGAGGAGTCGTGTGCGCACGGAAGTCCTTTCCTTTCCTGACCCGCACATCGTCTCACGGATCCGAGCCTCTCAGGCTCTAGGCTCTAGGCTTTAGGCTCTAGGCTTTAGGCTCTAGGCTTTAGGCTCTGGGCGTTGGGTTCCGGGCTCTGGGCTCTTGCCTTTACCAGGGTTTTGGCTTGGCCCAAAGCCTATAGCCCAAAGCCCAAAGCCCTCGTGTCATGATCGAGGCGCAGGAGAGATGCCGTGTTTCCGTATCACGACGCGAACGAGACGCAGCGGACGCCGTATGTGACGTTGGCGCTCATCGCCATGAGCACGCTGGCCTGGCTGCTGGTACAGGGCGGGGGCTCGGCGATGGCCCTTGCCGCATCGGTGTGCAACCTCGGTCTCATCCCCGGCGAGCTGACGCTGTCGGTGTCGCCGGGGACCGAGTTTCCGATGGGAGAGGGCCTCGTATGTCTGACCGATCCCGGCTCCCAGATGTCTCACCTCGTCACCTCGATGTTCCTGCACGGCTCGTGGATGCACCTGCTGGGCAACATGTGGTTCCTGTGGCTGTTCGGCAACAACGTCGAGGACTCGATGACGCGGCCGCGCTTTGTCGCGTTTTACCTGCTGACCGGCCTGGCGGCGGCGCTGGCGCAGGTGGCCGCCAATCCGGCGTCAGAGATCCCGATGGTTGGCGCGTCGGGCGCCATCAGCGGCGTGATGGGCGCGTACCTCGTGCTGTTCCCGCGGGTGCGCGTGTACACGATGGTGCCGCTTGGCTTCTTCTTCTACCAGATGGCGCTGCCGGCCTGGGTGATGTTGATCTACTGGATGTTTCTGCAGTTTGTCGGCGGGATCACGAGCGTCGTGTCCGAGCAGGGGGGCGGCGGTGTGGCGTTCTGGGCCCACCTTGGGGGCTTCGTCGCGGGCGTCGTGCTGGTGAAGATCTTCGAACGGCCCGGTCGCCTGGCCGACCACGTGGCGCATCAGTGGTCGCCGCGGAACGCGGGCTGGCGGTGACGCTTGTCAGTAGGCAGTAGGCAGTAAGCAGTAAGCAGTAAGCAGTAAGCAGTAGGCAGTAGGCAGTAGGCAGTAGATTCCACCGCCTACTGCGCACTGCCTACCGCCTACCGCCTACTGCCTACTGCCTACTAATTCAGTGCGCCAGCGGATTCGGCCGCACCTGCCAGTGCGCGGCCAACGGCTTGCTGCCCTTGCCGCCTTCGATGAGCCACGGCGTGCGGTCGCCGTTGGCAGCCCACAGCCCGCGTCCCTTCCACCCCGCGCGCGGGTCGTCTATTCTCCCGTCGAGCCCCTTGGCGTAGAAGCCCATCGGGTACGGCACGCGCAGCACGACCATCCGGCCGTTCTGGAACGCGATCATGCCGTCGTTCAGGTTGCCGGTCGCGATCGGTACGTTCTCTCCAAGTCCGAGGGTGTTGTGCTGATCGACCCATGAGTAGTAGCTCGCCTCGGCGCTGTTGTCGCCGATGCCTCGGAAGCCGGGTCCCGGGAACTTGTGGAAGCTCCAGCCCTCGGGGCAGTGGTCACCGGTGGCCTTCGGACCGTTCAGCGGCGCTTTGCACTTGCGCCGATCGAAGCTGCCGAAATGGCCGCTCGCCAGCGCGACCCACACGACGCCATTGCGATCGACATCCATACCGCGCGGGGAGAAGCCCTGCACCGCGGCCCTGGGGTTGTTC
>JBOGIR010000473.1:0-5099 GCA_050742335.1 Vicinamibacterales bacterium | reverse complement strand
GAACTGCACCGCATCGTCAACGAGGCCATCCGCGCGGCGGCGCCGGGCGAGGACCACGCGGAGGGGCTCACGGTGGACCTGAGCCAGATCGACTTCGAGAGGCTCCGAAACGAGTTCGCGCTGAAGGTCCGCCGCAAACACGCGGCACTGCAGGACATCCGGGAGGTCGTCGAGAGGAAGCTGGCGCAGATGCTCGCCCGCAACCCGATGCGGATGGACTACTACAAGAAGTACCAGCAGATCATCGCGGACTACAACCGCGAGAAGGACCGCTCGACAGTCGAGGCCACTTTCGCGGCGCTCGTCGCGCTGGCGGCCAGCCTCGATGCAGAGCAGCGTCGGGCGGCCGAAGAGGGCCTCAACGACGACGAGCTGGCGCTCTTCGACCTGCTGTTCCGGGAGAACATCTCGAAGGCCGACCGGGAGCGGTTGAAGCAAGCGAGCAGAAGCCTGCTCGCCTCTCTCCACCAGGTCCTGGCGTCGATGCAGAACTGGATGCAGAACACCTCTACTCAGGCTCAGGTCAAGGTGTTCATCCTGGACAGCCTTTGGCAGTCATTGCCACGTCCGCCATTCACGGACGAGGAGACTGAGGTGCTTGCCGACCGCGTCTACGACCATGTGTGGCAGAGGAGCTTTACCGAGGTTGCAGCTCTGTAGCCGAGGCTCTGAAAGGCTCAGCCCCGGAGCGCGTGCGCCCAGTCGTCGACGACGCGCCGGGCGCGGCCGGCGACCGACGTCTCCTGCAGCCACCGCTCGCAATCAGCGATGCCACACTGCTGGAAGGCCACGAACATATAACGCTCGCCGACCCTCGGGCCTCGAATGTCGCACGCGATGCGTCGGCCATCCTCCAGGATCCGCGGCGCCCCAGGAGCGGTCTTCAGGTGCTTCAGCGCATGGCCAACGATGGTGCGCTCGGTGAGTTCCCTGGGCCAACGCGGCCGCTTGAAGACGACGGCGGCGTCGAACGGCACGGGCGCGACGCATTCGATGGCGAAGGCGCCGGTTCGCATGTCGCACTGGTATTCGAGACACAGCGCAGATCCGTTGAACGTGGCCGCGGGCATCCAGCCGTTCTCGTGCTCGTACAGCGTATAGTGGGCGACCGGATTCTGTGGCCACCAGTACACCGTCACTCCCGACGGTCTTTGCGCGCGCGCCATTTCAACGGCATCCGGCGAGCTGAAGATCACCGAGCTCGTCGGTCGGCCCGATCCCATCTCGTAGGTGTCACGCAGATCTCCCACGGCTGGCGGCTCGAGGAACACGAGCATCCGCCTGGTGGTGATGCAGGCGCGCCACTCCGCGTCGATGGCAATCGTCTGGGTGCCGTTCACGCAGATCACGCCGGTGAACGGGAGGTGGATGCCGATGCGTTCCGCCGCAGCCCTGAGCCAGCGCCGCAGCATGGTGGGGCCTCTCACCGGGAGGAGCGACGGAGGTCAGAGCCCGCAAGACAGGCGCCAGCTTTCGGGGCCGGAATGTCGATGCGTTCCGTCATTCACGGCCGCGACTGACGCGCCTCGATGACAACTCCGTAATCGTAGGTACTGGCCGGGCGTCCGCAGTTCCACGGCCTACCGCCTACCGCCTACTGCCTACCGCCGCCTACCGCCTACTGCCTACTAACAGTGAACCAACTCAGACTCCACCCCTCCCCGCACCGGGGCCAGTCTGGCGGCCGCTCGGATTGCTGCTCGGTGGCCCGCCTGGCCTCGTTGGCTGCGACGTTCCTCCGGGCGCCGGGACACTGGAAGGTGGACCTGCTGATGCCCCGCCGCGTCCGCCGGTGGAGCCCGGCGTCTGGGGCGGCCCATTCCCACGGCCCCGTCCTGCACCCGCTTCGGCCGGCAGGTTGGCGAGCGCGTCGGGGCCGCGTTTGAGCGCTTCTTGCACACGCTCGAGTGCCGCTTCCGGCACGTGCCCAAGCTCAACGAGCTCGGTCAGCGCGGCGATGGCGACCGCGCGACGCTCTCGTGGCGCGGAGTCGGCGATCGCCAGCAACACGGCCTGGCTCACGCCGGACTCGAGCGCATCGGCAGAGACAGAGAGATCCGCTGGCCCGACCTCCGGCCGGCCGCGCAGCGCCTCGCTCGCGCGCTCGAGCGAGGCTTCGCGCCGCTCGATGGCCGCCGCGATCCGTTCCAGCCAGACGCCCTTGGCCTTACCCTCGGCAATCTTGTTCTGCAGCAGCTCGACAGGAATCCCCACCTGGCGGGCCCGCGCGAGCGCGGTGTTGATCCGTTCCTGCGCCGGCTGCACCTGCGCCACCGCGGAACCCGCAGCCGACGTGATGAGCACCAGCATGGCGGCGCCGATCCTGACTCTCATGTTCCTCCTCAGCACTTCCTCGATGTGCGTCAGCTTCCCCTAGTAGTAAGACGAATCGGAACCGCCTGGGTCACTTCTTCCTTCCGTAACGCGGAAACCAGCGCCTCCCGCGCCCGCACCACGCGCATCTTGAGCGCGCTGACCGACGCGCCGAGCAGTTCGGCCATCGTTTCGTAGGGAATGCCCTCGACGTAGTGCATCAGGAACGCCTCGCGCTGCGCGCCAGAGAGCGTCGCGAGCGCCCGTCCGATCTCCTCGCGCAGCCGCGCCCGCTCGAACCGGCCGGCGGGACCCTCTCCGCCATCGGTAATCGGACCCGCCTCGTCCAGAGGCACGTTCTTCCGGCGCGCCTCCTTCAAGTAGTCGAGACAGCGGTTCCGCAACGTCTGAAAAAGCCACGCGCGGAAGCGCGCATGGTCGCGACACCTTCCCAGGTTGGTATAGGCACGCACGAACGCGTCCTGCACCATATCCGCGGCAGTGTCGTGATCGAACACCATCGACACCGCACGGCGATACAGCACACCCTGATAGCGCGCGACGAGCTGCGCGAACTGCTGCCGGTCGCCCGCGATCACCCGCGCAACGATCGTCGCATCGTCTGCGCTCCCGAACTGATGACCATCTTCCGGTGCGTGCATCAGATCACCACCAGAACGGCCACGTACCCACCCATTCCGTCACTGCGCCGGCCCGCCCCCGTCGCGGGCACGAACCAGTCACCATCGCCGGCGCGAAAGGCGTAATGGTAGACACCCGGCGCAAGAGGCAGACGAATCACCCACTGGCCGTCCTCGCGCTGCATGGGCACAGGCCGCCAGTTGTTGAAATCACCCGCTATCGACAGTTGTGCGCCAGGCGCATCCGATGCCGGGAGCTGAATCAGCACACCCCCGGGTTCCGGGCGCGACACCGGCAGCGGTGCGACAGCGATACTCCGGCCAAGACGACGGGTGAAACCCACACTCCAGCTCCGGCGCGCCACGTTCCAGTACAGCGGGTCCGGCGCCTCCTGCCGCACGCTGCCCCAGAGCGTGGACTGGCTGCCCAGCGCCACGCCGACGCCAGCACCCCATTCGACGTCGTTCAGATCGTCGCTCAGCCACTTGCCGACCTGCATCCACGTCTGCACCGGCGTGCCGCCGTGGACCAGCATGCCGCTCAGGAACGGGTACGTGCCTTCGCTCGCGCGCACCCATCGCGCGTCCGCCTGCAGACGAACCGTGGCGTCATAGCTCGCGCGGGCCCCGGTCTCCCAAACACCGCGGTGCTCAGTCGCTCCGGCAAAGGCCAGCGTATGGCCCCGCCAGCCACCACGCAGCTCGAGGCTTGCGGCGCCGGAGGACACATTCACAAGGGGGATGGCATCGATGGCGGCGCCCCTTCCCGTCTGATCGACAACAGCGTCGCGGAACAGGAAGCCGTGCGCACCAACGTCCAGGCCAATGTTCGTACGGCGATCCGCGGATCCCGACGGCAAGAACCGGCCGCCGGCACCGAACGAGCCCCACACGGGATCGCCACTTCTCATCGGCGAGGCCGCGGTGCCGTAGACCCAGCCGCCCTGGCGGGCGTCAAAGCGGACCGTGCCCATGACGTTCGTCGTCCCGACGTTGGCGGATACCGGGTCGTAGACGACGCTCCCTGCGGAGACGTCAACAGACAGTCCCTGACTCCGCGCCTCAGTCGACGACAGGACGCCGATGACCGCAGTCAAAACGAGCGTCATGACGACGGTCGGCCTGATCACAGGCGGGCATCCTCCGGGGCCATGAGCGCGATGCGGCTGTTGATACCGCCGAAACCATCGTCCACGGCCTGCGCGTAAGGGTCTGCCAGCCAACGCTCGCCATCGACCACGAACGCGTAGTCGTGCACGCCGGGCGCAAGCGGGATCGTGATCGTCCACATGCCAGGACCGGCGCTGCGCAGCTCGTATTGCGGCTGCCAGTTGGTGAAGCTGCCGGCCAATCGCACGGTCGAGGCATCCGACGCCTGAAGCCGGAACTGGACGAAGAGCCGAGGTTCGACCGCCACCGATGCGATTGAGGCGCTGTCGACGGGACGCCATGTGGAAGGCACCAGTATCGCCAGCGCACCAACGGCCGCGGCCGCCAGCAGAGCGTAGGCGGGACGGAACTGGAACGACACCTGTCGCGCGGTCCACAAGGTGGAGGCGAGTCGTGCGAACGCGGTGGTCGGCGTCGTGGCCGGATTCACCGCGAGGCGCTCGATCTCGCGCATGACACCAGCCGAGACATCCGGGACGGGCCGCGCGTCCACAAACGCGCGCGCCTCGCGAATGACGCGCGCGACCGAATCGGCCTGAGCACGCTCCTCAGCCGTGAGCTCAGTCCATTCGCGGGTACCTTTCAAGTACCCGTCGATTCGATCTGTCATCTTCGCACCCTAGTCCCTTCTATCGGCCTTCCAGAGGCCCACCTGACCACCGTGACTTCGCGGCTCGACCCCACGCAACCGGCGGGAGCGGATATGCCTATCTGTGCACAAAGGAGACGAGAGAGGGGGTCATCAGGTCACAAGGGGGGCGCCCCGCGGCGGCGTGTGACCCACCGCGGAGCTGGCTCGTCTACGTCATGAAGGCCGGTTCCCGAGCTCCCCGCCGGTGCACATAGCAGTAGGCAGTAGGCAGTGAAGGCAGCGGGCGATCGAGCCGAAACTGTGAAGTGCCGACCCCCTCACTGTGAACTGCCTACTGCCTACTGTGAACTATCTAGGAGGGAATGAGATGCGTGTGATCTTCG
>JBOGIR010000472.1:0-2420 GCA_050742335.1 Vicinamibacterales bacterium | reverse complement strand
GGCCCTGCCCTTGCTATCCCGCAGGGCCCATGACTGGTTGGCAGTATCTTCTTGGCGCGCTCCGCGCGCCTGGGACGCTATACGGATTCACAACGAGTACAACATTCGCGCTTGGGGCCGTATAGCGGTCCAATCGTCGTTGCAGATGCGGTGAGCCCGTACGGATTCGCGTGGCGGTGGCACAGACGACCTTCTGCTCGTCTCTGTCGGAACCGGCAGGAGATCGCGCGAGGCCTAGCGAGGCTTCGCCTCAGACCAGTGAGAAAAAAGCCCAGGCGGCTTCGCCTCGCTAGGGCAGTGTCTTTTTGCCCCGCTTTCGCGGGGCGAGAAAACTTGACTCATTTGGTTGGAATTTTCGAGGTCAAGTTTTCTAGCGCGCTACTATTGAGGCCATGAAGACGCTGCGACCGTTCGACGCCGAGGCACGTGCGCAGACGGCCGAGTGGCTCGAGGGCTGGGCACAGAGAGGGCCACTGCTCGAGGCACGACGCGTGGCCGAGTTGCGCCGCCTCACCGAGGTCGAGTCGGCACGTATCGCTGTGGAGCTGCTGTGGTCCCTGGCCGCCCCAGGTCCCGGGGACAACGGCGAGGGACTGCGCGCGCTCCACGAAGTTCTGCGACGCCTGGCCGAACGCGCATGACGCCGCCCCGACTCGTGGAAGCCGCCGCGGAGCTCCTCGGTTTCCTCGCCACCCACGGCCGGTCCGCGTGTCTGATTGGCGGCCTCGTCGTCTCGCGATGGGGAGAACCTCGCGCTACCAAAGACGTCGATGCCACCGTGCTCGTGGATTTCACCGAAGAGGCGGCTGTGCTCGACTTGCTCCTGTCGAGGTTCGCGTCACGGGATCCCGATCCGGTTCGCCGCGCAGAACTGGGACGATTGGCGTTGCTCAGCGCGAGCAATGGCGTCGACCTCGACGTCAGCTTCGCGGCGTTTCCATTCGAGCTCGAGGTCCTCGAGCGAGCGTCGGACTGGGAGGTGATGCCAGCCGCCGTGCTCCGCACCTGCTCGGCGGAAGACTTGATCCTCTACAAGCTCGTCGCAGCGCGGCTCATCGACCTGCACGACGTGCAATCGGTGGTCAGTCGCACGGGTGCGCGCCTCGATGTCGACCGCATCCGACTGTGGGGCGGGCGTTTCGCGGAGATCCTCGAGAAACCAGAACTGCTGGACCCGTTCGAAACCGCGCTCCGTAAGCCCGGGCGACTGCCGTAATCCGAAAGGATCTCTATGCCGATCAGACACGCGACGGTAGTGATGTTGGTGGCAGTCGCACACACCGGCTGCTCGCTGGTCACGAACCTCCAAACAACCATGCAGCAGAGCACCGACGCCATCAACAAGAGCTCGGCCGCCATTACTACCAACACGCAGGTGGTGCTCGATTCGACGGCCGCCACCAAGAATCTCGTGCCGGCGCTTCAAGGGGTCGAGCGTCTGCAGGCATCAATGGAGGCGGTTGCGGCGCTGAATCCAACGCTGCGTTCGGTCGCCGCCCTCACTGAACCGATGGGGCGGGTTGCGGCGCTCGACCCGAGTATGCGATCGCTGGCCGAGCTGCGGGAGCCGATGACACGCCTCGGCGATATCGGCCAGAGCCTCGATGCCGCCGCGGCGCTCGGCGCGCCGATGTCGCGCGTCGCCGATATGCGCCCCAGCCTCGACGCGGTGGCGAATCTCGAAGGTTCACTCGACCTGCTGGCGGCGATCGGACCCCAGTTGGCGTCGGTGGCCGCCCTGCAGCCCGGCATGCAGGAGCTTGGCGGGCTGCGCGAACCACTGCAGCGCATCGCGGCACTCGAGGAACCGATGTCGCGCCTTGCTTCGCTGGCGTCGCTCTTCGATCGTCCCATCCTTCTGGGGCTGTTGGCCGTGTCCGGTCTGCTGGCCTGGGGCGTGACGACCTTTGCGGCCGTCCGCCTCGCGATCATCAGCGCGGGCCGTGCGGCCACACGAAACGCGCACTGAGGAACTGCCGGAACTCAGCGGTCCGGCTAAAGCCGGACACTACGTACCTTCGGACTCTCTGCCGGGTTCTGCATTACAGTAGGCTCGCCTTCATCGGGAGGGACATGATGCCGGCCATGCTCTGGGCGTCGCATTATCCGCCGGCCTACGCCATTCGGCACGCGTCGCCGCGCACGCGGACGCTGGATGTGCTGTATCGAACACCGGTCTGCTTCAACACGGTGACGAAAGAGATGGCGATCGGGTTGGTAGTTGGTGGTTGGGATCCGGTCCGATATAGCAGCGCGCGCCTTTCCCCCTTCCCCCTCCCCCGCTGGTTTCGTCTGTTGACGCGAATTGATAATGTCCCCTCCTGAGCGAAATAGAAATGTCCCCCTAAGCTGGTGGCCTCTGGGGAGGTCACCGATTGGGAAGGACAGGGATGAGTGCGAGAGAGCTGACACGGGTGGAG
>JBOGIR010000471.1:0-3088 GCA_050742335.1 Vicinamibacterales bacterium | reverse complement strand
TGTCTGCACGTGACGCGCCCGGATGGCCGCCAGAACTTCGAGACCGTGACGACCAGGAAGCCCGAGGTCTAATACAACGAGATCGAACGCATCCCGGTTGATGCGGTCGAATGCATCGTCACCATCTCGCGCGACGGCCACGTCGTAGGATTCGGCGGCGAGTCCCTCGCGCAAGGCATCGGCGACCTTGCGGTCGTCCTCGACCACCAGGATGCGCACGGAGCAGACTCACCGCAGAGGCTGCGAGATCGAGTGGCGGGCGTCGACCGCCGGCGTGTCGGTCCACGACCGCGCGGTTCGCGTCGTGGCACGCCGGATGCGTCTGACGCCGAGGAGCACGCCGATACCGCTCGACGCCAGACCACCCAGGCACAGCGCAATCATGCCGACGTCCCACAGCGGCGAGTTGTACCAGAAGGCGAAGTCAAGGCTGTGCAGCCCGTTGTACAGCCATCGTTCCAGCCGGTTCAGCCGATGAACTTCCGCGAGGACCTGACTCATCGCGGGGTCGATATACACCCACGTTTCGGCGGGATCCGCGAACTTGACCCGCAGCACCGGCAGCGGCGTCTGCTGGCCGCGGGAGTAGTAGTACGAGTCGTACGCGGTAAGGAGGGTCTGCTCGACGATCGGTACGTCTGGCAGCGCAACCTTCAGCCGGCCGATCAGAGAATCGACGCTGAACGGCTCGCGGCGGATTGCGAGCGTGCTCGCCGCGACGAGCGCGCGGTTCGGTTCCGCCCGCCCAACGACATCGTACGGCTGGTGAAGCCGTTCAGCCCGTCCGATCCCAGACGAACTGGCCGGCGCATGGTGGACGACGTAGTAGTGTTCGTCGTGAATTCGCGCGAACTCCACTTCCTTGAGCGCACCGCCGCCGGCGATTCGGTCCCAGGCCGCGGCATCCATCGCGGGAAACTGCGACAAGTCCACCGGCCCGCCCGTGAGGGCATCGCGCCTCACCTCGAGACCTGTGGCATTCGTCCAGGCGAACGGCTCCATCGAGAGAAGGCCGCTGAAGGCAAACGTCAGCGTGCACAGGCCGAACACCACGCCGGTCACGTAGTGCCAGCGCATCCAGCCCGAGTACGGAGTCGACGCCGCTAGCTTGAAGGGTTTCGATCGCCTGAACTGCGTAACACCGAGGATGAGTCCGAGCACCGCGATGACACAGGCGAGCGCCGAGGTCCAGACAACGATGCGGTACCAGATCGGCTGGTTGGTCCGCAGGGCTGCGAAGTAGAGCCAATGCGGGATGGTGCCCATCCACGCCAGCGCCCGACTCCGCCTCGTGGTGAGCAGCGTCACCTCGGCGGATTGCGGCGCGACATACAGCTCGGTGCCGCGGCCGTCCGTCACGCGAAACTTGTGCAGCGGCAGGTTACGGCCCTGGCCGAGCGTCCACTGATCGACGCGCTCCAGCGTGCGCTCATACGCCACGTGCTCCTCAGGGAGGCCCATGAATGCGCTGGCAATCCTTCTTGACCGGGCAACGCTGATGTCCCCGAGCACTTCGCCCGTGTCGGCGAACACGGTCGCCGACTGGCCGCCCGTGAAGCGGTAGGCGGGGCGCTCCATCACCGAGGACAGCACGACGCGACCCGGTGCGCCCTGAGCACCAGCACGCCCGGCAGCCTCGGATGGCGTGAGCTGAACACGGCGAACATCGAGCGGCGGCAGCCGTTCCAGGCGAACTTCGGGCGTCAAGCGGGGCATGCCGCCCGCGTACATCATCACGATGCCCGAGGCGAACCAGACGGCGACGAGGAGACTCAGCGCGATACCGAGATAACGATGCGTCAGGATCAGGAATCTGCGAACCAGCCTCATGTGAACTCTCCTCGCGCCAACGACGGTCACAGGTGCCGATGACCCGAAGAACGGCGGCGCAGCGACAGTTCCGGCTTTCCGGCTCCCGGGTGGTCAGTGACTCGCGGTATGGAACGCCAGGGTCGCCCAATACGAGTCCCAATCGACCTCCGGCACACCTGCCTGCGCTCCAGTCACCATATGGACCGTGCGGACAAGCCAGGCCCCTTCGCGGTCGATCGGAAGAGTGACACGTCCGTATATATCCGTGCGGCCGATGAGGGGATGGCCTCCCCCGCCGGCAAGGGCAGTCACGGCAGCGCCAGCAACGGGCCTGCCGTCCGCCAGGAGCTGAAGGGTCAGCGGCTGGCCGGCGTGGAGCATCGTTGGATCGGTGGCAGGTACGAACTCGGCAGGAAAGCCCATCGGACGAGTCAGGTGGTCACCGCTCCCGCTGCCGTTTCTGAGCGCCACCTTCGCGTACCGAGCGTACCGTTCCTTCGCGGTCGCCTCAGATGCACCGGCGGTGTGGCGTGCGGCGATCACCCAGTCGAGCCCTTCCTCGTGGAGGTAGCTGTTGAAGGACGGTCCCTTCATCTCTGTGACGCGTGGCGTTATCGTCATCGTGGCGAGATACGCACCCGGGGCAGGCAGCGCAACATCGGCTTCCAGCGAGTTGCCGTTCCGCCGGAACGCACGCGTGACGTTCACCTCCCCCTGAGGACCAAGCATGCGCCATCGCTCGACGCGTTCCGGCGGGGTGTAGTCGGTGCCATTGGGAAAGCGATCGCCGACATTGGCGCTGAGGGTGACTTGGGACCCTGGTGTCCACGGGTTCGCAGCAAGCCAGAAGTCGTGCGCGGCGATCTGGACTCCTGAGAGCACCATCACCGCAGCACCGACGAACACCTGAATACGCATGGGACCTCCGACCGCGAAATTTTTCCAGAGGCTCCGGCACGATACTCCGGGACGAACGCCACCAAACTGAAGATTTCCTGAATTCTTCGTCAGCCAGGTTGTTCGGTCGCCTGGGCGGCAGGGCCGAGGCGACGCTCGCGACGCGGTCACTGCCGGCGAGCGGAGTACAATGCCCACCCGGAGGACATGCCGAGACTCTCCTCGCTGTTCGCTGGGGCGTTCGTCCTGATTGCCGCATCCTTCGCGGCGGCCCAGGACGTGCCGCAGCTTTCCGTCGGACGCCTGGCCGACGATGAGGGGCCCGAAATCGACGGGCGGGTCGAAGAGGGCGTGTGGTCGCGCACGCAACCCTACAGCG